>NZ_JAQIVI010000055.1 GCF_028618695.1 Natrinema soli | reverse complement strand
ATCCCGGTCGACGCCGCGTTCCTCGAGCTCGCGGAGCCGGCGATCGACGAGGCCTTCGCGGGGCTCGAACCCGTCGCGTCGCAGGTCACCGTCGTCCACTGCTCGCTGTTCGCCGCGAGCCACGTCAAGAACGACGTTCCCCTGGCGATCGAACAGGCCCGGGCCGAACGCGACCTCGAGATCGCCAACGGCGCGCATCTGGGGGTTCACCCCGCGATTCTGGATCTGCTGGACGACCGCGCCGACGAAGTCGAGCGCGAGTTGGGCGTCGACCGCGAGGAGGAGGACGTCGCCGTCGTCGTCTGCGGCCGCGGCTCGAGCGATCCGGACGCCAACGGCGACGTGCACAAGCTCGCACGGTTGCTCTACGAGGGTCGCGAGTTCGACCGCGTCGAGGCTTCGTTCATCGGCGTCACGGAGCCGACGCTCGAGGAGAGCCTCCACGGACTCTCGAAGCACCGGCCCGACGCGGTCGTCGTCCTTCCGTACATGCTCGGCGACGGCGTCCTCACCCAGCGAGTCCGGGACTGGACGGCCGACTTCGACGACGAGTATCCGTACGTCGACGCGCTCGCTGGCGACCCGCTCGGGACCGATTCACGACTGCTCGACGTCTTCGCCGACCGCTGGGAGGAGGCGCGGTCGGGGAGCGTCGAGATGTCCTGTGACACGTGCAAGTACAAGGTCGATCTCGAGGGCTACGAGGAGGACGTCGGCGGCGCTCGAGCCATGCTGCGCGCGCTGGCTCATCAGGAGGCCCACGCCGACCGCGAGGACGTCGACGACGAACCGCACAGCCACGACGCGCCCGAAAAGCACGTCGCGGTCTGTACCAACCAGACCTGTGCCAAGATGGGATCGCCGGCGGTCCTCGAGCGCCTGCGCCAGGAAGTCCGGGATTCAGCGCACTGCGACGCCCGTATCACCCGCTCCTCGTGTCTCGGACGCTGCGGCGACGGGCCGATGGTCGCGGTGTATCCGGATGGGATCTGGTACGGCGACGTCGAAGACGACGACGCCGAACGGATCGTCGGCGATCATCTGGATCGAGATCGGATCGTCAGCGACCTCGTCGACCAAACGTTGTGATCGAAATGGTTTTGATGGAACATATCATACAAAGTGACAGTAATGGCCGGCGATCACCGACCGAAAGTACTCGCGCTGGGATACGTTCCCCTCGTCGCGTTCGCCGCATTTATCGCGGTTCCGGACGCGACGATGGTACTCAACCTGCTGGTGCTGCCGGCGTATCTCGCCGTCGTCGCGTACGCGCTGCGAGACGGCACGCTCCCGGAACTCGGCTGGGGAATCGCCGCGCTGTACGCGTACGGCATCATCGTCTCGTTCGGCTTCTCGGCCGTTCAGGAGCCGCTCCTGGATGCCGAACTGTACGGAGACGTGCTGCTCGCCATCGCAGTACTCTCCATCGCCGTTCTGGTCGGTACGTATCTGACGGCCCGACGTCGCGAAGACGTCGGCGAACCGCTGTTCGCCCGGTGAGCGCGCCGACCGAATCGCCTCCTCTGACGTCTTCTCACGACGGAGTCGCACCGAAATCGATCGACTACAAAGCGAGAATCCACTACTGACACGCATGAGCTGCTACGAAATCGAAGCGCTACGACTCGGACTGATGACCGTCCTCGGCGTCGGGGACGACAGCACCCGCGATCACGCGGAGAACGAACTCGAGGGCCACCTTGAGGGCCCCATACAGGGCCTCGCCGAAGCGGACAGCCTCGCCGAAGTCGAGCGCCACCTCGACGCTGCGCTGGTCGACTTAGAGGAGGAGGTCGCGTCGATGGACAGCGACGACCCCGAATACGACTACACGCGCGGGCGACTGCTGGCGGTCCGCGACGCCGAGCGAGCGGTCCAGCGGCTGAGCGCGCAGGGTGAAAGTATCGTAGACGGGCTGGGCGATGCCCACGACACGCTCCACGAGACGTTCCCGGTCGAGGAGTGACGATGAGCGAAACTGTACCCGAAGCCGAACGTACGGTGGAGTTCCGCGGTGTTCCGCTCGGCCAGATCGAGACGGCCCGAAGCCGCCACATGTGGACCCGATCTGCGGTCCACGTTGCGGAGGACGGAGACCTCGTCGTCACGGGGACGTGGGATGGAACCGTCACCGCCCGCGATGTTGACTCGCTCGAGGCGCGGTGGTCCGTCGATCATCCGGACCACGCGGTCGGGATCGCGTCGCTCGAGGGCGATGGGGACGAAACCGACGGAGACGAGACCGACGAGACGATCATCGTCGCCGGACGCGGCGAAACGGGAACGATCGCAGCCTATGACGCCGGGACGGGCGACCGGCGCTGGCGGTACGACACCGCTGACGACGTCGGCGAGGCGGTCAAGGACACTGTCTTCTACCTGCCGTACGTGGTCGCGCTCGAGACCGGAACCGACGCCGACGGCAACGAGCGGCTGTACGCCGCCGCGCGACGCTACGAGCGCGACGGCGAAACTCGACGGTGGCACAGTACCGTCTACGCGTTCGACGCCGACGGCTCGGTCCGCTGGACGTACGAGACCGACGCCTCGCCGATCGCGCTCGATCTCGATGCGGCCGGCGAACGGCTCGCGGTCGGTTACAATCGGTGCATGGGCGAGCACGACACCGGACTGGTGGTCCTCGAGGCGGGGTCGGGCGACCTCGAGTGGACCTGGGACCCCGGAACGGACGGCGACCGGCGCGTCGGCGACGTTTCCGTCGACGGGGACTCGATCGCCGTCTCGAGTCACGGCGACAAACGCGGCTACCTGCTCGGTCCCGGCGGTGCCGAGCGCTGGCACGTCGACCTCGCCGTCGAGACCGAGATCGATAGCGAGACGCTGTACGCGTACCCGAATCACGCCTACGCGAGCGACGGTCGAGTGGCGTTCGTGACCGGCAACACGTACGCGGTCGAGAGCCGCGAAACCGAGAGCCGACACCCGAACGAACACCGCGTCGCCGCGTTCGACGCCGACGGGGACCTCGTCTGGGACGACGAGGTCCGCGGCTTCGTTCACGGGCTGGCCGCCACTGGTGGGCGGCTCGTTGCCCCCTGTGCACAGAACTTCCGCGTCCGCGACCCGGATACCCACGCTGTTCGCTGGTTCGACCTCGAGTCCGGCGCGGGCGGTTACGAGCGCCTCGCTGGGAACGCCACGGCGGCGGCCGTCGATAGCGGAACGGTCGCAGCCGTCGAGGAGCCGGTCGAGTACCACGACGAGGGCGAGACGCGCGGCGAGTACGCGCTTCGCGTCGGCTCGCTCGAGTAACGCGGTCGATCGGTTCGGTCGCCCGCAGGATGTTCTGCCGCAGCCCGTCGGATAGTCGCATACGCAAGGCCAACCCCCACAACGCTCTCTCTCGTCTATGTTTCCGTATAATGACCGAGGATTTCGCATCCGACGGCGCCGAAGAACGTTCGGATCCCGACGGAGCCGAACATGCCTCGAGCCGTCACGACGAAGCCGAGTTGCCGGGCGGACCACGCCGTGTGCTGCCCGACGGTGGGCAGGCGGAGATGGAAGAGTCCGACGCCGAACAAGACGACGACTCGAGCGAGGCGGACGCTGAATCGGAACCTGAAGCGGGTGACGAGGGGGGCGAAGATGAAGGCGCAGCGTCCGAGTCGGAAGACGAATCCGAAGACGCGGAGACGGAGTCCGAAGATGCGAAAGAAGCTGAAGACGAAGGGGAATCCGAGGACGAGCCAGAGACGAAAGGCGAGTCGGCGGAAGAACCGGAGATCGAAGCCGAAAGCGACGGCGAGCAGGATGCGGGCGGTGACGAGGGCGAGGCGGACGAAGACGAGTACCACGTCGAGGGTGCCGACGAGGTCTACCAGGGCGACGACGCGTCTGGCGTCCTCCACCTCGACCTCGACGGGCTGTTCCTCGATCTGCTCGGACTCGAGGTCAATCTGGATCCGGTGACGCTGGACGTTTCGGCGCGACCGGGCGAGAACAACCTGCTCGGCAATCTGCTGTCGGCGGTGTCGGGGCTGCTGGACGGCCCCGGCGCGATGATCGACACGGCGAAATCGCTGTTGAGCAAGCCGATCGAGTTCGTCAAGAGCCTGCTGAACAAGCCCGTCGAAAAGCTCACGGGGCTCTTCGGCGGGGGCGAGGAAGCGGGCGAGGCGGACGCCGAAGAGGAAGAAGCGTCCGAAAGCGAAGACGAGTCCCCCGGTCCGCTTTCGTCGGCGGTACAGCGTCTGAAGGACGGGGTCATGGGAGCGGCGAGCTGGGTGAGAGAGAAGCTGGCCGGGCTCGTTCCGAGCGTCCCCACCGAGGAGCTCGTCTCGGCGATCGTTAGCGCGGTGCTCGAACAGCTACTCGAGCAACTCGAGCCGGATCGGGACGAAGAGAGCGGCGGACAGTCGGAGTCATCACAGGCGGAGGCGACATCATGAGCGACGAGTCACTCACACAGCGGGTCGATACCGAGAAGATAACCGAGAACATCGACGTCGACGAACTGGTCGAGGGGACCGAGTGGGAAGACGAGATCGACGGGGACAAACCGCTCGGAGAGGCGCTGGGCGGACAGATCGGCGCGATCATCGGCCGGGCGATCGGCGAATCACTCGGGCGGACGATCGGGAACATGGTCGTCGACGAACTCCTCAGTTCCGGCGAGAAAGCGGATGAAACGGACGAGGAGTCCGACGACGAAAGCGCCGACGACGGCGAGGAAGACGATGAAGCGGATAAAGAATCTGACGACGAAAGCGCCGAGGATAGCGAGGAGGCAGACGAAGCGGACGACGCGGACGAAGAAGGTGCGGAAGAGAGTGACGACGAGAGCAGCGAGAACGAATCCGAGGACGATGCCGACGAGAGCGAGGAATCGGCGGACGACGAATCAGCGCAGACGGCCGAAGCCGAGGACTAAGACCGTGATTCAGGGAATGCACTCGCTCCGCAGGCCGACTCGAGGTGGTCACTGTGAGTAACGAATCGGGACTGAAGAGTATGGTTGCCGATGAGGTCAGCAATCAGCTCGACGTCGCTGATATGCTCGGTGACGGGAGTCTCGAGGACAACATCGACGGCGGGGAAGTCGGCGCTGCGGTCGGTCGCCAGTTCGGCGAACGGTTCGGGCGCGAAGTCGGCGCGGCCATCGGTCGGGAGATCCACGAAACGATCGCCGCGGGCGTCGATGAAGGAAAGGAACTCGACGAGATCCGAACGGATCTCTCGACGGCGATTCGGGACGCCCTCCGCGAGTCGGTCGCGAACGTGGAGGGCCGCGACTCGCTCGAGTCGATGGCCACGGGCGTGACCGACGGCAGCAGTCTCGAGGGACTCCTCGACGGCGTTGGAAGCGACGAGAGCGACGACACCGACGAGACCGACGAGAACGAATCCGAGAGCGAGGAGCAAGCGGAATCCGAGGACGAAGAGCAGACGGACGAAACGGACACACAGGAGGACGACAGCACTGAAAGCGAGGGAACGAGCACCACGGAGTCAGTCAAAGAGGCCGCCGATACGGCCAAAGAATCGGCCGAAGAAGCTGCTAGCAAAGCCAAAGAGACGGTCGGCGGAGGGAGCGAGGACGGCGAAGAGACGGGCGACGAAGCTGACGAATCGGCTGACGAAGCTGACGAGACGGCTGACGAAAGCGAAGAATCGACCGACGAAGCCGAACCGTCCGAAGCGGGTGAGGATGAGCCGTCCGCGGAGGATCTCGAGGATCTCCGGACGGACACGCTCGAGGACTTCCTCGGCGTGATGTCCTACAGCGATCTGCAGTCGGTCGCGAAGGACGTCGGCGTGAAGGCGAACCTCAGCCGAGAGGAGATGACCGACGAGATCATCGAGGCGGTCACAGATGAGGGGTCGGACTCCGACCCGGACGAGGAATCGGAAGCGGAAGCTGAAGCCGAGTGACGGCTACCGTGGACGAGACGATCGACTGCACTCCGTCGCTCCCGATCCGACGACCGCACACGACACGGCGGTGCTATCTGAAAGCCAGAGATGAGCGACTCACAACTCCACGATCGAGTGCACGAGGTACTGAACGAGGCCGACGCGTTCAGCGGATCGATCGTTTCCAGCAGCGATTCGGGTAGCGAGGATGACTCGAGCGACGAGCGCGAATCGGCCGAGCGGGACCTCCTCGAGACCGCCCGGGAGGCGAGCGACCTCCTCGAGTCGGCCGACCCAGCCGAACTGCTCGCGGCGGTCGGACTGGACACGCTCGAAGACGGCTCCGAACCGGATTCGATCCCGGAGGCCATCGCTCGCGGCGAGCAGGAGAATCTCGAGGATCTCCGGCGGTTGCTCCACCTCGCAAAACTCGCCGACCGGGCCGACGACGGTAGCTTTGAAGGGGCTGTCGGTGATCTTCGAGAGACGATGAGCGAACGGGCCGAATCCGGTGCCGACGAAGAGGCGGAGACGGAGGAGAACAACGTCGACGAGGACACACCGGACGACGAGTCGACGGCTTCCGAGGACGAGGCGGTCGAGTCGGAAGCGGACGAGACGGCTGACGATCTCGGAGACCGCCTCCGGTCGTCGATGCAATCTTCGTTCGAGCAGTTCGGCGACGACGTCCAGCAACTCAAAGAGCGACTCGAGTCGGCGAGCGCCGGAAGCGCCGATACCGATACCGCAGGCGACGCCCAGGACGCCGACGTTGAGACCGCTGACGAAGCCACAGCCGAAGAAGCAACAGACGAAGAAGAAACAGCCGACGATACAGCGGACGAGGAGGACGCTGACGGGGACGACGAGGGACTTCTGGGATCGGGACTCGGCGGCGACGAGGATCGCGGAACGGCGTCGGGCGGACCCAGCCGCCACTCCACGATGGCACCGCCACCGTCCAAACGGGCGGATATGCGCACGACGACGCGGCACTCGACGATGCCGGACAAGCACGGATAGCGCGGATCGATTCCGGCTCCGGCCTCGAGATGTTGAGGACGAGAGCGCCGGGAACAGAAACGCTTCCGCTGAAGGCGTATCCAGTTATTCGTGTACGGCCCGCATATCACGAGACACAGCAGCGAGACCCAGCTCCGCCACTGGCTGGACGACACGGCCATCCGAAACGTGACTCCCCGCACCGACGAGGACACCGAATTCAATTTCCAGGTCAAGCTCTCGCAGCTGCCGGTCCACGTCGTCACGGAGTCCGAGTTCGGCCCGGTTCGGACCGTCGGCCGGTGCGGGTTCGACACCGAGCGGGCTCGAAACCTGCTCCACGACGATCAGCGACGGAACGAGTTGCTCGAGTACGTCGGGCCGATGCTGGCGGCGACGCCCGGATTTTACACGTTCCTCGACGAGGACGGCGTCTCCTGTCAGCTGTGCGAGGCGGAGAGGATGCAAGTGGAGTATCGGATCTATTCCGACGGTGTCCCAGCAGGCGCTGATGGCTGAGATCATGTCGATCGCGACGAGCATGCGCTCCGTCCGGAACGTCGTGGTAGCGCTGGCGCAGTCCGACTAGTTTTGACCGAGCGTCGATTGGGTCGATCGTCTCACTGTAACCGGATACAGTTACGGTTCCACTCGCATCGAGTCCGAGAGCGGTCTCGGTAACCGCTGTCGGATCCCTTGAGCGGTACGTTTATCACACTGTGATCCATCGTTGTTCCCGATATGGAATATCGACGACGAGAGCTACTCGGGGCGAGTGCAGCGGGGATCGCCGCTGCCGTTGGCGGCTGTCTCGGACTCGGGGACGACCAGAGCGAGGGATCGATCGCCGGCGAGGAACTCGCGCTCGCGACGACGACGAGCACGGAAGCGACGGGACTGCTCGATGAACTCAACGCGGCGTTCGAGGAACGGTTCGGGACGCGAGTCGCGGCCAACGCCCAGGGAACGGGGCAAGCCATTGAGTCCGCTCGTAACGGGAACGCCGACGTTATTCTGGTTCACGCCCGCTCGCGCGAAGACGAGTTTATGCAGGAGGGATACGGCGTCAACCGACGTGACCTGATGTTCAACGACTTCGTGATCGTGGGCCCGAGCGACGATCCGGCGGGCGCGAGCGACGCCGAGGGTGCGGTGGCCGCCTTCGACGCTATCGCGAGCGCGGAAGCGGCGTTCGTCTCCCGCGGGGACGAGTCCGGGACACACACCAAAGAGCTGGTTATCTGGGAGGAAGCCGGCATCGAGCCCGGCGGCGAGTGGTATCAGGAACTCGGTCAGGGAATGGGCGAAACGCTGACCCACGCGAACGAGGCGGGAGCCTACACGCTCGCCGATCGGGGCACGTACCTCTCGCGAGACGACATCGACCTCGAGATCCTGGTTCAGGGTCCGATCGAGGGCGGGCCGGAGCTGCTCGCGAACCCCTACGGGATCATGGCGGTCAACCCCGAGATCCACTCGAACGTGAACTATCAGCTCGCGATAGCATACATCGGCTTCGTGACGAGTCCCGACGGACAGGAGGTCATCGAGGACTTCACCGCGAACGGCGAACAGCTGTTCTATCCCGAGGCCCTGTCGGAGAATCCGAACTTCCAGCAGTACGTGCCGGAGGGATGGCAGCCCGACTCGTCGGACGAGTGAGTTCCAGCCTGCCCATCTGCCCGGTCCATTTCACTCCCAATGCCATTCGACGCGCTCTCCGATCCGACCTATCTCCGGAGCATTATTCGGATATCGCTGACGGTCAGTCTGACCGCAATCGTGCTGAGCACCGTCGTGAGCCTCCCGATCGCCTTCGCCGTCGGCTTCGCGGACTTCCGCGGAAAGCGGTTCGTCACCGCCGTCATCAACACCGGGATGGGGTTTCCGAGCGTCGTCGTCGGACTCCTCGTCTGGTACGTTCTCTCGAATCAGGGACCCCTGGGAACGCTGAATCTTATCTATACGCCGGAGGCGATGATCATCTCGCAACTCGTACTCGCCGCGCCGGTCATCACCGGCGTCGCGCTCTCCGCGGTCGAGAGCGTCGACGAGGCCGTCCGGGACGCTGCCTACGGCGTCGGGGGGACTCGAGCCGACGTCGCACTGGTCACCCTCAAGGAAGCGCGGTACGGCGTCATCACCGGGATCCTGGCCGGCTTCGGCCGCGCGATCAGCGAGGTCGGTTCCGTCCTGATCGTCGGTGGCAACATCGCCTACGCCGACGGGACCTCGAAGACCCGGACGCTGACCACGGCGATCCAGTTCGAAGTGCGAAAGGGGGAGTTCGAAACAGCGCTGATACTCGGCGCGGTGTTGCTCGTCCTCGTCTTGCTCGTCAACGGGATCGTCCTGCGGCTCGGAGGTCGATAATGATTCGAGCGACTGCAATGGAGGTCGATCGGCGATGAACCTCGAGCTCGAGCACGCGTCCTACGGCGTCGACGACACGGACATTCTGGAAGATGTCTCGCTAACTCTCAGGTCCGGCGAGATCGTGACGGTGATCGGCCCCTCGGGGGCCGGCAAGACGACGCTGTTGCGGCTGGCCGCGCTGTTCGAGCGACCGACCGACGGTGTCGTCCGTTGCGACGGGACGGATCCGTGGTCGCTGTCGCGAGACGATCGACTCGAGTGCCGGCGGCGAATCGGCATGGTCTTCCAGCAGGCGAGCCTGTTCGAGACCTCGGTGGCGCGCAACGTCGATATCGGCCGGCGGGTTCGCCGGTCGTGGTTGCACCGCGTCCAGGAATTCGTCCGACGACTCGCGGACCGGTGGATCCGGAGCCGGCCGACTGTCGACGACCGGACGCTCGAGGCGCTCGAGCTGGTCGGCCTCCGCGACGCGT
>NZ_JAQIVI010000549.1 GCF_028618695.1 Natrinema soli | reverse complement strand
TCACGGTGGACGCGTTGGCCGATCGCCACGGCGCGAGTCCGGACGCGCTCGCGGACAAGGCGTTTCCCGAACACGAACGAGTCGGTCGAACGCTGGTTCGCCCCATCGTTCTCGAGCGGGTGGCGGACGAAATCGAGCCGGGAATGGCACTCGAGGATGCCGACGCGGTCCTCGAGGAGTTCGATCTCACCGACTCGAGCGCGATCCTCTCGCGACTCGGCTATCGCGTCGAGTGGGAGGGGTTGGCCGGGGGAACGATCGTCGAACGGTAACGGCCGAGACCGGGCGTCGAACGACCGTGGCGCGAACGGTCGCGGACGATATCGGGGACGGTGTGGTCCGGCAACGGCGGCCGATTTTCAGAAACAGTGACACGGATCCAACGTGCTTTGTGATCAGCCTTAAGCCCCCATCACCCATCTCGATAGATACGCAGTGTCCCACCAATCATCTCCCGATCCGGTTTCCATTCTCCTCGTCGAAGACAATCCCGGCGACGTTCGCCTGATCGAGGAGGCGTTCAAAACGGCGGGATTCGAGACGGTCTTTCACACGTTCGCGGACGGTGGATCCGCCCTCGATTTCCTGCAAGAGCAGGTGCTGTCCGCGGGCGGTGCCGACGTGGAT
The DNA here is from genome assembly GCF_028618695.1 of Natrinema soli. The sequence goes on along the minus strand of NZ_JAQIVI010000549.1, from coordinate 17,332 downwards.
CTCATGTTGCTCGATTTGAACCTTCCCAGAACGAGCGGATTCGAGGTGCTCGAGACGCTCAAGAACGAGTCGGATCTCACGTCGCTCCCGGTCATCGTCCTCACGAGCTCGGAGGCGACCGAAGACATCGTCAGGAGTTACGAACTGTGCGCAAACGCCTATCTCACCAAGCCGAGCGATCCGGCCGAGTTCGTGGAGCTCGGCCGTGCCGTCGAAGCGTTCTGGATCGACGAAGCGACGCTGCCACCCGTTCCCTCGTAACTCGAGACGACAGTACAGACTCGAGACGGACGTGGACGACGCGTTCGATTCCGATCAGTCCCGATCCGTCTCGCTCCAGTCGCAGTCCTGGCACTTCCGACCGGTGACCAGTTCGGTCACCGACGGCATGTAGGTCACCGCCAGGACGGAGCCGCCACACGACGGACACTCCTCGTCGGCTTCCTCGATCGAGTCGACCTCCATGACGGAGTCGCCCTCGACGATCTCGGCGAGTTTTTTGGCCGTCACCATTCGTCCCTGAACGACGCGATTCTCGCTCACACTCGAATTTTCGGACGGGACGCCCTAAGCGTTTCCTGACGCGGTCGCCGGCCGACCGTCCGCTCGAGGCCGGCGCGGTCTCGTCGCCGTGGACGGTCGACTAGTCGGTAGTCGCAGGAACCAACGATGGCGGTGCGGCCGCTCGGCCGGCATGTGTCTGCGGGCACAACCGTATAGATGCTCTTGCCCGAACGATCACGTATGGAGACGCGATGGGCGACCGTCGACGGCGTCACCCTCGAGTTACCGGCCGACTGTACCGTCTGCGAACTCCGGGACGCCCTGTACAAACCGAACGACGCAGTACTCGTCGCAGTGACGGGGGATCTCGTCTCGATCGTCCACGACGAAGATCGACCCCTCTCGGAGCTGGTCGCCGGCTGTGCGGAGACGTACTACTTCCGGCGGCCAGAGGAGCCCGACCGAAACGAGCTGCTGGCCGCGCCGGAACTCGAACGGGCGCTGGAGAAATCGCACGACGGACGAACGGAGGCGGAAACAACGTTCCAGCGGCCCGAGATCGATCACTGAGACGGTCGGCGGTATCCGCCTCTCGTCAGTCGTCGACTATCGCGACCGGATCGTCCACCCGGAGGGTCTCGCCGCGATCGTGTTCGGGGACGCGCGCGATGAGCATCAGCGAATAGTAGTGGTCGAACGCGTCCGCGTCCGCCCAGTCGGGGAAGGTTTCCTCGCGGCGCTGAACGAACTGCTCTCGAAACCCCGGAGTCGGGTCGCCGGTGTCGGGATCGCGCTGGGGAACGACGCATCTGCCACAGGGTGTCACCCCCTCGAACCGGACCTCGCCGACTTCGAACGCCGGCGCGTCCGCGCCGACGAACCGGTCCTCCCAGAACGGGTCCACGCCGCCGACCTCGATGTTCGCCCGGAGCCGTCGCCGCGCGCCCTCGACTGTTATCTCGTCGAACCAGTCGGCGACGGTGCGAAGCGTCGCCGTGCTGATCACCGACGGCCCCATCCCGCGTCGATCCACGAACCCCAGCGATCGATCCCGCTCGAGCGACAGCTCCACATCGAAGAACTCGCTCAACCAGGCCGATGCGGTCTCGCGATCGGACTCGAGGTCGAATCGCTGCCGTTCCCCGTCGAGCGTCTCGATTGCGAGCTCACGCGTTTCGGGATCGAAATCCGTATCGAGGTCGTGCACTCGATCGGCCCGCTTCCCGTTGAGTACGTCGCCGTCAGCGTCGAACAGCGCGAACTCCCGGTCGTGGGCAACGGTCCCGCCCTCGAGGATCTCAGCCGCCTCGAGATCGATGCCGTCGAGACCCTTCACCGGATACACCCGCAGCCCCTCGAGTCGTGCCATTGGGAAACCGTACCGGCCGATGGTCCATTATACTAGCGACCGAAACGTGGTGCGCGCTGATCGCACAGCCGTCATCCGATCGGGTGCCCACAGACTGTCAGTGGCGACGGTATAGTAGCCACTGACAGTCACTGCACATTTGATCGCACGACGGCGTTGCGAACAGTGTGGAAATCGTTTCAGTAGCTACTATAATGCGACCACGTGACCAATGACGGTACGCTGCCGGGTCAGGAGTCGTTCTGAGTGATCGAATCGCGAGAACGAACTCGTCGATGAATGACGGCGTTTTCCGAATCAATCGATCGTCACGACGGGGTTCCCGGTCTCGTCGAACTCCACTCGCACCTGATGACCGGCGTACGGAAATCCGACGTGTCCCGACCGCCGTTCGCCGGACTCCGTGGCTGCGAACACTGCGCCGAGTGCATCGGGATCGACCGCGTCAAAGAGCGGCGGTAATTCCATGGGATCGGTCCCCTCCAGTGCTGCTACCCCGGTAACGATCCGCTCGTGTACCTCGTCAGTGTCGAACGCGAGGGTTTGTTCCATTGCAATCTACCGCCACACCACTCCATTAATAACTTTCGAAGCGTTGATTCATCACAGTTATTTCCAATCGCAACTTCTGATCACTGGTCGCTCGAGTTCGGAGCGAAGCGCGGTTCGGAGCGAACACAGTGAGCGAGAACCGCGGACTGTGCGATCGGTGTGTCAATCGTTGCAGCTGGTACTAGAGTGCCGCCGCTCTGTCAGCCGCCGTGACGACACCCCGTCAGCCGACGGGAGAGTTCCCGCTTTCGATCGGCCACTGACCGAGCGCGTTCGCAGAGTCACTCGTCGTCGTCCGTCTCGTTCGCGTCGTCTTCGGACTGATCGTCGTCAGCGCTGTCGTCCTCCTCGTCCGTATCGGACGTTTCGTCGGCGGTCTCCGGGAAGTAACCGGCCGTTCCGACGTCGACTCTCGAGAGACTCGGTTCGGCGGCTTCCTCGTCCTCGAGGAAGGTCCCGTAGGCGAAGTTCGCGATGTACAGCGACGTCGCGGTTTCCTCGGTCGTGCCGAAGTGGACGTCCGCGGGGAAATCGAGGGGGTCGCCGCTGGCGAGCGTCTCGATCTCCTGATCGTCCGTCACGCGGACGACCTCGTTCGCCGCGTTCACTGCGACGTACAGGGACCCGTCCTCGTCGATCGTCATTCCATCCGCGCCGACCAGGCCCTCGTCCTGGACGACCTGTTCTACCTGTCCGGCGCTCCCGTCGTCCGCGACCGGGACTCGCATGACCGATCCCGCGTTGAGATTGCCGACGTAGACGTCACCGTCCGGATGGGCGGCCAGCCCGTCAGCGCCGACCGGCGTCTGGGCGTCCATATCCGGCTCGAGCGACGAATCCGAAACCCACGGCTCGGCCTCGCCGTCGGTCGTCACGCGCCAGATCGCGCCGCCGAGGTGATCGGAGACGAGCAGCGCGTCCGACATCGTGGGATCGGGGATGATCCCGTTCGGCATCGATTCGTCGGGCGACAGCGACGCGATCCGCTCGGGCTCGCCGTCTTCCGGATCGACGCTCCAGATGCCGTGCGTCTCCTGCTGGCCCGACCCGTTCGCGGCGTAGAGCGCACCGTCGAGGACGGTAATGCCGAGTAGTAGTCCCTGATCGCCGGTATCGAGCGTTGCGACCGACGACTGATTCCCCTCGGAATCGACGGCGCGGATCTCGCCCGACGGGCCCATACTCAAGTAGACGGTTCCCCGCTCGTCGATCGCGAGATTCTCCGGGAGTGCGGGCGGCTCGAACTCGGCGACCGTTTCGAGGTCACCCGTCGTGTCGTCCTCTCGTCCGAACGCGCCCGTGGGGAGACTCGCGAGCGCGCTCGCCACGGCAATGCTCCCCAAGATAAATCGTCGGGAAACACTCGCTCGGGAGGCGGTATCGGTCGTCGGCTCGGTCGTGTTATCAATAGTCATGACTGCGACGACGAGACCGACCAGCCGAAATCGTGTAAATCGCGCACACCGTTCCCCGGCAAATCGGCCGGTTATCGCGAGTTTCACGGGCGAAAATTCGTATTGGCTCGCGCTCACGACCAATTACATCGGTCGAGCCGAGATCGCCCCGTCGATGGCCGTCGCTGAGCGCACGAGAGCGGCAGCTGTGCGCGCCGATACCGACCGCTACGGATTCGGACCGTCATCCGCGGTTACCACGTCGGACCGCCGCGGGCCGCATCTCGAGTCGACGGATTTCGCCACCGCTTACCGAACGGACAGGTCACCGCCGCCCGCCGGTTCCGTAAACTCGAGTTCGATCTCGAGTTCCCGCTCTCGTTGTTGGGAGAACTCGATCTCGACCTCGACGGGATCGCTGTAGTCGAAGGGGATCTCCCACTCCGACGCGGAGATCGTAAACGACGATCCGGCCTCGAGCTGATCGGCGAGGTCGTGGAGGAACGCGGCTGTCTCCTCGCTCGAGAGGTACACTTCCTGTTCGAAGAAGCCACTCGTGATCGTCCGTCGGTCGCCGGTTCTGTCGTCGGGGAAGTCAACGCGATCGCTCATAGGTGGTCGTCCCACGAGGACGCCGATAAAGCTGCGTCACGCATTTCGATAGGTCTGATCGACAGCATATCGCCATCGCCGCGACCGCGAGCGCGGTGAGAATCGGCGAAACCCTTCTGGATTCGGGTGTCCAAAGACGCGTGTGACACTGCTCGACGCCCTGGGAAACGGAACGCGGTTGGCGATTCTCAGGGAACTCTCGCGGGAACCGATGTACGTCTCGGAACTCGCAACGGAGATCGGAATGGACGGGAAAACCGCCGTACACCACCTCTCGACGCTCGAGGAAGCCGGGCTGGTCGAACACTACAGGCGCGGGAATCGGAAGTACTACGAACTCGCTCGGCGCATCGAGTTGCGCATCGCCCCGCCGCCGGAGCGAGCGTTCGTCCTGCAGGCCGATCCGATCGACGACGAGAGCGAGTCGGAATCGTCGTGAGGGCCTCCTCGTGTCCGTGCTCGAGTCGGACAGTGGGAATGGTGCCCAACAGACCCGTGTAGAGAGTTCCAACGGATTCCGTGTAGAGATTTCCAACGGATTTCGTGTAGGGAGTTCCCATGAACTGTCCTCCCCGGCCTAGTAGCTATATGGCACTGGTTCGCATGCAGTAACCCACATGCTCGAGGTCATCGTCGAGAGCACCATCGCATCGCGGCAACCGTGGGTCGTGAATTCAGTGCTCTCGATCGGTACGAGACGCCGTCCCTCTCGTCGATCGATTCGCCGGATCATCGCCGCTCTCCTGGTGATCGCGACGCTCGTTGCAGTTCCGGTCGCACCGGTAGTCGCTCAGGGCGACGACGGAAGTGCGGGTGAAGACGGCGACGCGGCGGAGAACGAAGGTGGTCTCGAGGGGGCGATCGAGGGGTTCGTCGACGGCCAGGGACTGCTCGGTGCGGTGCTCGTCCTCGTCGTCGGTGGCATCCTATTGACGGTCTGCGTTGAAAAGTTGATCAGTTATCTCACTCGAGCGGCGCTGAAGCTGAAGATATCGCTGTTCGCGCTCGCGATACTCTTCACCGGGTTCGAGTTCGACGACACGATCCTCGCGCTCGTTCTGTCCGCCGGCAACCTCGAGGGTGCCGCCCTCGGGACGGCGCTCGGAACGGGACTGGCGATCATCGGCGTGACGCTCGCGCTCGCCGCGATCATCAGACCGTTCCCGGTCGATCTCCCGTCCGATTACGTCGTCCTCTTCGCGCTGGCACCGCTGTTGTTGATTCCGTTCGTCCTCGTCGGAACGCTGACGTTCGTCCACGGACTCCTGCTCCTCGGCGCGTTCGTCCTCACGTTCGGGTATATCATCGCTCGAGAGTACCAGCGCGACACGCCGGTCTTCCGGAACACCGAACTCGGCGAGGAGATACAGGCCGACGGCGGCGTCGCGTTGCCGCCGGAGTTCTCGGAAATCTCCGAGGACCGACTCGTCGGCGGTCGCCCCGCGTCCGGGTGGATCTGGCTCTCCCTCTCCGTCCTCGCACTGATCGGAATCGTGTTCGCGTCGATGTTGCTCGAGGCCGGGTCGGAGGTCGTTATCGACGGGTTCGGCCTCGAGGAGACCGTCTTCGGGGCGACCGTCCTCACGGTGATCCTCACCTTCGAAGACATCATGCTCACGATCGAGCCGGTCCGACGAGGCGTCCCCGAGATCGGCGTCGGAAACGTCATCGGGAGCGTCCTCTTCTCGGTGACGGGAAACGTCGGCGTCATCATGCTCCTCAGCGACCTCGAGATCTCCCGGTCCGTGCTCACCTTCCATCTCCCGACGGTGATCGTCGTGACCGCCCTCGCCGCGTACTTCCTCTCCGAGGGCAAACTGAAGCGATGGCACGGGCTCCTCCTCGGCGGGATCTACGTCGCCTACTGGCTGATCGCGATCGTCGTCTTCGGCGGCGTTCCGATCGGTGGCTGAGCCTCGGTGAGTTCGGGGAACTGGTCTCGCCGGCAGCGCTGCAACGGCCGTGACGATCGGATCGTGGACACCAGCGATTGCGATCGTCCCCGTGGAGACCGTCCCAACCGCTCCGTCGCGTTTCGTCGTGACCGCAATCAGAAACTAAGTACGAGCGTTGCATAGGCTCACGGACATGGTCGTTCCGAGTTCGACGGCGGCCCTCATCGGCCTGTTTCTCGTCGGCGTCGTGCTGGTGATCTGGTGCGTCGAGATCTTCATCGAGGCCGTCGCCCAGAGCGCTGTTTCGCTCGGCGTTTCCGGCTTCTTTCTCGCGGTCGTACTGGCCGGTGTCGACCTCGAGAACGCCGTCCTCGGCGTAACCGCGGCGTTCGTCGACCTTCCGTCGCTCGCGCTCGGGACGGTCTTCGGGGAGTCGCTGTTCGTCCTCGCCGTCGCCGTCGGGCTCGCGGGGATCCTCGTCCCGTTTCGAATGGACGTTCCCCGAGCCTATCTGATGCTACTCGTTCTCGTTCCCGTTCCCGCGTTTGCGCTGTCGCTCGAGGGAACGATCGGTCCACTCGAGGGAGCGGTCCTCCTCGGCCTGTTCGTCCCGCTGCTGACCTATATCTTCTGGCACGAACGCCGCGCCGAAACGACGTATCTGCTCTCGGCTGAACTACAGGAGGTGATCGACTTCGATGCCGGACCGGACGCGAATACGGGTCGGAGTCGGGCCACATCGAACGGCAACGACTCGAGAGCGGACGGAGACCGATCGAACGGCCCGGATTTCGACCTGGATATCGACGAGTTCGTGCCATCGTTCGAGCATCGAAGCGGACTCTTCAATCTCGGCATCGCCGTCCTCGCCGTGATCGGAATGACGATCGGGTCAGGTATCACGGTGGTCAGCGCCGAGGGTATCTTCGTCGCGTTCGGTATCTCGGGGCTCGCGTTCGGTGCCACGGTATTGAGTTTCATCGCCTCGATCGAGGAACTGGCGCTCACCGTCGAACCGGTTCGACGGAATCGGCCGGAACTCGCCATCGGGAACGTCGTCGGGAGCACGGTTTTCTACATGACGGCCAACGTCGGGATCATCGCATTGCTCCATCCGATCAGTACGGGCGGGGACGTCCTGACGGTTCACTGGCCGTTTTTCGCCGGCTGCGTGCTCGTCGTGACCGTCATGCTCACGCGGGGACGCGTCACCCGGGTTGGCGGTGTCGTCCTGTTCGGGCTCTACATCGCCTACTGGATCGCGAACTATCTGTAGCCGGCGAGAGTCGACTCGCCGGAGGGATCGAAACGAGGTCGGTCACGAAATAGATCCGCGTTCACGGATCGGATTCGAAAACGGATGGACGGCAGCTTCGTGATGGTTACCCATTCGTCGAGAACTGGTCATTGTGCTCGTATCGATAGCGAACAACGGTGGATTTACTCGCTGCCACACCGACGAGGCCATCCTCACCAGACCCTCTGGTCACTCATAACTTCTGTGAGAGGTGTTCGTCTGGACTGTGAACACGAGCGCAGTCGCAGTATCGGATATCCCGACTGAACCGCCGAGCGGACGGGACGATCGAGCCACAGTCACACCGGAAACAGACACGAGATCTGAGAGAAAACGGTATTACTACGCGAAGTATTATATTAAGATGTCCAGACAACGTCCGGCGGGTCAATGAGTATATTTCTGCCCCAGCGGGCCTGACTGCTGCCACCTGGTCCAGCAAGTATTGCGTTTCCGGTGCAACAATATGTTCGATTTATAGATATCTCTGCCGAGAATAGGGTAGGTGCAAGAAACATGGTATCCGGAGAAGACGCGAGACGCGAGCGAGATCTCGATGGATCGTCACGACGGCTGTTCCTGAAAACCGCTGCGGCTACCGGAGTAGTCGCAGGGCTGGGCGGAATATCGGCTGCTCAGGAGGCCCAAGAGTTCGAACTCGGCGGGGAGACGAGCGGCTGGGTCGGCCAGTCACCGTCCGAGATTGAGGGTGAAACGAATCCGACACTGGAACTGGAGGAGGGACAGTCGTACGTGGTCACCTGGGAGAACATCGACGGACTTCCACACGATTTCGTGCTCCTCGACTCGGAGGGACAGGAACTCGAAGGGACCGAAATCACCGACGGGGAGGGTGAGACGCTGACCCTCGAGTTCGAGGCGACCGCCGAGATGGCGGAGTACTATTGTTCGGTCCACCCGAATTCGATGCGGGGCGACATCCAGTTGGCCGGGGCCGAAGGAGGAGACCAGCAAACCGAGGAGACCGAACGAGACGTCGTGACCGAGGGGCCAACGATCGGTCTCGAGCAGATCGCCAGCGGGCTCACCTCCCCAGTCGGCTTCGAGGTCGCGCCGGATCAGGAGGACCGGTACTACGTCGTCGACCAGCCCGGACAGATACGCGTCCTCGAGGCGGGAGCCGAAACCGGTACGGAAACTGGCGCCGAAAGCGGCAACGAGACGAAGACTGAGAACGAGACCGAGACGTGTATCGAGGACGGAAACGAGACGAAGACCGATACCGAGGCTGGAAACGAGACGAAGACCGATACCGAGGCTGGAAACGAGACGAAGACCGATACCGAGGCTGGAAACGAGACGAAGACCGATACTGAGGCTGGAAACGAGACGACGACTGGGACGGGGGGCGACGCGGACACCGCGGGTGGGACCGCCGAACTGCAGGAGGAGCCGTTCCTCGACCTCACTGATCGGATGGTCGATGTCGGCGAGGCGACCGACGCCGGCTTCGACGAGCGCGGACTGCTCGGGCTGGCGTTCCACCCCGACTTCCAGGAGAACGGTCGCTTCTTCGTCAGGTATAGCGCGCCTCCGACTGACGACACCCCCGAGGACTACGACCACACGGCCGTTCTCTCGGAGTTCACGACCGACGGCGACGACCACGCGATGGGTGACCCCGACTCCGAGGAAGTGCTTCTCGAGGTGCCGGAGCCGCAGTTCAACCACAACGCCGGTGCAGTGCTCTTCGGACCGGACGGGTACCTCTACGTGCCACTCGGTGACGGCGGTGACGCCGACGACACCGGACTCGGTCACGTCGAGGACTGGTACGGCGAGAACGACGGTGGCAACGCACAGAACACGACGGAGAATTTCCTCGGCAGCATCCTCCGACTCGACGTTGACGCCGAGGGGGAAAACGGCGAACCGTACGGAATTCCCGATGACAACCCCTTCGTCGACAGCGACGAGGGACTCGGCGAGTACTACGCGTGGGGGCTGCGCAACCCCTGGCGAGCGTCGTTCGATAGCGAGGGACGGTTCTTCGTCGCCGACGTCGGACAGAACCTGTTCGAGGAGGTAAACATCGTCGAGAACGGCGGTAACTACGGCTGGAACGTCAAGGAGGGAATCGAGTGTTTCAGCACCGATAATCCCAACGAACCGGGGGAGGACTGTCCGAACTCGACGCCGGACGACGTCCGCGGCGGCGAGGAGCTACTCGATCCGGTCATCCACTACCCACACCAAGTTGGCGACGAGACGATCGGGATCTCGATCACCGGCGGATACGTCTACGAGGGTGACACCGTTTCCGAACTGCAGGACATGTACGTCTACGGCGACTGGAGCAATGCGTTCGAAACGCCCGGCGGACGGCTGTTCGCCTCGCCGGTCGAGGAGTACGAACCGACCGCCGACCGATCGGCGGAGGACCTCTGGGAAATCCAGGAGCTCTCCGTCGGCGGCTCCGAAAACGGAGAGATCAACCGCTTTGTCCTCGCGTTCGGGCGAGACCACGACGGCGAACTCTACGTGCTGACGACCGCCCGCTACACCGAGGGCGAGACCGGCGAAGTGTACCGCATCGTTCCCGAAGGAGACGGCGAGGAGATCGAGGAACACGAGGACGCGGTCGGGACCGAAGACGAAACGGGGGCGGACGGAGAAGCGGAAGACGGGGAGGCTGAGGACGAGGAAGCGGAAACGGGAGACGAAGCGACGGAAGAAGGAGGCGAGGAAGCGGCGGAAACGGAGGAGGAAGAGGCGAACGCAACGGGCAACGAGACGGAGTCGGAAACCGAAAACGCGACCGCGGACGACGAGTAACGCGAGTCGCGCCGACGATCGATCCGCCGCCCGTTTTTTCGACCGAGATCCCGCTCGAGCGCGAGCCGCCGGTGCGTGCGCTCTTTCGGCCTCAAGACCGTGAAATAGGTTCCCTCACACGAGTCCGTCGATCGTTCGAGACACTGAGGGGGCGGCCGCGTTCAGCTTCGCGTGGGGTCTCGGTCGGGTGCGGCCGGCCCCGGCAATAAATATCGATTATATGTCGGATTGGCGTACAAGTCGACCTTATTTGGGAAACGATCGCGGTCCTTTATTGACCGAGTTGGAGACCACGATATGTGGCGTGCATACAGTATAGGGAATGATTGGTTTTTCGGTACGTGCGCCTAGTCTGATACAATGACACGAGACGAGGAGAAAGCGATTTCGAGGCGGACCGTTCTCCGATCATCCGCGGCCCTCACCGTCGCGGGCCTCGCACCGACGGTGCTCGCACAGGAGCCGCTACCCACCGAGTTCGAACTCGGCGGTAGGACGAGTAGCTGGGTCGGTGAGTCGCCAGATCCGATCGCCGGCGAGCGGAACCCGACCCTGCCACTGGAAGCGGGACAGGAGTACACGCTTACCTGGGAAAACCTGGACGGTGCGTCGCACAACTTCATCATCGTCGACGAGAACGACGAGCGGTTCGTCGAAACCGAACTCGTCAGTAATTCCGGCGAGACACAGACCGTCGAGTTCACCGCCGAGGAAGGGATGGTCGAATATTTCTGTGGGCCCCATCGTTCCTCGATGAGCGGCGCGGTCGAAATCGTCTCGGGTGACGGCGGAGACGGTGAGACGACAGCCGAGGACGAGCAGGTAATCGGCGAGGGACCGACCGTCGGCCTCGAGCCCGTCGCCGACGGGTTCGCCAACCCGGTGACGCTGGTGACGGCCGACGAGGACGCGGATCGCCGGTTCATTGTCGACCAGACCGGACAGATCTACGTTCACGGCGAGGACGGTCTCGAATCGGAGCCGTTCCTCGACGTTTCGGATCAGCTGGTGGAGCTGCGCGAGGAGTTCGATGAGCGCGGCCTGCTCGGGCTGGCCTTCCACCCCGAGTTCGAGGAGAACGGCCGCTTCTTCGTCCGCTACAGCGCACCGTCTCGTGAGGGAACGCCTGAGGAATACGATCACACGTTCGTCCTCGCGGAGTTCCGGACGGCCGACGATGACGGCGCGAGCGCCGATCCCGACTCCGAGCGGACGATCCTCGAGATTCCCCAGCCGCAGTTCAACCACAACGCGGGACCGATCACCTTCGGACCGGACGGGTATCTCTACGTCGCCACCGGCGACGGGGGCGGAGCGAACGACGCGGACGAGGGCCACGTCGAGGACTGGTACGACGAGAACGACGGCGGCAACGGGCAGGACACCGAGGAGAACCTGTTAGGTGGAATCCTCCGGATCGACGTGGATGGCGGGACGTCGGAGACGTCCCGAGACGGAGGCGGCGACGCCGCCGACGAGGGCGACGAACGTGCCTACGGGATCCCGGACGACAATCCGCTGGTCGAGGCGGAGGGACACCTCGACGAGTACTACGCGTGGGGGCTGCGCAACCCCTGGGGTATGAGCGTCACCGGGGAGGGCGCGCTCCTCGCGGCCGACGTCGGCCAGGAGCTGTTCGAGGAGGTCAACCACGTCGAACGCGGCGGGAACTACGGCTGGAACGTCAGGGAGGGAACCCACTGTTTCAGCACGGAGTCACCGACGGAACCCCCGGAAGAGTGTCCTCAGGAGACGCCCGAGTCGGTCCGTGGCGGCGAACCGCTGCTGGATCCGGTAATCGAGTATCCCCACGAGGTCGACGGGGAGCCCGTCGGCGTCTCCGTGATCGGCGGCTACCTCTACGAGAGCGACGAGGTCGACCCCCTCACGGGAACGTACCTCTTCGGCGACTGGAGCAGGGACGGGGAGGGCCCCGGTAGGCTGTTCATTGCCCGGCCACCGACGGAGTGGCTGGACGAGAACGCCGCGGTCGAAACGGCGGACGACGAAGGCGACGACGATTTCTTCATCGATCCGCCGGGCGATGGCGGAGACGAGGGAGACGGCGAGGACGACCAGTCCGAGAGCGAAGACGGGCCGTGGTCCATCGAGGAACTCGAGGTCGAGACCGCGGGCGGAGACGAGACTGCCGAGGAGGGTGATGAAACGGACGAGGGCGACGATGTCGCGTCTGATGGGAGCCTGAATCGACTCGTGTACGGGTTCGGTCGCGACGACGAGGGCGAACTCTACGTCATGACGTCGGCGACGCCCGGAATCGGAGAGGACGACGGTGCGGTCTATCGCATCGTCCCGCAGGAGCGATACGAACACTGATCGCTCTCGGAATCGGTCGCGTGCGAAAAAATTCGGCCGGTCGGCCGCTCAGATCTCGAGCGAGAAGACGGCCAGCGTCGTCCCGAGTTCGACGTCGGTGTGGTGGCCGCCGCCGGCCGGCATCGCGATGTACTGTTTCTCCTCGTGCGGGTCGACCCAGGACATCGGCGCGCCGTCGACGCCGTGGTCCGCCACTTCGAACTCGGCGAGGCGGTCGCCCGACTCGATATCGTACGCGACCATCACGCCGTTGGGCGTGCCCGCGAAGGCAAGTCCCGTCGGCGTCGTGAACGAGCCGCCGCGCGGATGGAAGTTGGTCCAGTCGTACCACTCCTGCCACTTCACGTCGCCGGTGTACGGGTCGATGCCGGCGATGACGCCGGTCGCACCGTTCCATTCCTCGGGATAGTCAGGCCGGGCCTGGCCGACCGGGGGACCGTCGTCTTCCTCCCCGTCTTCGGTCGCCTCGCCGTCTTCGCCCTCGTCGACGTCCTCGTCTTCCTGATCTTCCTCCTCTTCGACCTCGGCCTCGAGGTGGGGGTCTTCCTCCTCGGCGACTTCCTCGGCGGAGAGGGTCGGCTCGTCCGGCTCTTCGACTTCCTCGGGTGGTTCCGCGCTGGCGATGTCCATCCCCATGTACCGCTCGCCGGCCTCGTACTCCTCTTCGTACCAGGACAGCGCCATCGGTTCGTTGGCCCCCTTCACGACCATCGTCCGGGTGTTGGGATCGAACGAACTGGGCTGGGGATTGGTGCCGCCGGTGAGGTGCGGCATCATCCACGGGGCGTTCTCGATGTCCTCGTACGGCGGGAGCGAGAAGGTGTTGACGTGCTGGACGTACTCGTCGCTACGCTGATGGAGCTGCCCGGTCTCCATGTTGACCGTGTAGACCCAGCCGGTCTTGCCCGGCCAGGTAGCGAACTTCGTCGGCTCCCCGTCGTGTTCTTCCTCGAAGACGAGTGGTGGGCTCGGGGAGTCGTAGTCCCACCAGTCGTGTGGCACGTCCTGGTGGTGCCACTGATACTCTCCCGACTCGATGTCGATGGCGACCTTCCCGCACGTGAAGGGGTTGAATCCCGGTCGAACCGTCCCGTACCACGGGCCGGGGTTGGCGGACGGAACGATCACCGTCCCTTCCTCCGGTTCGATGGCACCGGACGCCCACGCGGTGCCACCGCCGTGTTGCCACGAATCGCCGACCCACTGCTCCGTCGGCGTCATGTTGAACCGCCACTGCGGGTTCCCCTCGAGGTCGATCGCGTCGAAGAACCCGCTGACGCCGAACTCGCCGCCGAAACTCCCCTTCATCAGCTTGCCGTCGTAGATCAGCGGCGGGAACGAGGAGGTCGATCCCCGCTCGCGTTCCCACTGCAGTTCCTCGTGCATGAGGCCGTCGGCGACCTCACCGCGATAGGCCGCTGCCCCGTTGTAGTACCACTGTTCCTCGCCCGTGTAGCGATCGACGGCGAGGACGCCCAGATCGAGCGTGCTCTTGTAGACGGTACCGCCGAGGACGGCCGGACCGCGCTCGGCTGGCGGGGCGTCCTCCGAGTAGCCGACGGCCGGCTCGTAGTAGTGTTCCCACAGCTTCTCGCCGGTCCGTGCGTTTACCGCGTAGAGCTGGTCGGCACCGACCGTGATGTACATGATCGGCGGATCGCCGTCGACCACCAGCGGCGACCCCTGGAACTCGTGGCTCGGATTCGGTTCGAGCGCATGGGGCGGTGCCAGATCGATGCGCCACTCGAGTTCGACCTCGTCGACGTTGTCCGGCGTGATGTGCTCGGCCGTCGTGTGCCGCTGGTTCTCGTACGCGCCGCCGAAGAGCAGCCAGTTCGTCTCGTCCTTGGTGGTCTGGTGGAGATCCTCCTCGGTGATCTCGCGCTCGGGAATCACGTCGATGTCGCCCTGCGCGACGTGAGATTCGCCGGGTTTCTCGTTCCACGGTGCGTCGTCCGGGAGATCCATATGCTCCGAACCGGGGATTTCGTTGGCCATCAGGGACTCACCTCGCGGGGAGCCCGCATGGGATCGGTAATTTGGATCGCGTCATTGCGGAGGAACTCCTGGCCGATGATCGTGATCGCGGTCCCGCCGCTGATAAGCGCCGAGAGGGACTCGTCGGAGATCTCACCCCCGGCGAGGTCGCGGACGGCAGACCCCAGCAGGTAGTAGCCGCCAAGCATCGACTTGACGTCCCAGAGTCCGCGATCGAGCATCTCCTCGGTGATTAATACCTTATTCTGCCAGAGGTGATAATCGAGCCCATCGATCCACAGCAACGCCCCCTCCGCGCCCCGCTGGTGAAGCGGCGCGACGAACTCGTAGACGACCCCGTCCTCGACGACGTCGGCCGGCGGATAGTCCGGTGTATTCATCCACCACGAGAGCTGCTCGCGGGCGTTGACGATGTTCGTCACCAACGCCGTTTGTTCTCCTTCGGCGAACCCGATCTCCGAGAGGGCCGTCGGCAGTTCCTCGATGTGCAGTAGTTGCCGCGTCGTTTCCTCGATATGGTCGGGCGTAAACGCCGGCAGGTTCTCCTCCGCGCTCGCGAAGAAGCCGACCTCCGCGAGGTGGTCGTTGATCACCCACGCCGCCGTCGTCAGCTCCTGGTACGCCGACGCTCCCTGCTCGGGAATCCCCATCGAGTCCAGTTCGGGCAACAGTTCGAAGCGCTCCTCGAGCCCCGCCAGTTGCTCGTTCAACAGCGCCGCGTCGAGCGTTCCCGTCAGTCCACCGCGAACGGCCTCGCCCATCTCTGCGAGCCCCTCCGCGGCGCCGCTCGAGACCTCCGCACGGAGATCGCGCAGCGTCGCACCGGCGATACCGCCGCCGGCGATGACGCCGAAGGCTTTGAGAAAGTCACGACGATCCGCGTCGCTCACCTCCCCATAGCTGTACCTCTCTTCAGGATTGGTACCATATGTCATGGCTCTTCTCGAGAGATACTGTCCGACTCAATAGAAGTTTCCACAGTTTATGGTATGGAATATATTTCTTCAGGAGCGTCGATTCGCTGTATTTGTCTCGTTAGACACCGGTAGTTAGTATCACACAGCAACCGAACGTTAGTATACCACTCCGGCGGACAATCGGTTGTTTCCATTCTCGAGAACGGAGTAATGCGGCACTCCGCCCGGATAGCGCGCTCGAGCCGTGGCTACCGGAAGAGCGGAGACGGGGCGTCCGCAGTTGCTGTCGAGCTCTCGCAATAGCTCGATGACTGAACGCGGTTACTCCGTGTCGAGTTCGAACTGTTCGTTTTCGGAGACGGCGTTAAGCACGATGCTCGTATTCGACTGGTTAATGTCGGGATCGGTAATCAGAGACTTGATCTCGTCGTTCATGTCGTCCGTATCTTTGAACTTCCCGATGGCGATCACGTCGTAGTCGCCCGTGACCTCGTAGACGGAGATCATCTGGCGGTGGTCCTTCAGCGTCTGCGTGATTTCGGGGAGCGCGCTCCCTTCGGCTTTCAGCTGCATGACGGCAGTGACGTCGTACCCCACCGCGTCGTAGTCGACTTTCGGCGTGTAGCCCTCGATAACGCCTTCCTCCTCGAGGTCGGAGAGGTGGTTCGAGACCGTCGTGACGGAGACGTCGAGTTCTTCGGCGAGGCTGCGGAGGCTCGCTCGGCCGTCGCCGAGCAGTTTGTTTACCAGGTCTGAGTCCAAGTGTTCGTAGGTCATTAGCTGGTACGAAGTGCTCCTTCTACTAGGAGTTTACGAATATCCAGTTCTATCCGCGACCAGTGAGTCGATGTTGTGAGATAAACGGACGAGACTCCTATCGAAGTGGATTTCAGCAAATAGACGAATCGCTATCGCCTCTCCGGTGCCCTGTGCATCTATCGAACGAACGAACGTGGATAGCCGACGGACCGATCGAAACTGCCGGTATCACTCGTCCTTTCCCGATTCGGGTTCTCGTACGTAACGTTGACGACTCGAGAATTCGATCGTTGCAAAATCTGCCATCCGGGACTTGGGCGGGGAGAGACGCGCTCGTAACTCGAGAGAGGACTGCGCTCCGAGAGACGGGAGCCGAACACGTCTCAAACAGTAGTGCTCCGTCTGGGATTTGAACTACGCCGAGACGATCACCTCGCTACGCCCGGTGCTGCGACTCGTCTGATTCAAATCCCAGAGCGTGCGCTTCCTTCTTCGTCACTCCGTTCCTCAGAAGAGTGCTCCGTCTGGGATTTGAACCCAGGTCATCGGCTCGAAAGGCCGAAATGATTGGCCGGACTACACCAACGGAGCGATCACGCTGTTCTCGCACCGGGGCTCGCTTCACTACGTTCAGCGACCCAACGGAGCGATCCGTCACACGCGCTGTGTGCAACTGGTCGTTGCCGGGGGCTAGTAAAAAGGGTTCCGTTCCGGGCTGGGGGTGGCACGCTATCACGCACGAGACCAGTTCCGGTCAGGACCGTCGAAGCGACGACCCCTCGAGCGGCATCGAGAGCTCCCCCTCGAGCCCGAGCAGGTCGACGATGGTCGGCGTCACGTCGGTCGCGTCGATCGGCCCGTCGCCCTCGAGTTCGGGTGCGGCCGGACCGCCGAGGCCGAAA
>NZ_JAQIVI010000548.1 GCF_028618695.1 Natrinema soli | reverse complement strand
TGACGCCCCGGCCGAGCGTCCCGGTGCCGACGACGCAAGCCGTCGACCCCGGGAGCGTGAACGCTTCGTCCCACTCCGGTCGATCCCACCGCCGCTCCCGCTGGTTCGCGACGTGGTCGTGGAGCCGCCGAGCGAACATGAGCAGGTAGCCCGCGACCGTCTCGCCGACGGTCCGGTCGTGAATACCCGTGCTGTTCGTGAGGACGACGCCGCGTTCCTCGAGTTCGTCGAACGGAAATCGGTCGACCCCCGCCTGAATCGAGTGGATCCAGTCCAGATCGAGGAACGCCTCCCGGTACTCGAGGGTGACGACCGCGTCGCAGCCCGCGATCCCGTCGTCGTCGATGACCTCGACCTCGGTCGGGAGATCGGCGAGAGACGTTGCGAGCTCCCCCGGCGGAAAGACGTCGTCGACCGACTCGTGGATGCCCAGACTGTCGATCGGTGACTCGAGTTGGGTATGCATACGCACCGCTACGAACGAAGCGGGATTGAACCTTTGGTCGATTACGATCCGAAAACTGACTCCGTCGGCGGATTTTCTAACCCGGACACCGACCTTTCATATTGATATACTATTGGTCGTAACGTCCCGCTATGCAACAACGAATTGACGCCGGTCCGAACGGCGAGCACGGGACCGGAACGAATCGCGTCACTCGACGGAGCACCCTGATCGGGGTCGGGGCGATGGCCGTTACCGGGTTGGCCGGGTGCTCGGCCACGGCGAGCGAGAGACTCGAGGACGTGACCGTCTTCAACGAGACAGACGAGCCGATCGACGGGACGATCGAAATCGTCGATCCGGACGATGCGATCGCTCTTTCGGACGCGTTCGAGATCGCATCGCAGGACGAGGAAGACGACGGGGACTCGAACGCGTCGGCAGCGTACGAGCGGGTCTGGGGAACCGTCGGCGACTACGAGGTTTCCGTCGAACTGGCTGACGGGTTCGACATCGCCGGGGAAACGCGCGCGGACGAAACGGTGACGATCGAGGACACGGATAGCACACTGCTCGCCGTCGTTCTCGGCTCGGACGACCACGAAGACGAGATCAGTTTCGCCGTGGGAGAACGCTGGAGCGACTTCGAGCGGTAGTCGCGGTACGGGTCACCGCGGGACCCATCCGTCGCGTCACCTCGAATTCCGCAGGATCGCAGGGAGATGCGTCTCCGGGCCGCTGAGACGGTGGCTCAGTGAAAGCTATCATCACAAGGGGCTAAGCGGGGGTAACTCTCGTCATCGCCACCGATCGATGATACCCCCGTCGGACGCAAAAGCCTCACGGACATCCGTTCGCGTTCGAAATTGTCGAACGCACAGATCCGCTGCGTCACGAGCCCCGACGGGCATCCGCGTGCGAGTGCCCTACCACTCCTCGAGCCCGCGCAGTTCCGCGGCCACGTCCCCCACGGCACCGGGCTCGAGCGCGCCGCGTTCGGTCACGATCTCGGACACGCAGTCGGCGGGCGTCACGTCGAACGTCGGGTTCAGCACGTCGATTCCGGCGTCGCCGTCGTACACCGCGGCCCGGTCGCCGGACTCGAGGTTTACGGCCTCACGGGTCGAGACCTTGTCCGTCGCCGCGACGACGGACACCGGAAGCAGCTCGCGGTCGGCGGTGATCGCGAGCGCTCGCGTTCCGGTCTTGTTTACGACGGCACCGTCGGGCAAGACGGTATCAGCGCCGACCACGACGCGGTCGACGTCCTCGCCGGCGAGCACGTGCGCGGTCGCCGCG
>NZ_JAQIVI010000547.1 GCF_028618695.1 Natrinema soli | reverse complement strand
GGCAACAGCGTGCCATCGCGGAGCTGCCGGCCCAACCGATGGACGGTCTCGATCGCCGCTCGAGTCTCGAGCGGTTCGACGGGGCGGTCGCCGTAGTCGGCGTAGTACGTGATCGTCCCGGGGCTCTCGCCGGCTGAGGCGGCGATCTCGGCGGTACGATCGACCACGGTTTCGGGGTAGGTCTCCCGGACCCGCTCGAAGCTCTCGGTCAGCGACGACCAGAGGTCCATCCGCTGGCCGGTCACCGACCACTCGACGTCGCTCGCGAGACAGGCCTCGGCCGTCGAGGCGGCGAGTTCGTCCTCGTCGCCGTCGTACTCGTACTCGGAGCCGAACAGGAACAGGTGGTTCTCGGCTCGAGTGAGCGCGACGTGGAGCACGCGCCACTCCTCGCCGACCCGCTCGGCGGCCAGGTCGGCGAGCAAGGGCGAATCGACGTCGGCGTCGAGCGCCGCGGCCAGCAGCCGATATCGGGCTCGCTCGACGTAGTCGCCGTCGACGCACCACTCCTCGTCCGTGAGGTAGGGAGCGAGGACGGTGTCGAACTCGAGCCCCTTCGCCTGGTGAACCGTCATCAGGTCAATGCTGTCGGCCGATCGGGTCCCGCGGGTTCGATCGTTCCCGCCGCCGCGGAGCGTCGCCGCGAGCGCGTCGACGAACTCGGTCGATAGCGACTGGACGACGCCATCGGTGTCGTAGGCCTCGACGAATCGCTCGAGGCGGTCGAACTCCGCCCGCTCCTCGCTCGTACAGAACCACTCGATTCGAGTGAGTTCCCGGAACCGGCGGACGAATCCGGAGAGGGGGTAGACGTCTCGGAAGCGCTCGAGTTCCTCGAGGTGGTCTCGAACCCGCTCGAGTCGATCGGGGCCCTCGAGATCGAGGGCATTCATATTGGAGTCCATCACGGCGTCGTACAGCGATCCGTCTCGCCGTTGCAGCGTCGCGAGATCGGCCGCCGTGAGCCGGTACCGGTAGAGGAGCACGCGCCGGAGGTGGGCGTCCGCGTCCGGTTCGACGAGGACCCGGAGGTACGACAGCACCGTCTCGATACCGGGCGAGACCTCGCCGCGGGGCGAGCCGGAGATTTCGTAGGGGATCCGCAGCTCCCGGAGCTCGTCCGCGACCGCCTGCGCGTGGCGGTTGGTCCGGACGATGACCGCGAGATCGCCCAGCGAGCGCCGGGGAACGTTCGCGGCCTCGCCGTTGAGCAGCCGCGAGACCGTCGTCGCGACCTGTTCCGGCATCGACTGGGGCACCTGATCGCTCTCGACTTTGACGACCCGGTCCGGCGGTTCGTCCTCGTCGTACGCGCCGGCCGTCCGACCGTCCTCCCGCAGCGTCTTCGAGGATTGCGGCCCGTACTCACAGGCGTTGGTCAGGTCGAGGATCTCCTGTCTCGAGCGGAAGTTGAGTTCGAGTTCGATCGCCTCGTGGTCGTCGTAGGCGTCGGCCAGCCGGTCGAGTCCCTCGCGGTCGGTGCCGCGCCAACCGTAGATCGCCTGATCCTTGTCGCCGATCGCGAGCAGGTCCGGCCGGTCCGGGCCGTCCGTGAGTTCGGTGAGCAGCGAGAACTGGGTCGCGTCGGTGTCCTGGAACTCGTCGCAGTAGACCTGCGTCCACTGGCCGGTGATTTCGTCGGCAATCGCCGCATCGTCCAGTAAGCCGGTCGCCGTCCGCACCAACTCGTCGAAGTCCAGCGCTCGCTCGGTCTCGAGGGCGTCGTGGTAATCCGCGTAGACGTCGGCGTAGTGGCGGGCCAGCCGGAGGAACTCGACGTAGTGTTTCAGGCGACCGAAGGGGGTCTGTTCGATCCGGCTCGTGGCCGCCCCCCAGATCCGGTTGCCGAATAGCGCCCGCGGCAGATGTTTCGTCGTCGTGTCGTCCAGCGAGAGCGCCTCGATCGTGTTCGTCACGCACTGCTGGAGGACCCGGAGATAGCGATCGACGTCGCGAACGAGGTCGTCGTCGCGGAAAGCCGCCGGCGCTTCCGCGATCTTCTCCCGGCAGTACGAGACGAGTTTGCCGTAGTCGATCAGCGACTCCCGGGCCGCCTCGCAGTGCTCGTCCCGATTGAAGTAGCGCAGCGCCTCGTTGTCGAAGGACAGCTCCTCGCCGGCGGTCCGCTCGAGCCAGAGGACGAACTCGTTGCACAGCTCGAGGGTGCGCACCGGCGGTAGCCCGGACTGCAACTGGTCCGGCGTAATATTCTCCTGGCTCATGGACTGGATGAACCGGTCGACCGCGTCCGTGAGATCGGTCGGCGAGCCGTCGTTGCGTCCCGAAGCGGCCGCGAAGCCGTAGTCGTTTTCGGCGAGCAGCCGACCGATGAGCCGCCGTCGCGTGCGCTCGGTGACGACGTCGAACTCGGGCGAGTAGCCCAGGTAGTAGGCGTACTCGCGGACGAGCCGGTAACAGAAGGAGTGGTAGGTGTAGACGTCGATCGCCGCCGCGGCGTCGGGCTCGAGCCGCTCGGAGACCGCCGCGCGGATGCTCGCG
>NZ_JAQIVI010000546.1 GCF_028618695.1 Natrinema soli | reverse complement strand
GATCACGTTCGCGGGCGATGGATACGACCGCGGCGGTGGATCCGCTACGACGGTGCCCCCGAAGACGCCGCTCTCGGCGTCGCGCTCGCGATCCCGGCGCTCGTCGTCTTCGACGGCTGGCTCACGGCCGTGATCGTCGGCGCCATTGCCGTCTCGCTGGTCTACGCGCTCCTTCGGCGACGACTGGTCGCGTGGACGCCCGACTGGCTCGAGTAGCGGGACGTGGCAGCGATGCAGACTGTCTCTCGGCCGGAAGTCGGAACCCTGATACGCCCGGTCGTCGAGCGGCCCCGTATGGTCGACGCGCTCGTCGCCAGAACGGCTCATCTGGTCTTTGCTGCCCTCTGGGTCGGCAGCGTCTGCTTCGTCGCCGCCGTCGTCCTGCCGCTGGCACGCGATGGCGCGTTCAACACGACCCGTCCGCTCGAGGTCATTTCCGGGAAGCTCACGACGGTCTCGCGGGTGAGCTCGCTCGTCCTGTTCCTCTCGGGGAGTCACCTCGCGGGCACCGTCTACACGGCCGAGACCCTCTTCGGGTCGACCAACGGGCGGCTAGTGCTCGCGATGGTCGCGCTCTGGCTACTCCTGACCGCCCTCGTCGAAATCGCGGCGAAGCGCTTCGAGGCCGGGCTCACCGGGAAGAAGATCCGCGAGCCGGCCCGCGAGGCGCTGCCGGTGTTCCGGGCGGCCGCCGTCGTCGCCGTCGGACTCCTGGTCGTCGCGGGGCTGCTTTCGGCGAACGTCGGCCGGCTCCTGTGACCTGCGGCACTGACGACCGTTTTTCGGCGGCGAACCTCTCGGAAACGAACATTCTTGCGAAAGATACTTAGTCAGTTACTGTAACGTACTCGCTAATGATCAGGGGTAAAGACATGGCCATCTCGCTCCTCGCGGTGGGATCGGCTGCTGTGGCCGGCTACGTCCTCCGTTCCGAGCGAACAGGGACCTGCACGTCGCGATCGAAAGCGGATCTCGGTGCCCGTCTCGTCGGCCCGGCCGACGTTCCGGACGACGCGACGGTCGTCGACGCGTCCGCACGACGACTCGGCGAGATTCCCGGCGCGCGGCGAGCGATGGACCGAGCCGTCCGTAACGGCGCGCGCGACGAGTGGGAACACATCACGCTCGAGAGCGACGGCGCGTGGTCGGTCGTCGACCGCATCCGCCAGTCGCTGCCCTACTACGACGCCGATACCGGTTCGTACAACGGCGTCTACGTCCGGTACAACGACCGCATCGTCGTTCTCGATGCGATCGGCTGGGCCCGCCTCGAGAAACCGATCCAGTAGCCCTTTCCGGGACTGTGACCACTGTTCCATCTCGTTCTGCCATAACAGTAATCCCGAACGGCTCCCTCCATTGGGTCGACAGTGACTGAAACCGGTCACCTCGTCGTCCTCGTCGGCGACGAGCCACCGATGGGGGAACTCGCGGTCGAATTCGAGGTCGTGACGGTGCGAGAACGGACTCGGGCGATCGATCGCGTCGAAACGGCCGCCGTTAGTTGCGTCGTCGTCGACGGGCGCGAGGACGACCGCCTCGAGACCGTCGCTGCAGTGCACGAGGCCGCGCCGTCGGTCCCGATTCTCTACGTGACGGCGACGCCCGACGGCACCGCCGAGA
>NZ_JAQIVI010000545.1 GCF_028618695.1 Natrinema soli | reverse complement strand
TCGCGAGCACCATCGTGCGCTCCTCGAGCATCGACTGGACCTGATTGTCGCTGGTCCGAACGTCGTACTCGGGATATGCCTCGCCGAGCTCGGCCGCCACGGCGTCGCGGTCGGCGTCGTCCGCCACGTCGGCGGTGAGGTAGGTCGCCCGATCGGTCCCCGACGTGCCGGCGATGGCCTGCAGGTCGCCCAGCGGGACCGTCACCGCCGGCGAGCCGAGGTACTGCGAGTAGTAGCCCGAGATCCCGATAACGGTAAGCTCGTTCGCCCCCGCCGTGTGTCGGCTGGTCCCGACGTAGACCGTATCGCCGACCGAGACGCCCAGTTCGTCGGCGACCCGCGGATCGAGAATGATCTCGTTGCGCTGGGGATCGTCGGGCGGGGGGCTCGCGGCGGTCTCCTCGTCGACCTCGAATCCGTGACCCGCCTCGAAGTCGAAGCCGTCGTGGGTCTCCTGGACGCCGACCGCGGGTCTGCGCTGGAGGTCCGACGGGTCCGTTCCGAGGTAGACATCGTACATCGCGATCGGAGAGGCCGAGGCGATATCGTCCCGCGCGGTGAGCTGGGCCGCCGTGCCGTGAGCGCCGGATATCGGGTTCTCCGTTCCGCCGGCGGTCGGATCGACCGGAGAGCGAGAGATCCAGATGTCCCGATCGGCGCTATCCAGTCCCTGCTCTCCCTTCTCGACGACGCCCACGCCGAGGCTCGCGAGCACGGTCACCGAGAGGACGGCCAGGGTGACCGCGAGCACGGTGAGGACGGTCCGACCGGGGGAGCGCCGGAGCTGTGCGAGCGCGAGTCCGATGACGGCTCGCGTTCGAACGATCGCTCCGCCGACGCTCATCGTCCCACCTCCGAGAGGACGGACGTTCGCGCGGCCACCGCGAGGGGATAGGGAACGGCGACAAGACCCGACAGGAGGGCGACGGCGATCGCGTACGGGACGAACAACGGATGGAACTGGGCGACCGCCCCGGGCGCGATGGTCGCGCTGGCAATCGCGTTGACGCCGACGATCCCTGCCGCGCCGAGGACGACTCCCGCGAGCGAGCCGACGAACGTGGTAATCCCCGTCGAAATCGCGACGACGGCGAGTCGGCCGCGAGTGGGAACGCCGATCGACTCGAGGACGGCCAGCGTCTGCCGGTCCTCGTCGACGGTCATGCCCATGGTCGTCGCGACGAACGACGCACAGATCGTCACGCCGACGACCAGCGCGATCACGCTGGTCGCGAACGCCAGGCCGTCCTCGAACAGCGCGGCGGGGTCGGTCCGTCCGGCGACCTCGACCGACGCGTCCGGATACGCGTCGGTGGCGGCCGACTGCGCGGCGTCGGTCTCGCCCCAGACCAATACCCGATCGGCGAGTTGGCCGTCTTCGGCCCCGGAAAGCGACTGGAGCTCACTCGTGTGCACGAGCGCGATCGGAGCACCGCCTTCGCCGCCCTCCCCGCCTTCGCCGCCCCCGGCGTCCCCGACAGCCGCCACCGTGACCGTTACTGCCGTCTCGTTCGACCGCATCGGTCCCCTCGAGACGTGCAGCTCGTCGCCGTCTGACGCGCCGAGTCGGTCG
>NZ_JAQIVI010000544.1 GCF_028618695.1 Natrinema soli | reverse complement strand
GGGGACGCCGCGCTCGACGCAGAGGACGGCCGGCTCCGGACCGGATCGGTCGACTACGGCGACGCCGGCACAGGGTACCGGGTTGTGCCAGACGATCGCCGCGCAGTTCGGACACCGCATGCGCTCGCGGCCGTCGAACGTGATCGACTCGAGTCGGGTGCCACAGTCGGGGCAGAACGTCGGCGGTCGACTGACCATCTATCCGGTTTTTCGGACCGCCCCGTTCAAAGCGTTTTGAATCCGCTTCCCGTCAGCGGCACGACGACGTCGTCGTCATCGGCGACGACCCCGTCCTCGCGGTACCGCTCGAGCGCCGCCGGGGCGACCGCACAGGTCGGCTCCACGTAGAATCCGTTGCGGTGGAGTCGATCCAGCGCGGTCTCGATCGGGTCCCCACCGACCGCGATCGCGTCGCCGTCTGTCTCCTCGATCGCCTCGAGGATCTCGGTCCCGCGGGCCGGTTCGGTGATCCGAATCCCGTCGGCGATAGTCGTTCCGTCGCCGTCCTCGTCGGTCGTATTCCCGCCGAGTGCGGCGACGATGGGCGCGTAACCGGCCGCCTGCGCGCCGAGTAGGCGGGGCATTCCGTCGACGATTCCGGCCTCGTTCAGCAGGCTGAAGCCGCGGTACGCACCGAGGAAGAGCGTCCCGTGACCGACGGGAAGGACGACGGCGTCGGGAACGGTCCACCCCTGCTGGGCGGCCACCTCGAACGCGAACGTCATCGTCCCGGCGTAGAACGCGGGGTTCCACGCGTGGCTGGCGTACCACCCCTCGCCCGTCTGGTGGGGTGCATCGCTGTCGCCGGCCGAGACGGCATCACCGTTCGAGCGGCCTTCGACTGCCCTGAGGCAGGCCGCCGTGACGTCTTCTCGCGTCCCCTCGATGCGAACGGGGCGCGCGTCGGCCCGCTGGATCGCCATCAGCTTCGACTGTTTGACGTCCGCCGGCACGTAAATGTCCGCCTCGAGCCCCGCGCGGGCCGCGTAGGTCGCGATCGATGCACCCGCGTTTCCGGAGGAGTCCTCGATGACCTTCTCGACGCCGAGTTCGACGGCACGCGAGAGGGTCGTCGTCGCGCCGCGATCCTTGAACGACCCCGTCGGAAACACGTACTCGAGTTTGAACTGCGCGTCCCACTCGGGGGCGTCGGCCATCGGCGTGAACCCCTCGTAGAACGTGACGTGCTGCTCGATCGGGAGGAACTCGAAGAAGGTCCACAGCCCCTCGCTCGTATCCAAACTGTGCAGCGGGAGCGGATCGCCCTCCGGGTGGGGTCGTTCCGTGAACTCCAGGCCGCGGCCGCACGCACAGCGCCACGGTTCGTCGGGGCCAGCATCGTAGCGGGTGCCACAGTCGGGACACGTGAGATCAGCAGGCATGGTCAGACGGTGTCGATGTCGGTTCCGACCGAGCAGACGTATTCGCCGGTCGCGACCTGCGGGAGTCGACGGATCCGCCAGAGGACGCCGTTGCTGTTGGCGGTGACGGTCGACTTCGGCTCGCCGAACGGCGTCGTCACCTCGAACAGCGTCTCGCCGCTCGCGACCTGATCGCCCAGTTCCTTCTGGAGGTCGACGAGCCCGCCGCTGGGAGCGCCGTACTGCTCGAAGCCGCTGGCCCGCACCTGGCGCTCCACGTCCGCGTCCTCCTCGAGGTAGCCGTAGTACCGAAGGACGTTGAAGACGCCGTCGACCCCCTTTCGAATGCTCTCTTCGTCCCAGCCGACGGCACCGCCGAGTTCGGGGTCGACGGTCGGGATCCCCTCGTTCGGCGCGGCGCGGGCCAACTGGCCGTCCGGTCCCTTCTGGTCGAGGATGTGCCCGCAACCGAAGACTCTCGCGAGTTCGAGACACTCGTCGTAGAGGCGGTGGCGCGTTCCGCATCGGACCCGGACCTCGTCGAGCATCCGGCTGGTCGACCCCTGGTGGAGGTCGAGGATCACGTCCGCCCGGGTTGCGGCGTCGAACGTCGCGGCAGCGATCCGCTCGCTCGAGGTCCCGTTCTCGTTGCCGGGATAGGCCCGGTTCATCTTCGTATCGTCGATCGGGTTGCGGTGTTCGGCCACCTGAAACGCGTGGTAGTTGACGATCCCGACGATCAGGATCGTCCCGGAGAGCTCGGCGGGATCGAGCCGGGGGACGAGGCGCTGGATCACGCCGACACCGTTGAGTTCGTCGCCGTCACTGACCGCCTGTACGTAGAGCGTGTCTCCGGAAGCCGCGCCGTTGATTACGGCGACCGGGAGCCCGAACGGGCTCCCGTCTCGCGTCTCGCCGACCTCGAGACGGCCCGTATCCATCTCGCCGGGCCCCGCGCTCGCCGTTCCGAGCGTCGTCGTCATATGTTCCTCACGATGGATCCGTCTGCCTTTAGACTATCCTTTGATCTCGAGCGCCGATCACCCGGTGAGGACGGCCCGGAGCGCGAATCGGAGGTTCTCCCGCCGTTCCATAACCCGACGGTAGAAGTAGGATTTCCAGCGCTCGCCGTAGGGGACGTACTGCCAGACCTCGTACTCGTCGGCCAACTCGTACTGGGCGTCCTCGCGGACGCCCATCAGCATCTGTATCTCGAACGCGGTACCGGTGCGCTCGTGGAGCGCCGTCGCGTACTCGAGCATCGCCGGATCGTGGCTCCCCACTCCGATCCCGCCGTCGTAGTGTTCGAACGCGTACTCGAGCAGAGTCCTGTACTCCTGATCGATCCGCGCTCCGTCCGCGTACGCGACGTCGGCCGGCGGATCGTACGCGCCCTTGACGAATCTGACCTTCCCGGGAACGTCGGCGAGGTGCCGGACGTCCGCTCGAGTCCGTTTGAGGTTCGCCTGAACGCAGATACCGACGCCCCCTCCCTGCTCGCGAGCGACCGTCTCGAACGCGTCCAGGGTCGCGTCGGTCGTCGTGTGGTCCTCCATATCGATCCAGACGAAGACGCCGTGCTCGGCCGCCGCGTTGACGATCGCCGTTAGCTCGGAGCGGAAGACGTCCTCGCCGATATCCAAGCCGAGTTGCGATGGCTTGACTGAAATGCAGGCCTCGAGCCTCGAGCCGGCGATATCGGCGACGAGTCGGCGGTACTCGGCGGCGTCGGCCGCGACGGGATCGCGCTCGTCGTAGTGTTCGCCCAGCAGATTGACGATGGCCTTCACGTCGCGCTCGTTGAGTCGGCGGACGTGCTCGAGCGCTTCCGCAGGAGAGTCCCCCGCGACGAACCGGTTCGCGATAGGCGGGATCATAGCAGAAATACTGACCGCGACGCGTAAGGGTGTTCCTCCGTTTCTCGGCGCGTTTCGACGGAGTCGTACGGGTCGTTCGAGGGAGAGCGAGTCACCGTTCCGACGGTGACCGATCCGTCGCCCGTCTCTACGCGGCGTCGTCAGGCTCCTCGACGGAGAGCTTGTGGCCCGTTTCTCGACCGTGTTCCCGAATCACTTCCGCGGATTTTTCCCCGTCCTTCGTTACTTCCGTCGAAAAGCTGCACTCGTCGCACACGATACGAACGGTCCGTACGTTTTGCTTGGGGGCCATTATACTCGGATCTCGGGTGGTTCGTCCTGCTTGACGTGTCTCGCTCGGAGCGACGGCTCGGTTCCGTCTGTCATAGGTGTGTTATCTTCGGTCATCTGTCTCAGTCGGGACACGTTCCACTGCAGTGCGTTCCGCGCGGCCGCGACGGAGAGAACGAGGGACGTTCCGCGACAGAACGGGCGTCAGGTTCGAACGACTCCGGTATCGTCGGGGCGCAAACACACGAGCTGAAGCGTTGTTCCGTATGATGCGGAGGGACAATGGACTATTAAATTTACGTATACACTAAACAGGTCGATAATTACCTCGACGAGGGAGACGTACTCCCTCCGGAGCGACGGTTCGAGATCGGTACTCAGACGAGGGACTCGCGGTCCAATCCTACCCGCCGTGGCCCGGATAGTCCCGCTCGAACCGGTCCTCGATTTCCGCCTCGTCGAACTGCACGATCACCGGTCGACCGTGCGGACAGGAGTAGGGGTTCTCGCAGTCGTCGAGCGCGGACAGCAGGTCGACGACCGAGCCCTCCGTCAGCGAGGTGTTCCCCGTGATCGACGGATAACAGGCCAGATCCCCGAGGAACTCGTCGGCCAGCGCGTCGACGGTCTCGGTGCCCGCCTCGCGGTCGCCCGCGACGAACGACGCGAGGACGTCCCGCAACCGGTCCGGCTCGAGCGTCTCCTCGAGCACCGCGGGCACGGTCGTCACCGCGACCGTTCGATCGCCGATGCGGTCGGCGTAAAAACCCAGCCGCGAGAGCGCCTCTCGGTAGTGTTCGAACGCCTCGGCCTCGGCGGCCG
>NZ_JAQIVI010000543.1 GCF_028618695.1 Natrinema soli | reverse complement strand
GCGACCGCTCGAGCGGCAGCGCCGACCGCGTGCGTCGTTCCGTCCCCACGGACGGTGCTGCCGGCTTCCGAAAGCCCGGCCACCTCGAGCGTCGCATCGTCGACCGGTACCACGACCGGCGGGACCGAATCGATCGTCGGGCCGTCGCCAGCGTCGGTGGCGACTCGGATCGCCCCCGGTCCGATGTCGAGACCGTAATGCATGCCCTCGGCAACTCGAACCACCCTATTGGAAGTTGCCCCCGCAGTACCAGATGTGAAAATCGGCTCGCTTCGAGAAAATTCTCGAGAATTATCTCACATCTGAGTACTTGTGAGCCACCTGCACACGGGCCATTTGTCGAGAGAGTCGAAATCGGTATTCCCGTCCGTTACGGGGTCACAGACGGCATACGTCACCTCGTTCCTGGAGAGTCCGTAGCACACGACGAGAGAAATCCTCACGTTTAACTATCAGGATGGTGGTGGGTTACGTGTATGTCTGAAACCGGGACGGAGTCCCGTCCACTGGTCCGTCAGCTTCCGGATCCGACCACAGCGTCGAACGTCCGGTACAATCCGTCGCTCGAGGAACTCCGCGAACTCGCCGATCCCGACGAGACGACGACCGAGTTCGGGTCGGCGTCGTACGTCAGCGAGGTTCGTTCGCGGAGTGCGGATCGGACGAAGAACACCGTCGACGACGAGTTCACCGACCGCGATCACGAACTCGTCGACGACGCCATCGATCTCGCGGGCGAGCGCGAGATGCTCTGCGTCGATCGACTGATGGGACGCCACCCGGACGCGACCTTCTGTTGTCGCCTCTTCGTCCCCGTCGAGCACGCTCGGATCGCCTACGCGTGGGCGTCCCTGTTCGATCCGTCCGACGGGCGGGATCCCGACCTCTACACCGTCCACCTGCCCGACTACGATGAAACCGAGATCCGCGTCCTGCCCGATACCGGCGTGACGACCGTCCTCGGCACGGACTACATCGGTGAAGCCAAGAAATCGTTCCTCCGGCTGTTCATGTATCGGATCAAACAGCAGGGTGGCCTCGGACTCCACGCGGGCAGCAAGCGCGCCCGCGTCCGAGACGACGACGGTGAACTCCAGACCGTCGGGCAAGTCTTCATGGGTCTCTCCGCGACCGGGAAGTCCACGCTGACCTCCCACGGCTGCTGGCTCGAGGAACCGGAAGGAACCGCTATGCTTCAGGACGACGTCTGCGGCCTCCTCTCCGACGGCACCGTCGCCGGCAGCGAGGGGGAGGGACTGTTCATCAAGACGATCGGCCTCGGCGAGGACGAGCAACCCGAACTCTACGAGGCCGCGACCGCCGAATCGGCGATCCTCGAGAACGTCGCGGTCGACGACGACGGCACCGTCCACTTCGACGAGGACCGGTACACCGCCAACTCGCGAGCGATCGTCCAGCGCGACGAACTCGAGAGCGCCGCCGACGAGATCGACCTCGGCCGGATGGATCAGCTCTTCTTCATCACCCGAAACCCGCTGATGCCGCCGGTGGCCAAACTCAATGAAGAACAGGCCGCCGTCGCGTTCATGCTCGGCGAGTCGATCGAAACCAGCGCGGGCGACCCGGCGCGCGCCGGCGAGTCGATCCGCGTCGTCGGAACGAACCCCTTCATCATCGGCTCGGAAGGCGAGGAGGGGAACATCTTCCACGAGCTGATCGATCTTCTCGATATCGACTGTTACGTCATCAACACGGGCTATCTCGGCGAGCAATCGAAAGATATCGGTGTCACCGAGTCCGTGACGATCCTCACCGAGGCCGCTCGCGGCACCATCGAGTGGACCGACGACGAGCGAACGAACCTGACGATCCCCGACTCGATCCCGGGGCTCGACATCGAGGACTACTACGTGCCGGACCACGTCGACGACTACGAGGGCGCGCTCGCGGACCTGCGCGCCGAGCGTCGCGACTACCTCGCCGAGTTCGACGACCTCCGCCAGGAGATCGAAGACGCCGTCTACTGAGCGGTCGATCGTCGCTCGAGAGTCGCTGCAAGCGCGGGACACCCGATTTTCAGACCTGATATCACCCCCGATCGACGGGGCAGCACTTGCCGCACACGAATACCGTTATATGTGTCGAGTTCTCACGGTTCGGTAATGAGCGCACAGGTACGAAAACCGACCGCGAGAGTCTGCGAAGAGTGCGGTCGCGGCGAAGTATGGGACGAAACCCTCGAGGCGTGGCAACTCGCTCGCGAAGACGGCGAGAAACAGGTCGGCAATCCACACTGCATTCACGAGTGGGACATCAACGGCACGTTCAATCCGGTCGATGGTCCGGATAGCTGAGCGAACCTGACACCCGGTCGCCCCGATACCCGGTCGACCCCGTCACGACGAACGGTCGTTCCCCGCACCGTGACAGCAGCCTTTTCTCCGTCTCGAGCGTCGCTTCATCCATGCCGACCGTCTACATCACGGCGCCGCCAGCGGCGGCCGACGACATCGTCGAGACACTGGTCGAGGAGCGACTCGCCGCCTGCGTGAATCGACTGTCGACGAGCTCGACGTATCGGTGGGAAGATGAGATCCACCGCGACGACGAGGCGATTCTCCTCGCGAAGACGACCGACGAGGCGTACGACGATCTCGTCGCACGCGTCCGCGATCTACATCCCTACGACGTGCCCTGTCTCGAGCGATTCGACGAGGACGACGTCCTCGAGGCGTTCGCGACGTGGCGAGCGGAGAGCGTCAAATAATGCGCTGCCGCATTATGACGAGCTATCGCTGGACTATAATATAAAATGAGATATTTTATAATATTTTTAAGGTATCGACAAACGGCAACAGCGGACGCCCGACAGTAGCGGGTTCTACACGTACTATCGACCGACTGCAATGGGTCGTGGGATCCTCGAGCACGGCGTCGGCGAGTTGATGCGGCGCGAACGCGAGTTCAACGACGTCTCCGCCTCCCGTCGTCTGCCAGCTCACTTCTCACCGTCTCATTCCACCGTGCGACTGCCGCTCGTTCTGGGTGCCTCGATCGTCTGATAGCCGACCCTGATCTGGTACCCGGCCCTGACTGTCACTGGCCGCTAGACTTTACTGGGGTGGCTCCCTCAGTCGCGCTATCCAATGGCTATACTCGAAGTAGACGACCTCCGGAAGGAGTACGGCGGCTTCGTCGCCGTCGAGGGCAGCTCCTTCGACATCGAGCGCGGCGAGGTCTTCGGCGTCGTCGGCCCCAACGGCGCGGGCAAGACGACGACGCTAAAGATGCTGGCCGGGCTGATCGAACCCACCGCCGGCACCGCCGTCGTCGCCGGCCACACCCCCGGCGAGCCCGCGATGCAGCGCCGCCTGGGCTTCCTCCCCGAGGAGTCGCCGCTGTACGAGGAGATGACCGCGATCGACTACCTCGAGTTCTTCGCCGATCTCTACGATGTACCCCGCGACGTTGCCCGCGAGCGAATCCACGACTCGCTGGATCGCCTCGACCTCGAGCACCGCGACAGGAAGATCGGCAACATGTCGAAGGGCATGCAGCGGAAGGTCGCGATCGCGCGGGCCCTCGTGAACGACCCCGACGTGCTGATCTTCGACGAGCCGGCGTCGGGGCTGGATCCGCTGACGACCAACTACATCATCGAGTTCACCGAGGAACTGAGCGACGAGGGGAAGACGGTCGTCTTCAGCGCGCACAACCTCTTCCACGTCGAGAGCATCTGCGATCGGATCGTCATCATGAACGACGGCCGGATCGTCGCCCGCGGCACGCTCGAGGAGATCCGGGACGCCCACGGCGGCACCGAGTATCACGTGTACGCGACCGAAGACGGCAGCGAGGGCCTGACTGACGCCGGCTCGCCGATCGGTGTGAGCCACGAGAACGGGCAGGTCCGCCACGTCGTCGGCGATATGACGGCCGTCGACGCCGTCCGAGAGACCGTCGAGGCGGCCGGTGGCCGCATCACCGATATCCAGACGAAGACCCCGAGTCTGGAGGATATCTTCCTCGAGGTGGCGAGCGAGCCGTTGGAGGCCGAGACGTGAACGACGGCCGTCTCCGCGGGATCGTCTCGCGCACGGCCCGGATCGCTCGCTGGGAGGTCGCCCGGAGCGCCGGCACCGTCGATCGGAAGACCGGGCTCGTCCTCGCCGTGATGCTACTCGCGGTCGGGACCGCCGGCTTCACGGTCGCCGACGAGGGGCTCGGCCTCGAGCGGGAGATCTACACGGTCGGCGTCGACGAGGACAGTCGGTACTACGACGTGGCCGTCGACAGCGAGCAGTTTCGGCCCGTCCCGCTCGAGGACGTTACGACCGACGCTGGTGACGGAAACGCCGGCACCATCGCCGTACGCGACGAGGCGTCCGTCGACGTGGTCGTGACTCGAGATGGCCGGATCGGTCACCTCGGCGACAACGGCGCAGCCGCCTACGACGCGTTTCGCGAGTCCGTCGAGTCGTACAACGGGAAGCTGATGGACGAAGAAGCCGACCAGGCGGCCGCGTACCCGGTGCTCGTCTCGATCGAGTATCAGCAGCGCGATCTCGGCGGGGAGACCGATTCCGGAACCGGTGACGGAGACGGAAACGGAGCAGGGGACGGAACCGATAGCGGAGACGGGACGAACGGCGGAAGCGGGGACGGAACCGGCGGGAACACGGACGGGAGCACCGGAGACGAATCCGGGGCGGACGGATCCGGTGGAAGCGGGTCCGACGGCACCGGTGGAAGCGGAACCGACGGCGGAGACGGCCGAACGCAGGTCCCGAACGTCGGCGACGGATCGACGTCATCGACGGCACCGGACCGCCCCGGCTCGATTTCGCCGCCGTTCCCGTTCGAATCGCTCGTGCTCGCGTTCCTCTTCGTCGTCCCGATGAACTTCGTCATTCAGGCCTACGGGAGCACGATCATGGACGAGCGGGTCAAACGCCGCGGCGAACTGCTGCTCGTCTCGCCGGCCTCGAGCCGCGAGATCGTCGCGGGGAAGACTCTCCCGTACGTGCTCGGGCTCGTCGGGGTCGTCATCGCGATCGCGTGGGTGATCGAGGGCGGGCCGATCGCGGTCGCGGCGGCGCTGCCGATCGCCCTGCTCTTCCTCGCGGCCACGTTCGTCGGTGCGATGCTCGCCCGCTCGTTCAAGGAACTCACCTTCGTGACGGTCACGATCAGCGTCTTCCTGACGACGTACACGTTCATTCCGGCGGTCTTCGCCGACGTGAACGCTATCGCGTTGATCTCGCCGCTGACGCTGGTCGTGATGGACCTCCAGAACGAGTCGGTCCGACTCGGCGAGTACCTGTTCTCGACCGGCCCCTTCTACCTCGGCGCGGCCGTCTGTTTCCTGCTCGGAATCGGCGTCTACCGCGAGGAAGACATGTTCGCCCAGAAACCGATCCCGGCCAAAGTCGTCGACGCGATCGCGAGCCGAATCCGCGGCCGCCGGAGCGTCTTCCTGCTGTCGATCCTGTTCATTCCGTTCGTCTTCGCGAGTCAGCTCCTCGCGGTCGCCCTGCTGTTCGTCGTCCCCCAGGCGATCGCCGTGCCGCTGATCATCATCCTCGCGGCGACGGTCGAGGAGATCGAGAAGAGCGTGCACGTCTACGCCGGCTTCGCCCGCTCGCGCTTCGAGCCGTCGCTGCGTACCGCCGCGGTGCTCGGTGCGCTCTCCGGAGCCGGCTTCTTCGTCGGCGAGAAGCTCACCCACGTCGTCCAGTTCGTGGGCCTCCCCGATCTCCCGGTCG
>NZ_JAQIVI010000542.1 GCF_028618695.1 Natrinema soli | reverse complement strand
CCCGACTGCCTGACCGGCTGGATCGTCGAGCAGGGGGCTGCGCCGATCTACCTGAGCGGGCTCCCCGCCGAACGCGACGGCGAGAACCGACCCGCCCTCTACGGTATCGCGACCGGCGACGGCGGCGACCGACTCGAGGCGGTCGATATCCCGATTCCGTCGGAAGACGGCGTCATCACCGGGCCGACGGGGGCGCTCATCAACCGCGCCGCACAGGAAGACTACGGCAGCCTCGGCCTCGTCGTCGAGTGCAGCCCGCAGTTCCCCGACCCCGAAGCCGCGAGCGTCCTGCTTGAGGACGGTATCGCGCCGGTCACCGACCTCGAGATCGACGTGACGGAACTCGTCGACCGCGCCGAAGAGATTCGGGCGAAACGGGAGCAGTTGGCCCAGCAGATGCAGTCGATCGGCCAGGATGAGAGTTCGCAGGCCCAGCCGTTGCGAATGTACCAGTAGCAGTTGGGAAGGCGGTTTCTACATTCCGCGTATGCTGCGAAACTCGCGCCCGGTATAGGTGAAGGCGTTACCGCTTCCAGCGTCCGCGAGCGAAGCGAGCGGTTTGCGACGAGAGAGCATCGCTCTCTCGGCATCAAGCGAAACCGAAGGTTTCGCGGACCTCGCGGAATCTGGCGGAACGTCCGTCCCGCTGACCTCGCGGGAACTTCGTTCCCGCTTAGCGTTGCACCGCTCGATCACGAAAGCGCGCTGAGCGCCTTTCGAACGACACCGCCGGAGCGGGCGAAGCCTGCGAAGGCGGCCTTTGTAGCGCAGGCTTTTGCAAGCGGTTCGATCGAAAATCAGCATTGCTCGCACTAGAATTGCCCGGCTAATGTATAAGTGAACGTTCAACTGATCGTGACCGATACGCTCCTTCTCTTCAGCAGAGTGATCGTGACGGCACGGTATCAGTTCGCCGATCGCGTGCTGAAAATAGGATGTTGTCCCTGTGGGCGAGGACCTGGCGTTTGTCGCCGATAGACTCCCGCCGAGCGGTCATCGGTCTCGACCACTCGCCACTCGGTTCGATCGTGAAGCCCCCGACGTGTTCAGGGCGAACCCAACGAACCGACCTGTCTGTTCGCCACTCGATTTGAGATTGAAATCTGGCTGACGCCGACCTCGTCTACGACTGCTGTGGGGATCCGTTAACCGATCCGATGTGGCTCGGACGAGGCTGCTGCCGCGCCCTCGACGACAAGTGGTCGACGACGTACTTTGCATCCCTGCCGACACCGGTGAACAGCCCCGACGTCATCGCGTACAAGAAGAACAGGCCGACGAAGTACAGGCCCGGCTCGTCCGGGACGACGCCGCGCACGTGGACGGGCTCTTTGGGCTGTTCCTTCCCGTCGAAGATTGGGAGGTCTATCCACGAGAAGTCAGGGCGGAAGCCAGTGCACCAGATGATGTTCTCGACGTCGAGGACGTCGTCGTCCCCGACGACGGGGCGACCGTCGCGGACGCCGGTCGTGCGAGGCACCCGCTCGACACCAGCCGCGGCTAAGTCACTCGGTTTGACCCGGACCAACTGGATCCCTTGGGACAGCATCTTCGGCCGCTTACGGCGCCCGATGGGCGTCCCCGTCGTGAGGATCCTGTGAAAGAGCACGCGCATCACGAACGGGACACCCAGGTGACGGCCGAACCACGAGTCGATGTGGAACGGCACGTGGCCGACGTCCCGGCCCGACAGCCACGTCTTGGGTCCGTCGGCGACAGGGCGAGACGCTCCGCGTCTCGCTTGCAGCCGGCGCTTCGCGCCGGCGACGTCGAGGGCGATCTCGGCTCCCGAGTTCCCCGCACCGACGACGAGCACGTTCCCATCTTGGAGCTGATCGGGGCTGCGGTAGTCGCTCGTATGCAACTGGACGGTATCGTCGGAGAGCTCCGACGCGAAATCCGGGACCGTTGGGACCTGGTAGCTCGCCATCGCCACAACGACGTTGTCCGCCTCGAACCGCCGGTCGCCAGCGCTCATGAGGAAGCCATCGCCGCTCCGTTCCAGCCGGTCCACACGGACGCCGAGTTCGACGGGCAGGTCGAACCGCTGGGCGTAGGTCTCCAGGTAGTCAGCCACCTCGTCCTTCGTGGGGAACGCATACGGAGAGCCCGGATAGCTCATCCCCGGCAGGCTCGAGTAGCGGGCTGGCGTGAACACTCGGAGGGAGTCCCAACGGTTCCGCCACGGGTCGCCCACGCGGTCGCCTGCGTCGAGGATGACGAAGTCTTGGTCGTACTGCTGCAGGTAGTACCCGGTCGCCAGACCGGCCTGACCGCCGCCGATGACGACGGTGTCGTGTCGTTCGGTCATGTGTTCGTTCCTCGATAAACGTACGCGCCGGAGGGAAGTAATGATGCCGCGTGCAGGATTTCACGCCCTGAAATCTCGGAAAGGACAGGTGCCTGCTACGTCAGAGGCTTTCGGCTGACCGGGTTGCCAGTCCAACGGCGGCGGCCGTCGCCAGGGGTGCTACGAAGGCGCGCGAGATTCGAAGGCAGCGGGGTCTACGGGGGTCGCCTCCGCGTGAACCTGCTCGAAGACCGAGATGGCCCACTCGTGGGCCTCCGGGGCGTCGGTGTCGATGACTGCCACGAGCGCCCCGGTCTCGGCGTCGTGGCAGCAGATGCCGGTCCGATCGTCCACGATGCCGAGGCCACACCGGTCACCATCGGGGAGGTGGTCGTGAACGAGGATGGTCGCGTTCTCGCAAGCGGCGACCTCCATGATCCGGTCGGGATTCCAGGCGAACATTCCTTCCAAGGCCTCGGGCGTGAACACGTATTCGAACGTCATTCCTTCGAGGACCGCGCCGCAGGCCGTCTCAAGGTTGCTCGACTTGTAGACGATGTTGTCGAATCCGCGCAACGACGAGGTAGACGCGATGAGCTGGCCGAGACGCTCAACGGGCTCGTAGGGGTAACCTGGCCCGGGGTAGGAGACCACCGCGTTTGCGAAGAGGTCGACGGAGAAGTCCGGCATCTCGACCGGCAGCCACTGCCAGACGTCACGGAGCTTCTCCTCGATCTCCATCGCGTCCCGGAGAGCCAGGAAACGGTTGGCGACGTACTCGCCGAGGGGGGTTACCCTGTACGTGGAGCCGTCCCTGACGAGCCACCTACGCTCTTCGAAGTCGGCGAGAACACGTCCGACGGTCGGCGAGGAAGCGCCGGTGGCCTCACACAGCTCTCGGCGGTCGGTCGGTCCGTCGCGCAACGCTTCGAGGACGCTGACGCGATGGGCCGACGTGGCCAGGAACTGGATGTTGTCGATTCCTGCGGTCATATGCGATATAGGGGGGCGAGGAACTTAGCGTTTCTACCATGGGAGAGACAGGCGACTCTACGTTCGAGGGGCTCGGGCGGTTCGAGTGGCGTGTCCTCCGCCCGCATCCTGGCCCGCCCCGATGGTGGCGATGCACCTCGGTCGTTGTGCGGCAGTCACTGCTGCAATCTTCCCTTCTATTCAGCAGCGTCTGGCGGAGTTATCGTTTCACTGTTATGAACAGCGTGCTGAACACAGAGCGTGAATCGCGCAGTCGAGAGTAGTAGTTTTGACCTCAAATTCTAAGGGACTGTGAAGGGTCTCATCGCTCAATGAGGCCGAGATTCGGAGACGGGATACGTGGTCGTTCAACGGGGGGAGAGAAATCATTGAGAGAAAGGGTTTGAAAGAGGAGTTACCAGCAATTGCAGAGGGGTATATCGACTATGGTGGGGGGAATCAGTATCTGAGTGCCCGGCGTGAATTACTTGATCCGCTGGGATGGGAACAGGAGGTCCCGGTGAAGTTCGAGACGACCACCGATTACGACGTAGTCTCTCGTCGAGCGAGCTTTGATGCCTACAAAGATGGAGTTGTAGTCGAACACGAGAGCGATGAGCAAATGCGTGCGAACTGGCATCTGATGAAAATGGAGATCGCTCACCGCGATCCTAACGTGTTCTCGATGGGTCGCACCGCTGATGCGGGTATACTGTTGATGCCTTCGTACGTCAATTTCCCTACTCTCGGAAGAACTGAGAACGATGTTCAGGCAGTGTTAGAATAGTATTTTGATTTCTATACCGCTGTTCGTCTGGGAGTGCCCTACGGAGTGAGATACGCGCCGTGTATCTCGCACGGCTCAACGAACCCAACCAATACCTGGCACAAATTTCGGTGATCGGTTCACATCTGTAGTTACTGAACCACCAGATACAGTTTCACCTGTCCAACGAAAGCGTCCTACTATCTACTGGTAGCGGATTCTGCTTCGCTCTATCGCCGAACGCCGGAAGTCGTGCTAACAGTCAGCCGGTCAGGCTACGATTCACGCCCCGATATCCCGAAAGTCAAGCTAACGTATATCACGATATCGGGTGGTCCTAGCGGTATGTCACGCGAGACGGAACTCACCCGGCTCTCCGCAGTGAAGCTCGCCGACCGAATTCGAAACGGGGACGTGACGGCCACCGAAGCCGTCGAGGCCCACCTCGAGCGGATCGGCACACGAGACGACGAAATCAACGCCTTCGTCACGGTCTGTGCGGACGAAGCGCTCGAGGCCGCGACGGAAGCCGACCGGACGCTCGAAGACGACGAGCCCGTCGGACCGCTCCACGGCGTCCCGCTGGCGCTGAAAGACCTCGGTGCGCAGAAAGCGGGCGTTCGCCACACGTACGGTTCGGCGCTCTTCGCGGATCACGTCGCGGATCGGACCGCGGCGATCGTCGAGCGCCTCGAGGACGCCGGTGCGATCGTGATCGGGAAGACGAACACGCCGGAGCTGGGTCACAAGGGGACGACCGACAACGAGGTGATCGGTCCGACCGCGTCGCCGATCGACACCGACCTGAACGCGGGCGGCTCCTCGGGGGGCTCGGCGGCGGCGGTCGCGGCCGGGATGAGCCCGATTGCG
>NZ_JAQIVI010000541.1 GCF_028618695.1 Natrinema soli | reverse complement strand
CGGCCGTCGAAGCCGGCGGTCCGGAGGTCGGACGGCAGGAACCGCTCGTAGACGGGGAGGCGCTCTCCCAGTGGAACGCCCGCGTGGGCCGCGATCTCCTCGAGTTCGCGCAGCGCGGGCCACGTGTAGTCGGGATTGATGTGGTCGTCGGTGACCGGCGAGACGCCGCCGAGGTCGTCGACCCCGCAGTCGATCAGGT
This sequence comes from Natrinema soli, assembly GCF_028618695.1. The sequence continues at coordinate 1,256 of NZ_JAQIVI010000541.1, read as the reverse complement.
CCTTGGCGGGGGCGAGGTTCGGCGGCACCTGGACCGAGATTTCCTCGGGCAGGGCGACGCGGGCCATCGCCGTCACCTGTCGCATGGTCGCGAGGTCGGGCGACCCCCCCGACCAGCGTTCGTTCTCCACCACCGGCTGGACGATCACCTCCTGGATGTGGTCGTACCGGTCGTGGAGTTCGCGGATCGCGAGCAGGCTCTCCGCGCGATCCCGCCAGTTCTCGCCGATTCCCACCAGAATCCCGGTCGTGAAGGCCACGTCCAGTTCGCCGGCGTTTTTCAGGGTCCGCAGCCGCTGGCCGGGCACCTTGCGACGCGGACCGGCGTGGGCCCCGACTTCCGCGGTCGTCTCGAGCATCACGCCCATGCTGGCGTTGACGTCCGCGACGGTCGCCAGCTGCTCGCGGGTCTGATCGCCCGGGTTCGCGTGGGGGAGCAGTCCCTCCTCGAGCGCCACCTCGCAGGCCTCGCGCAGATAGGTATGAATCGAGTCGTGGCCCCACTCCTCGAGCTGGTCGTGTATCTCGGTGTAGCGGTCGTCGGGATCGTCGCCGAACGTGAACAGCGCTTCCGTACAGCCCGCGTCGGCCCCGCGCCGGCAGATATCGCGGATCTCCTCGAGCGAGAGCAGGGAGGCCTGCCCCGGCGGATCGAAGTAGGTACAGTACGTACAGGTGTAGCGACAGGCCGTGGTGAGCGGGATGAACACGTTTCGCGAAAACGTCAGCGCCGGCGGTGCCTCGACGTCGTTCGGGCTGACCTGCAGGAGCTCCTCGACGGCCCCGTCGTCGACCGCGATATCGACGCCGTACTCGCTCGCCCCGGGAAACATTACCTCTGGATGTCGTCTCTCGGCACATAAGGGCTGCCTTCCTGCGCGGCGGAGTGACGGGGAGCCACCGCGTTACTCCGTTGCGACGCTCTCGTCGCGAACGATGTCGACGCGTCCGTCCCGATCGTCGAGTTCGAACCCGAACGCCCGGAGACGGGCGGGGGCGCGATTCGTCTCGAGCCCGTGGACGAGGACCTCGACGAGATCAGTCGGTTCGTCGATGTCGGTCGCCAGTCGGAACGAGTCGACCGTCTCGAGGCTGGCACCGACGTCGCGAGCGATCTCGCGATGGTCGAGATAGGAGGCACCGTGGTAGTCCACGCGGAAGTCGGGATGTCGAACGACGAGCGCGTTCGTCCCGCCGCCGCGCCCCGGCGCGATCGCGATATCGGCCGACGTCGTCAGAAGCCGCTCGAGCGCGTCG
>NZ_JAQIVI010000540.1 GCF_028618695.1 Natrinema soli | reverse complement strand
CCGGGCCCGGTCGAACAGCCGGTCGAAGTCCCCCTGGTGCTCCCGGCGCAGCGCGCGGCCCATCGGCTCCCACTCCGACTCGAGTCGCCGGAGCGCGTCGCGGTAGGTCGGGTTCGTTCGGCCCATCAGGAACTCACCTCGAACAGCCCCCGGTCGTGGGCGGCGACGACGGGGTCGACCGCGTCGACGGCACCACAGATTTCGACCCAGTAGGGGATCGTCGTCTGCCAGACGTCGCCGTGCCAGTAGCCCGCCATCGCGCTCCCCGCGTTCGAACCGTCGCCCGCGGCCTCGAATCGGAGGCCTTCGCGCGTGCGTGTACACTCGAGTTCCGTCTCGGCGTAGTCGGCGACCGTCTCCGAGGCGGCGGCAGCGTCGGGATCGCTCCCGTCGCCGGCGCTCGTCAGGAGTACCGGGCAGTCGAGAACGGCCCCCAGTTCGGAGAGGATCTCGAGGCTCGCGGCCAGCAGGTCCTCGCGCTCCCACGCCGCGAGGTCGTCGTCCCGGTAGAGGGCGGCGACGTTCGGCACGACGAGCAACTCGGTCGCCGGCTCCG
>NZ_JAQIVI010000054.1 GCF_028618695.1 Natrinema soli | reverse complement strand
CCAGGAGTTGATCTGGGATATCATCCTCGGGGAGACGAAACTGTTCGACTTCGCGATCTACATCGAGGTGGTCGCCGACACCGAACAGGAACTCAACGAAGCAACCGAACGCGTCGTCGATTCGCTCAGTACCGCGAACGCGGAAGCAGTCCCCCTCGAGAAGCGCCAGGTCGAATCACAGGACGCACTCGGCCCGCTCGGTGACGATCCGATCAAGTCGACCCAGTTGATGCAGGAAACCGCCATCGGCACGATGTTTCCGTTCATCGAGCCGGTGATCACCGATCCCGAGGGAATCTTCTATGGGTTTGACGCAACGAACACGCCTGTTATCCTCGACAGATACGAGCTCTCCTCGTACTCGAAAGCGATTGCGGGCACAATGGGCTCCGGAAAGACGTTTGCTGAGAAACACGAGATGTACCATCGGTTGATGATGGATCCCGAAATCGAGATGTTGGTTCTCGATCCGCTTGCAGACTTCGTCGACTTCGCGAACGATCTTGGTGGGCAAGTGATCCGCTTCGGCGGCGACAACACAGTCAATCCGCTTGAGATCCAGCGCGGTATCGACGACACTGTGGACGATCCGTTTAAGAAGAAATTGCGCTCGGTGATGGAGCTGTTTCGCATCCATTTCTCGGCGGTGGCCGAGCAGTCGTTGAGCAAGGAGCAGGAGGGGATCCTGCGGCGAGCGGTCCGACTCGCCTACCTCCAGTACGGCATCACAGAAGAGACGGCGACCCACGAGAACACGAGCCCGACGATCAAGGACCTCCTTGATATCCTCTCAGAAATCGCAGACGGTGGCCTACCATCGGACTTCCTGGAACTGCACGAGGATGCGAACGACGAGCGGGTCTGGCCCGAGATTGACCAGCTCGAGACGCGGTTTCGGGATGGCGACGAGCAGTACGCTTACCAATTGTTGCTTGGTCTCGAGGCGTTCCAGAAAGGCGGCGAGAACGACAATCTGACCGGCCGGACGAACGTTGAACTCGACAATCGTCTGGTCGTCATTGACATGTCGATGTTCTCTGACACGGGGCAGGCACCACTGTTCATGCACGTGATGTTCGACTGGATCTACCAGCGAGCGGCCAGCGATCACGACCGCCGGACCCAGGTGACGATCGACGAGGCGCACTACCTGTTGCGGCGGGCAGCGACGACAGACATGATCGATCTGTTCATCCGGCACAGTCGCCACTTCAACACAGCAATCACACTCATCTCCCAGACTGTCGATGAGTTCGTCGCCCAATCGGACGACCAGACCAAGGAGGCCGCCGAGAAAGCGCGCAACGTGTACAATCTTTGTGATATCAGGCAAATCTTCCACCACGAGTCGGTCAGCAACGAGATGATCGACTTCCACGACCTCACCCCCTCGGAGCAAACGTTCCTGACGACGGCCCAGACTGGCGAAGACGGGGGCTACTCGGAGTTTCTGCTCGAAGTCAATGAGTGGTCGAAACCACTCGCACTCCACGTGAACGACTACGAAGTCAGCGTCCTCGACGATGACCTCGATCCGTGGGAGTATCTCGCCGAGAACCGGTATATCGACGCCGACGACGCCGGATTCCTTGCTGCAGAGAGCCGACTCGATGAGTACGAGATTCCGGAGTCGGTGCTCGAGGAGGTGGATCTGGATGAGATCGACAAGGAGCCTGAGCTCGAGACCGATGAGGCGGTCGTCGAGCACGCCGATCGGGAGCGAGCCGATGTGGAGACCGAATATCACGAAAGAGACGTTAGTGAGACTGTTGAGGCCAGTCAAGGAGCGACAGCAGCTGCAGATGAGGGAGCGGAGGAACCGCATGAGAAGGGAGCGGAGGATTCGCGTGCTGAAGCGGCAGAAGATCGAGGTGACGATCTCTCCACGATCACTGGAGTCGGCGAGACGTACGCAGGATATCTCGCCGACGCAGGTGTCGAGACGGTTGGCGAGCTCGCTGTGGCAGATATTAAGTCTCTTTCAGAGGAGACGTCGATCCCGCTCACGCTGCTTGATGAGTGGGCTGATGCTGCCAGCACGATGTGTGAACCGGAGACCGCGAGTGGTGACGCTTCTTCGAGCACGGAGGTGACAACCGATGCAGACGACTGAGAAAACCGAGAGTACCCCCAACAGCGACGCTGAGTCGCTCGAGTGGATCGTTGCAGAGGACGAGCAAGTGAAGCAGGTCTCCGACCTGGACGTGCAGTGGACCGGCACACCACTGTTTCGAGGCGGATTTCGGACGTATTTGGTCGCACTCGGCTTCGTGGCGGTCGCGCTCGCTCTTGCGACCGAAAGCATCGCCGGGGTTACAACAGGACCGTCGCTCGTCGGACTCGAGCCCTACACGCTCGAGACAGCACTCATCACTGCCGAGATTCCACTCTGGTGGCTGAGTGCTGTCCCCATTCTGATTGGCCTGGTAGGCGTCGCGATCGGTGTGCGTCCGATTGTTCGGGCGCTTCGCACGACGTACGTCCTCACGTCGGAGAAACTCTACGTCCGCACGCGGGGAATTCGTGGCGATGGATTCACGAAACTCCCGCTCGACCGTGTCGTCGACACTACTTTTCAGCAGTCCCCCATCGGCCAGCTGTTGTCGTATGGCACCGTCACGTTCAGTACGTTCGACCACACGTCGCCCGAAATCCAGTGCTGGGCGATCGAGGACCCAACAGAGCTTCACGAGACCGTTCTCGAACTCGAAGCCTCCGCTGCCTCGCCACTTGAGCGTAAACAAGAGTACATCCGAGTCGTTCCATCGACGGGCGAACGAGCGCCACGGGAAGTCATCAACCAGATCCGTCCCTTGCACGACGTCCGACGAGGTGGACTGTCGTGGTGGCAACAGCTCAACCCGCTTTCGGATCCCGATCCGCTCACGTTCGAGTTTGTAATCTACAGCGACGGGACGGACTCTCCGATCGAATTCTACTACACCTGCGAGCAACACCTGTCCACGCTCTACGATCGGCTCAACTCGGCCTACCCCGACTCCGTGGAAATCGAACGTGTGACTGTTGACTTTGCGGAGAAGCTCATCACTCCACAGCAGTACTCCTACGACGAGTTCGAGACCGCTCTCGAGAACGGGACACTCCAGTGTACACTGGCTGAAGTCGAGGCGCTCGTTCGTGTCCAGGGTTCCAACCCGACCGTTGCTGACGGAGGAGCAACGGCCATGGGTGAGCGGATCACTACAGAGGACACTGCCGACGAGAGCACCAGTACGGAGGAGTCCGATTCCAATCTCCCACTCGGCACGCAACTCCCGAGTGTTGACCTTGATGCACTCCGTGCGAAAGAGAACGCAGAAAACCGCGATCCAGGGTCGCTCACGTTCTCCCTCGAGACGCCAGTCGATACCGGTGAGGGAGTACTCGCTCGGCCACATCCGGATGAAGTTGAACCGTATGGGTTGCGGTGGACCGGCAGTGGAGATCCAATGGCGGCGATCAAGAAGTTCGATGGGCAGATGGGTGAGGACGATCGGTCGAAGGCGAGCTCACACGCGCCGCTGACCGTGCTGATCGATCATTTTGCAAGCACGGATCACCCGATCGTCTTCCAGGCCGCGTTCGAAGGCGAGCCCGATCTGACGAAAGAGGGTGAATACCACATCGACGAAATCGAACAGGGACGCGAGACGCTGTGGGGTGAAGCCGCCATAGCCCTTGAAGAGCTTCTACGCGGTCCAAAGAATAGTGAGTCGTCCTCATCGCGGTCAGAGTCACTCAGTGAATCTCGATCTGAGCGCATCGACGAGATCAAAAACGAAGACTGGGGACATACGTTCACGACCAACCTGCGGGCGGTGACTGTCCCTACGAACTTGTCTCTGAGCGATACATCCGAAATCGAACACGACCTCCGGAACCTGAGTACCGTGTTCGATCCGCTTGCTGGTGACTACTATAAACTCGAGAGCGAAACCCTCCACGAGAAAGGAGTACTTGAGCGCAGTCGGCGCAAGCGCTCACGACGCTGTTTCAATCGGTTTCTCGAGGGTGAGGTCGTCGCTGGTGGGCGGGTGAGCCGCTCCGAACCCGACCTCCATCTCGATCCCGCCGAACTCTGCAACATGGTCATCGTCCCCAGTACCGAGCATCTCACCGACGAGGCGGTCAAAGAGACCCATGCGAATCCCGAAAGCCGCACGACCCTTCCTGGGTTGGACACCGCCCAACGCCGTCAGTATACCACGGGGATGGTCCTCGGTCAGGACGCCAACAGTGCTGTCGAGGGCCCGCTTCGGTTACCACCAAACCGTCAGTCGCGCCACTGGTTGCTCTGTGGCGCGACTGGGAGCGGGAAAAGCCAAGTTACGTATCACATGTTGCGCTCGCTCGCCGAGACGACACCAGGGCCGAACGTCCTCTTCGACCCGAAAGGTGACAACATGTGTAAGAACTACCTGATGGCCCACTACAAGAGATTCGGGAATCTCGACGACGTGTACTACTTCCGGGAGCCAGGAACACTGCCAGCCATCTCGTTCTTCGATATTCGATCAGCGCTCGAGGGGAACGATCGGGAGACGGCAGTCAAGGAGAAAGTCGATCACTTCCATGAGCTGATGCGGATGATCATGGGAGCGGAGAAGTACGAGCAGGCGTTCGTGGCGAACGAAATTCTGACGTTCCTGATCCAAGCGTTGTTCGATCCGAAACACGGTGACGACGTCTTCGGGTTGGATGATCTTGTCGAGGCCGCGACGCGAATGCACCATCATCAGGAGCTGCCGGAGGTTTCGGAGATCAATGCCGACATCCACGATTCACTCGCCGCGCAGTTTGCCAAGGACGAAAACCAGTTCGACACGACGATGGGAGCGGTGATGAACCGGCTGAACAAACTGAAAGAGGATCGCCACCTTCACTGGATGCTTCGACACAAACCCGGTCGCGAAGCCGAATCCACCGGAGACGATCTCTACGGCTTCCACCAGCAGGAGACCCACTTCGACTTCAGTGAGTTCCTCGATGAAGATGTCACGATTCTGTTCGACCTCGGCGATCTCACGCTCGACGCCCAGCGTGGGTTCACCACAGTCATGCTGAGTGATCTGTGGCACTCGATCCAACGACGGCGGCGGACGAACCCTGAGAACGTGGTCAACGTCATCATGGAAGAGGCTGCACCGTTCGTCGCGACTGAACTGGTCGCCGATCAACTGCTCCCCCAGGGACGATCGTCGGGACTGAGTCTCGGGTTCATCATGCAGTACCCCGAGCAGGTCAAGAAGTACCACAATGGGACCGGTGCATACGAGGAACTGCTGACGGAGGTGCATACGAAACTGATTGGTGATATCTCGATGAAGGATCGGTTCGCGAAGACGTTCACGCACGACGAGTTGTCTGTGGAGGATGTCCGGAACCGGAACAACCGGATGGCAGCGGGCGAGTGGTTCACGAAACTCGTCTCCCCTGGATTCGGTGAGGATCGGCCAGCGCCGTTGACCTTGCACTCGCCCCCGATCATAAGCGGGCACCCAGAAAGCGACGAGCCGTTGACGGCGGCCGAACAGCAACAGTTCGACGAAGAGCTTCTGCCGGAAGTACTCGAGCGGACTGAGGAGGAGTACGGGTTGTACGTACCGTCCCACGAGGACGCGATGGAGTGGTCGAATTGGAGCGACACAGATCGGCGGGCTGGCGCGTCGCCGGCGTTGGATGAGGACGAGAGTGAAAAGATGGTAGAGTTCGACGAAAAGAGTGAGGACGCAGACGGCCAGCAGCCGCTCGAGAAGACTAGCCTTGACGATGGGGCCGACGATCAGCACGATGATCGAGACGATCGCGATCTCACAGCTGACACAGACGTAAGCGAGATCGGTCACGACAGCAGTGACGCGGAGACCACCGATGATGATCCGGTTGGCGTTGCAAATGGAGCCGCCTTCTTCGATCCGGCCACGGACGAAGAGGAGTGCCCAGTCTCGGACGATGAACTCCGGCGGCGGGGGCTCTCGCAAGACGATGCGATCTTCCTCAAACGCGTCCTCGACGCGATGAACCGTGACCGTCCGGGGTATACGCTCTTGGAGGGAATGGGTGAGTTGCAAGAGGACCTTGACGGACTTGATACGCAGGTTCTCCTTGAACAGGGGCTCCTCGAGAAGGAGACGGTGAACCGTCACACATACTATACGGTTCTTCCAGCTGGACGAGAGCTCTTAGACGAGACACTGACTGCTGAGGAAGGCGTCGGTGATCTCGGTGAAAAGACACCGCACAAAGTCGGGGTAGAACTCCTCTGGGACTGGCTCACCGAGTTCGAGGTAGTTGAACAGGTCTACCGATATTATCAGCACACTCCTGAAACGATTTTCGATGTCGCGGCAGTCGATGCTGATGACGAACTCGTATGGGTTGGAGAGGTTGAGATGGCCTCAAACAACGCAGAGGCAGTGGTGAGTGATTATGACAAGATGGCTGCTGTCGACGCGGATGCAGTGTGGGTGTTTCCGTCCCGTGATGATGGTCGAGGAACTGTGAAGATGCTTGCCGATGCAGGACGGCTTCCCGGCACCGTGAGTGGGCGGGATGGGCGCTCACTTGCACAGATCCAGGAGCGAGTCGAGTCGTTTGAATCTGATGGGATGACAACGGTTCAAACTCTTCGAAAACTGGACGAAAAGGTGACAGGAGGCTCCTCATGAGTTGGCGACAGGCAACTCGCGACGAGGTCTATGCGTTCTACACCGAGGAGTTCCCCAAGTACGTAGACCAGTTGCCGCCGTTCATCACACCAACGGCACCGAAAGAGTTCGGAATCAGCTTCCGCGAACGCCATCCCATCCGCAAAGCGGAGCGCCCCGATCGCGACTTCATTCGACGGCCGACGTGGCGTACCGATTCTGGTGGCGAGCCGATTGCACAGAACTTCAGCGATTTCGAGGAACTCGTCTCGTTCATCCAATCTCCCGCACGGTACGACCCGTTCCAGGGAAGTGAGTACGCGTTGGCTGATCCCGATTTGCTCGAGAAGAGTGATCCGATTTCGGATGGCGTCTACTACGGGTTAGACAACTGGGACCGACCGTGGGTTCTTGCGGTTGATATCGATGCGAAAGACATCGCGACAGCACGCGCTGAACGCGAACTTGATGAGACTGACCTCGTGATCCAATCAACAGATACGAGTCGTGACGATGCGTTGCTCGCCGAGTCCGAGATTCGTGACGCCGATCCAACGGGGTATCCCTACTCATTCGAGGACATCAACCGTGCAATCGAGTACGGCTTCAAAACGCGCGATATCTTCATGGATGTGTTTGTTGCCGAGGAGACGATGGTCGTCTATTCCGGTCAAGGCGTCCACGTCTACCTTCTCGACGACGATCTTGAATACGGGTACGATGAGAAAAGCCGAGAAGTGCTGAACGACCTCTTGCTCGAGCGCTTCGAGATTCCGATCGATCCCGTTGTGACCGCTGACCGGAGTCGTCTCCTTCGAGTGCCCTACTCGTTGCACGCAGACGTCTGCCGTGTCGTCCAGCCGATCGAGAGCCCAGCGTTCGATCCGCAAACGGAAGCCCGACCACAGTTCCTTGAAACCGAGAGTGAACTCACACATGATTGACCCACGAGAGACTGACCGAGACGCCTACCTCGCTGCAGCGATCCCAACCAACTACACCGATAACGAGATCGTTCGACTGTTCACCCGCGGGTACGACCGCTATGTCGTCGAGAATACGCCAGACCGAGAGACGCTGCTTTCGGATATCGAACGGTTCGGGACTGCTGTGTTCAAGAGCTCCCAGCGTAACCGCCCGCTCGAGTACCCGTTCGTCGACGAGCCCGCCACGCTCGTTTTGCTGGCTACTCTCAGTACAGTTTGCGTGAGCGAACAACCTCGCTTCGAAGACACGCCGTCTCGGCAGAATCAAGTCCTTCATAACATCCGCAAGCTGTTCGCGACCAATCTCCTCGCACTTGTGCATGAGTACGACGATCCGACTCTGTATCAGGATATTGCTGAGGTCCTCTACGCGAAAGGCCCCAGTCAGGATGGTCCCCACCCGGGTCGCGTTTGTACGGGCGTCAAACCGGTGCCCGAATTCGACGAGGAGGAGACTGCCGAAAATGAGTCCGGTCTCTACGTAGAAATCCCAATGGCGGCTGCCTCTCGAAAGTGTCTCGCGCGAGCATCCACCGAAGCGGCAAGTAGCGATGAGACGGGCGAGATTCGAACGCAGGTCAAGAACAACCATCTCTACGTTCCGCTCGACCACCTCCATGACACCTATCGATCGTACGCAAAGCGGTGTTTTGGCCGGTTACAGGCAGTCCAAGACCAGGAACTCGGTGAACCACAACGCAAGTGGCTTCGAGAGCATGAGACGGCGATCACCGAGCGGACTGACTACGCCCTCGAGATCGGTCAGTACGAGAAGGTGTGGAAAAATTGGGACCGGGGCGAGCAGATCGTCCGACTGCTCCAAAATGCGGTGCGAGCGTCACCCCAGACTCAGATCGGCGAGTTTCATACTGCTCAGGAGTTGTCCGACGCGCTCGAGGCATACGACCCAGAGAACGAGGGTGAGAAAGCTCAGTTGGGGCAACTGTCCAACCACCGTAGCGTCGCCAAAACGCTTGTTAATTCTGAGTCGCACCGGGCGGTGACGATCGATCGGAGTGATCGCGTCAACACGTATCGGATTGGCCACTCGGGTGGTGGATCACGCCCACTCGAGATTACGGAACTCGAAGACCTGTTTGAACTGCCTTGTCTGGCAGCACTTGACGAGCGGCTCCAAGAGGAGAAACCAGTTCGAAAAGACCTCTTCAACCTTGTTCGGATGGTAATGTGGCTTCCGCAGTACCGCGAGAAACCCATTGACGCGATCACTGATGAACTCAAAGATCTGTTCAGCCGGTGGCCATGGTTTGATCCAGAGATCTCTGCCTACCAGATCAAGTACGAAGCCCGACGGGGCGATCGTGGCATTGGCCCCGAAGGGGACACGCCCCTGCCGATGAATTGTAATAATGACGATATGCAACGGTACTGTATCGGCAAAGAGCAGTGTCCCTACTCAATCTATGGCAGCCTCCCATTCCCCGACGACATGTACGACCAACTCGAGCAGACTGACGACTTTTTCTCACACTCTTAGAGCAAACATTTTTTGAAGAAAAACCCCCATCTACATGGGTATTATTCCACCATCATATGACGGATTTAAAATCAGGATTCTGTGCCACTGCCCCGACATATATGGGTAACATGATATATATTAATTCTAATCACATATAAGATGGACACATCCCGTCGCGCACGATCTGAGGGCTGAAACTGCTGAAAACCCTAATTGACGGGTTTTACGTACGGAACTCTTCTCCAAAATTGACTGTCTGATTATTACTTTCATTAAACATAACACACCGATCATCCCAATATCGGCGGTTTCACCCTTCCGTCGCGCACGTTCTTGATTTCAGCTCCGAAACCCGAACTCGTCGCGCACACAATAACGACCTTAGATATGCGCGACGGGGTTTTAAATAGACGTAAGGCCGTAAGACCGGCCGTGAATGACGATTTTTCGTCCAAAGGAATGGGGGTTTGTGCAGAAACAGAGGTGTGTGCGACGGGTAGTGAGACATGGAGAGTTCAGAGGGCAAGGGAAGGTGTATCCATCAGAAACTTGAGGTACGGTCTGGAGGAGTGTGCGGACTCGAGAATGGAGGGATTGAGTTGAGTGTGGGGACGGGTGGAGTGTGAGGCAGTACAAGGAGGTGGTCGGAAGGGGAATGAGAGAGGAGTGAGAAGCATTTTTAGAACACGATCAGTGGGAGAGTGGAGAGCGGTAGAGAGGTGGGAGGGGACGGGGTGTGAGACGAGGTAATAGATGTGAGAGAAAGTTGAGAAGAAAGCCGAATGTGAGGGACCAATAGAGAAAGAAGAGGGGTGGGAGAAGTAGAGAGAGGATGGTGCTCGAGGCGAGAGGGAGAAAAGAGAGGGAGGTCTGGAGAATGGAGTGAAGGACGGAGAACAGGGTAGAGTGTGGTCGGAGTGGAGAGGGGTGGGGTAGAGGACTGGATCAAGGGACTGGAGATGAAGCTGAGGAGGGGTGAGAGTGGGAGGAACGTATAGGTTAGGAGCCAGGCCGTGACGGGAGTTTGGAAGAGCACTCGAGGATAAGGATAGAGCGGACCTGGAAGGGGTGGTGACGGAGGGTGGGTTGCTCTCCTCGAGAGGAGGAATGTGGCCGTGGGCGAGGACGTCGACGGTGAGGTGGTACTCGAGGAGGGTGGTGAGTGAAGAGCAGCTAGGAGGACGTCAGGCTAGGCGATCGCGATGGCAGTGTTGTTCGCCCACCTGAGAGGGGTGAGTCGGGATATGAGCTGGACAGATCAACACCAGACGGAAGAGGCAGAGGACGACGACCAGATCCTGAGCGAGGAATTCGACGACTGGGTTCGAGAAGGAGCAGCGCCAGGCGAGGAAGACGAATCGGAGGCAGACCAAGCTGATACCACAGTGGACGAAGCCGAGAGTTCAGCCGAGGATAGTGAGGGTGAACCGGCCAGGGCAGCATCGATGAGATCGGGTACTGTCTCGAGGCAGGGATCGGACGAGCCGCTGATGATGAACCAGTGCCCGCGGTGTGATGGTCGGAAATTCGTCTCGAAGAAGCTCGTGTATGAGGAGTTCCACTATAACGAGGAGGGCACGCTCGAGGGGCACCAGAACAACGTCCGGGCAGAGTTCGAGTACACGTGTCTCAAGTGTCAGGAACGGTTCCATGAATTACCGAGGAGTGCGCGATCGTACTATACGGAAGTGGCGGTGCTACGGCAGGATCTGCGGCGAGCGATCCGAGTACAGCTGCGAGCATGGGGCAGTTCGATGAAGTCCTGGATCCGGAAGCCGTACAGAAGGTAGGGGATCGGTGCGATTTGAGGAGGAATGGATGAGAGTGGTGAGTGAGGTAGGTGAGTCTGGAGGGAGGGACGACGGGCGGACCGCCTCGAACAGCACCGCCCTCCCACGATCACCCGCCTTCCTCCAGGTTCCGGGCTGCTCGCTCGCTCTCTTCGAGTTCGCTGTGCTGCCGGGCTTTCCCCCAGTGCAGGGTGTCAGAGGTTCTTCTCAAAGATTGGTTTCACTCCATACTCCAGTGAATCAGCTGGTATGTAGGTGGGCTTATTGATCGCTGGTGCTTCCATCAGCTATCGGTGATGTTGACAGAGCCGTGTTAAACATACAGCGCGTGTCGGCCACAATTGACGGTGAAATCGTTCAGCATAAAGGGAGAAATGGTACTGACAATCACTAAGTGCATTGACTGTACGTAATGCATTGACTGTACGTAACACTCGTCGGGGTCAACGCAACTGGTACGCGAACCGTTCTATGACACCCTTCAGTGTAGTATACCTCCCGATCGGTTCCTCCGTAAGTTCGAAAGAAGATTGAGTAAACGGTTCTTCTTCACCGTTTAGTGGAGGTGTTTCAGTCATCACAAGAGGACTATTTTTCCTTCACTTACTAATAACCATTTCCGCTTTTCCCGATAGACTGAATTTGACGAAGAGTCAACTGTATTAACGGCTCTGTGGTGGTCTCTCTGCGCTTCCATTGGTCTCCATCCTTCGTTTGGATTTCCAAGAGAAATATACCTCCAGTGTTTATAAAAAGTATTTGTATTGTCACATATAAAATTGGAATTTTCTATTAAGGCCTAACTACGTTGAATCTCTATTTTCTTCTAAAGTCCAATGTGCTTTGCCTCCACAAGAACACTTGAGTGCGACTTCTTTGTGACCTTCCTCGACTACGGATAGGCAGGAGTTACAGTTGCTGCACCAGAACAGATCGTAGAGTTCTTTGAATGCATCTACGGCAGGTTGGAGTTCTGCGATGGTGAAGGTCGCCCACTCGTCTGCGTTGAAGTGTACGTTCGGATTGACTGCCCCCATCTCATCGTGGAACCCTGTGTAGACATCACTTCGCTTATCGTCAAGTCCGTTAATATCCGAGATATCGTTTCCCCATGAGTTTCCTGCCCGTTTCGATTGTTTGAGAAGCTCTTTAAACCGAGACATGGCGGGATCGGAGAAGTCGCCTAATGTCCAACGTGAATCCGATTTAAACCTTACACGCGCACCCAGTTGATGGCAGGTTTCGCGGAGGAACCACTCTGCTGTATGCCTGAGACGAGAAGCAGCGGCCTGGACGTCACCCTCGTCCATGAGTTCTTCAATACGGTCCCATTCATCGCCAGATCGGCCGATTATCTGTGGTCCATCATCGAGAGACCAACTGGAGAACTTGATTGTGCTACTCCGGGAAAGCACGCCGACGGTTTTCAGGTGACGGTACCAGAGTTCGTCGTGGGTGGTCATCAAGATCTGGAAGTCTGAAGAGATTTCTTTCTCCAGCAGGTTTGCGAGAGGCCGTCTATGTTCCGCGTCTACAGACATAACGACGTCATCAAGCATTATGAGAGGAAGATTTCCGCCTTCCAAGTAATCGCAGAGGGCCAAATAGAGGCAGAGGCCCATGCTGTCTTGGTGGCCTTCGCTGTGGAGTGCGTGAGGCGGATGTTTTCCCCTTCCGTGGAAACCGACTTGGATGTCGAGCCCGGTTTCAGTCGGACTTATTTCAGGTGAGAACTCTTCCTCTTCTCCATGTATCGTCTTGTAGTATTCTTCAAACTGCTCTGAGATAGCCTCGTAAGTCTCATTTAGGACGCTGTCACGCGCATTGATGAACTCTTTCTGTACTTCGGTCATCTGATCGGCTGTCTCCCGGTACTCTTCCGACACGGTCTCCAGCCGCACTATATCTTGGTAGTTTTCGTAGGCAGAATTTAGTACGTCCCATACATTCTGAAGTGCATCGAGATCAGGAAGGTCCTCGGCACGACTCTTCAGTTCGGAAACGTACTCAATAGTACTTTCAGGCCTCAGTACTTGTTCCCGTTCTTCTCTTGTAGACTCCTCATAAGGTAACTCATCGACGATACTGCCTTCCAATTGGTTCTCATATTCTTCTAGATCCGCAAGGAAGTCTTCGAGATCGTCTGTACCGAAGTTATCATGCGGTCCTAAGACGTTGCTGAGGGAATTTACTGCGGTCCGGATTTCCGTGAGTAGAGGGAGGAGCTTCTGTCGAATGTTATCAAGCTCCTCCAGTTTCTTGTTGGCTTTGGCTGCTTTTTCTTCTCTTTCTTCCAGAAGTTCTTCGAGTTCTTCTGCATCCCAATTCGTTAAGCAGAGCGGACAACAGTCCGCATCCTCGTCAAGGAACTGTCTGCCATCCCGGATTAACTCTAAAACATCCAAATCACGTAGCGCCTCCTCGTCAGACCTTATTACCTCAGCTTTCTTCCTTAGATCATCCTCCAGTTCTATGAACTCTTCGGCATCGTTTTCGAACCATTCGTATATTTTAGCTAGGAGTTCCTTGGTTTGCTTCGACTGGATAGGGCTGGCACTTGCCCGTTCGGTGGGTGACTCCAACTCGTTCCGAAATGCAGTATCCGGATGAAGCTCATCTAAAGGCTCACCGTCCAGTTCTTCTCTTAGTTCGTTGACCTTCTGCTGTACTTCCTCTAACGACTTCGCCTCCTCCTCAAAGAGGGTGAAAAGGCGTTGTCGGTTGCTGTTGTATTCCCTCTCTTTCCGGTCGGCCTCAGTATCCAGTTGGTCCGCGGCACCTTGGAGCTCTAAACGCTTTTCCTTGATACTGGTTAGTTTAAGGAGTGTACGGAGTTGCTCTGAACGGGATTGTTTCCGCGCTACAATAAAGTTGAGAATCTCACTTCGGGACAACAGATGCTGTCCTCTCTTTGCAGAATCGATAAGCAATTCAAGTGAATCTGGGACTTCGCCATCATACTCCAGCGAGTTGTCCTCGACTGTACGCTTTAGTGTGATCTGCTCGGTCTCATCCGCAAACGTGATTTCCACCCAGGAATCTTCAGGCTCGCTGTCAACGTGAGGCCCGTGATCCTCGATTGAGAGATCGCTTGTGCCCTCGCCGGTCATTCTTTGTACGGTTCCGGTTAAGAGGAAGTCGATGGCATCCATTACGGAGCTTTTCCCAGAGCCGTTCGGCCCAACTAACCCAATATTCTTACCTTCCGGCCGTTTCTCGAGTTCAGTGATTCCTCGGAAGTTGTTGATCTTGAGTTCCTCAATCTTCATCTTCACTCACCGCCTCCAGAACTTGTTTCGCGACTTGGTCCCGACCTCCGAAATCATCTTCCTCAGAAGCCCCAGAAATAACAGCTGACACTTGTTCCGAGATTTCATCGGACGACTCCAGATTGTCTAAAAATTTGTCTACGATACTCTCCTCAAGCGACCCCGACTCGTCCGACATATATACCACCCTTCTACCGGGATAACATAAAGCTATTCCAATAAGTCCACTAATTAACTAATATAGGTGGCTGAACCCACAAGACCCTGCCCAAGCACACTATCAGTTTTCCGCGCCGAGCTATCAGGGGACCCGAAGAACACAGGGAAAACAGGTCTGGTAACCACTCAACAGCTAATTCCACACCATTCTACGAATTTCAGAACTATCAGTTATTTATTAGTATAATGAGACAGGTCACGTATGCTAAGTTTCGATCCGAAGACCAAATACAATTTCATCTCCAGCGAGTTCCGGATAACGGAATTCAGCGACTACTCAGAAGAGTTTGTAGCTCGACCACCATACCAGAGAAAGAACGTTTGGTCACCGCAAAAGCAGAATATTCGCCTCGACGGTAGCCCGAGTGTTGGACAGTGGACGATTCTGATAGAGGAGGCGGCGTGGACGATCGACGGGATCGATGTCGGTAGTGAACGGGGCACTCGAGAAGGCAGTACACGCGGGATGGTAGTACATTGGTACGTTGGGAGAGAGACGAAGACGATGTTGCGGGAGTGGGGATAGACGTGTGAATTGCTCGGATTGCGTAGGGCAGAGTGGGGTTAGCGTGGAGGTGACGCTCGAGGAGGGGAGGACGAAGAGGAACGTAGAATGAGGGGAAGATCGTGACGGAGGGGTGGTTGTGAGGGAGACGACGTCGTTGAGGAGAGAGGAGTACACTACCGCCGAAAGCCCTCGGCTGCTCGGCATCCCGCGCCTCGCTGCGCGCCTCACTCCCTCGCTACGCTCGGTCGTTGCGGTGCTTGCCGAGCGAGAGCCGTGGCTCTCGCTGGCCTCCGCTCGCTCCGCTCGCGGAGACGTCGGCGGGGGACGACCGAGTCGACCTCGCCCTTTCGAAGCCCGCCAGGCTGAGCTGAAGGTGGAGATGCTGTAGTTGTCCCTCGACTGGTGTGTGGTTACGGCACGCCCCGCTCGCCTTCCCTCCCTCTGCATCACTCGCGACCGACCATTCCGGGCTGCTCGCTCCCGGTGGTCGCTGTGCTGCCGGGCTCTGGTTTCGA
>NZ_JAQIVI010000539.1 GCF_028618695.1 Natrinema soli | reverse complement strand
GCCGGACGGCCATGGCGCGGACGCCGTCCTCGGCCGCCGCGAAGACGGCGCGGTCTCCCTCGGCCTTCCGATTGCCGTAGGTCTCGATAGAGTCGTCGGTCGCCTGCTCGGGCGTACACTCGTGCAACGGCGTCTCGCTCTCCCGCTTGGGGATCTCCTCGCGGCCGTAGGCCGCGCCGCTCGAGACGTAGACGTACGCGTCGCAGTCCGCGAAAATGGTAGTCGCGGCGCGGACGTCCGTCGGATGGTAGGCCACGCAGTCGAAGACCGCGTCGGGGTCGACCGTCGTCGCGGCCGCCTCGAGGGCCGTGTCGTTCGTCCGGTTACCCTCGACGTGGTCGACGCTGTCGTCGTCCGCGAACGGGTTTCCGCTGTTTCCGCGGGTGAACAGGGTGACGTCGTAGTCGTGCTCGAGCAAGTCGTCGACGAGGTGGCGGCCGATGAATCGAGTGCCGCCGATAACGAGTGCGCTGTCCATGTGTGGCCGTCGCGACTGCGAGAGAAAACTGTAGCGGACGGGCGAGCCGTCACGGGACAGCGAACGTCGACGGTGCGCGACGGGTCACGTGACGATGTTCCATCCCGCGACGGTAACTGGTCGTCCACGACCCGAAGTACCGCGAATGGGCGACTCGATAATGATTATCACTTCTCGGTGAATGAATTTGAAGCGGACGGGGAAAACTCGTCGCTCGTACCGACCCCGAACCGGTAGGCGAGGTGACGTTCAGGGGCGGGTTCTTTTGACCCCTCCGTCGTAGGGCGGATCGATATGCCAGAACGGCTCCGGACGGATCGCGCTCCCAGATATCCGCTCGAGTGCGACCACTGTCAGTACCCGATTCCCGGCGACATCGAGGACGGCGACGACGGCCGGTACTGTTCGGTCGCCTGCCGCGACGCCGCGGACGACGACTCGACGCTCTCCGATCCCTGCGCCTACAAGCGGTTCGTTTCCGGCGTCGAACCGCTCGACTCGCTCGTCCCGAACGGGATCCCCGCGGACTCGCTTCTCCTCCTCTCCGGTGACGAGGGGACCCGCCGAGCCGAACTCGGGATCGAACTGGTCTGGCGCGCCCTGGAGCGCGGCGAACCCACCGTCGTCGTCTCTCTCACCAATCCGCCGACCGCGACGCTCGAGCGCTTCTATCAGAACGGCTGGAACGTCCTGCCGGCACTCGAGAACGACCGCCTGCGGATCCTCGACTGCTACACCCACCGGCTCGACGATCGGGAGGCGTTTCTCGAACGGCGAAACGAGTGGACGACGTTCGTCGGCGAGGCCGCCGCGGACGCGATCGTCGAGGTGCGCGATCCCAGCGATCGTCGCGAGCTAACCAACAGTCTCACCGGTGCGCTCGACGACCTCGAGATGACCGAGACCGGACTAGTCACGATCGACTCGCTCGACGAACTCGAGACGGTGTTCCGGGACCGGCAGGCTCACGACTTCGTCGAAGATATCCGGGCGACGGTCTGTAAGGCCCGATTCGTTCCGATCGTCGCCACCGCGTCGACGGCCGGCCAGGACGCTCCCGAGGCCGAGTACGTCGTCGACGGGATCGTCGACCTCCGACTGACCGATCGACTCGCGCCGGACGTCCGTCTCAAACAGCTCGCCGTTCGAAAACTGAGCGGAGCCCAGTTTCTGCCACAGTGGGTGACGTACGAACACGAACCCGCTCGCGGGTTGTTCGCGTTCGGACCGAACACGAACGCACGGCAGGTGTACGACTTGAGTAGCGGGCAGCCGCAACCGAACCTGTCCAGATAGACGGGCAACGGAGTAACGCTGCGAACCGTTCGACGCGGCTTCGAACGCGGCCCGCGAAGCTGCCCTGAACCGCTTTCGTGTCGCTCGAGTGCTGCTACAGGCCGCGAGCCGAACGCGGCCCTCGAGCCGAGCGGAGTTGTCGTCGGCTCAGTCCGTATTTGCCGGTGATAGGGCTTCTACGTCCCGTACTGCGCATGCACGCGAACTCACGCTCGGGTTTTATCCGCTCGTTCGGTTTAGCATCACCTGTCGTACCACGACCAGCAGCGATCAGCGCGTCGATCAGGGGCGAGGGCAAGTCGGTGATCGACTATCGAACTCACAGCCGACGATCTACACACCCATGAACGACCGATACGGCAGCGACCGACGGACGGACGAACAGGATATCGAGCACTCGAGCCACAGGGGAGAGCGCAGTCAGAACCGGCGCGAAGGACGGGGGCAGGAGACCAATCGGGGCCGACAGGGCGGCGACAGCGACGATATCGGTGCCCGGGGTCCCGAGCATCGCGGACGTGAGCGCGAACGAACGGAGGGATATCAGGACACGGTCGCTGATACCGGCTGGGGGCGCGGTTCCGGAACGGCAACCGATAGAGGCCCCCCGCGTGGGCAGCAGCCCAGCCGGGGTCAGGGAGAGCACCCACAGGGCGGACAGACGCAACAGCACGGCGGTCGACAGCAGACACAGCGTGGCCAGCAGTCGGCGCAACGCGGTGAGCGCGGACAGCAGTTCGGTCAGCAGGATACCCAGCAGCGCGGGCAACAGTCAGGTCAGCAGCGGAGACAGCCTGATCAGCACCAGCGACAGCAGACCGGACAGCAACCTGAACAACACCGAGGACAGCAGTTCAGACAACAGCCGCGGCAACAGGCTGGACAACATCGAGGACAGCCAAGTCAGCAACGACAGCAACAGTCCGGACAACAGCCACGGCAACAGGCTGGACAACAGCGGGGACAGCCAAGTCAGCAACGGCAGCAGACTGGACAGCGAGGACAACCCGATCAGCAACGGCGGCAACAGACCGGACAACAGCGAGGACGGCAGACCGGGCAGCGACGGGATAACCGCCAACAGCGCGGCGGGTTCGAAACGAACGCGATGGACGAAGCGAATCTCGCGTACGGCGGCGAAGCCCGACACGAAGAACATCGCGGCGGACAGCGCGAACAGCAGGGCAATATGCAGGGCCAGCAGGGCGGTATGCAACGAGGCCAGCAGGGCGGCATGCAGGGCCAGCAAGGCGGCGACCGCTCGCAACGCGGCCAGCAGAGCCAGCGCAGTATGCAGGGCGGCATGCAGGGTCAGCGGGATCGCATGCAGGGCCAGCGCGGAACCGAGAGGTCCGATCGCCAGCAGGGCAGCCAGCAGCAGGGCGGTATGCGACAGGGTCAACAGGGCGGTAGCTCCTCTCAACGCGGCCAGCAGGGCGTGCAGCGCAGCGAGGAACGACAGGGTTCCAAGCAGCGCTGGCACGAGAGCCGAGACACCGGCTCCGAACCGATGGACCGCGAACAGGGCTACCAGGGCCGACAGCATCGCGGGCAACAGAACAGGATGCAAGACCAGCAAGGGAACCGGTCCCAGCGGGGCAGCGAGCAACACGGCAGCCAGTTCCAGCGGGGCCAGCCCGAGTCCGGTCGCCACCAGCGGAGCGAAGGCCATCAGTCCGGTACCCAACGGGACCAGGGAAGCGGACAGCGCGGACAGCGAACCGACCGCGACTACCAGGACAGCCAACAGTTCAACCGGCAGGAGGACCGGCGAGACACCCAGGGCTCCTCGGGCGGTCGCATGAACCGAGAGCAGCAGTCCGGCGGTGGCCTCGAGTACCAGCAACAGGGACGGCGATCCGAGCAGGGCGACTGGACCGAAACCCGCGAGTCGGAGCGAGGCTCGAGCGGTACCCGGAATCAGCAGCGACAGGATGATATGACCAACCGTCGGCACGTCCACGAGCGCGACCCGACCGCCGACGAGGATCGGGCCCGCGACGAGGACCGGTCGAGGTAACGCCCTCGAGTCGACGGGCGGTAGCCGCCACCGGACTCCGAAATTACCTCGTTTTTGCCGCCGCTGTCCGATAATCCGGTATGAGCGGGACGGACGTTCTCATCATCGGCGTGACCGAGTCGGCGACCATCGAGGGCGGTGCGCTCGGTGACCGCGAGTTCGACGCCGGCGCGTACGCCCACGTCGGCAGTGCGTTCGGACCCGGCGGTTTCGCTCGCGAGAACGCCACCGGCACGTCGACTACCTGCTCAGCCATTCCGCGACGCGCCTCGAGACCGCCGTGACGTTCCCGGACGCCGACCGGGAGTGCGGACTGGCCGAACGGTTGCCGGGTGAGCCGATTGACGGGTTCGGCGCGTCGGACTGTGACTGCGACGCGAACCGTTTCGAAGCGCCCGACGCGGCGACGATACGGAAGACTGCGGTGCAGGAGGGCGGCGTTCTCGAGCAGTTGCGAATCCGAGAGAAACGAGGTCGTCGAACGGGCTGCTACCGCGCTAGTCGTCGCTCGCCGCGAAATTGGCCGACTCGACTTCGACAGCCGCCTCGGGTGCGCCCGGCAGTTCGTTGCGGACGTCGTCGCTGCCCTGCTCGGTGATCGCCTCGTAGTAGGCTTCGGGCATGATTTTCACGAAGGACTCGAGGGCGCGCTCCCAGTTTTCGAGCAGCGATCGGCCGCGCTCGGAGCCGGTGTAGGCGACGTGGTTCTCGACGAGTCGCCGGAGCATTTGCTCGTCTTTCTCCTCGAGGTCGTCGTGGAGCGAGACCATGCCGGTGTTGGCCTTCGCCGCGAACTCGTCGTCGGGGTCGTAGACGTAGGCGACGCCGCCGGACATGCCGGCGGCGAAGTTCTTCCCGGTCTCGCCGAGGACGGCGACGACACCGCCGGTCATGTACTCACAGCCGTGGTCGCCGACGCCCTCGACGACGGCCTTGGCACCAGAGTTGCGGACGGCGAAGCGCTCGCCGGCGACGCCGTTGACGTACAACTGACCGTCGGTCGCGCCGTAGAGCGCGACGTTGCCGATCGAGACGTTCTCGGTGGGATCGTAGCCCGCGGTCTCGGGCGTGCGGATCGTGAGCTTGCCGCCGGAGAGTCCCTTGCCGACGTAGTCGTTCGCGCTGCCGTCTAAGTGCATCGAGACGCCGCTTGCGAGGAACGCACCGAAGCTCTGGCCGGCGGTCCCTTCCGCGTCGATGGTGATCGTATCCTCCGGGAGGCCGGGTTCGCCGTAGCGGTCCGTGATGCGGTTCGAGAGCATCGCGCCGACGGTCCGGTCGACGTTCGTGACATCCGTCTCGAGCGAGACGGGATCCTGCTTCTCGATGGCGTCGGCCGCGGCCTCGATGAGGTCGCGGTCGAGCTGGTCCTCGAGTTCGTGATCCTGTTCGCGGATCTTGCGGCGGACATCGCCGCCCGGATCCGCCAGCACTTCCGAGAGGTCGACGTTGCGGGCCTTCGGGTGGTCGACGTCGGTGCGCTGTTCCAGGACGCCGACCTGACCGATCATTTCGTCGACGGTCTCGAAGCCGAGTTCGGCCATGAGCTCGCGCAGTTCCTGGGCGATGAACGTCATGTAGTTGATGACGTGTTCTGGCTCGCCGGGGAAGCGCTTGCGCAGGTCCTCGCGCTGGGTGGCGACGCCGACCGGGCAGGTGTTCTTGTGACACTGACGGGCCATCACGCAGCCGCCGGTGACCAGCGAGGCGGTGCCGAAGATGTACTCTTCAGCGCCGAGGAGGGCGGCGACGGCGACGTCGCGCCCGGTCTTCATCCCGCCGTCGGTCGAGACGCGGATGCGGTCGCGGAGGCCGGTCGCACAGAGCATCTGGTTGGCCTCGGCGAGGCCGAGCTCCCAGGGGAGACCGGCGCTCTTGATCGAGG
>NZ_JAQIVI010000538.1 GCF_028618695.1 Natrinema soli | reverse complement strand
CCGATCCTGACGATCGATCGTCGGGAAACGGCGCTGATGAGCGCTCGCCCGGCGCGACGCCGACCGCGGGCGTCGGCTGGCCGCCGAAGCCCTCGATCAGATCGTCGTAGCGGCCGCCGCCGAAGATCGATCGGGACACCTCGCCGGCGGAGTCGAAACACTCGAAGACGACGCCGGTGTAGTAGTCCAGTCCGCGGGCCGTCTCGAGCGAGACGGTGCAGTACTCGCGCGCGCCGAAGTCCTCGGCGGCCGCGAGCACGTTCTGGAGGTTCTCGACGGCCGCGGTCACGCGTTCGGTGTCGGCGAACGCTTCGACCGCCTCGAGGTCGCCGTCCGAGACGAGATCGTCGAACTCGGCGGCCTGATCGGCCGAGAGGCCGGCGTCGATCAGGAGGTCGTGATACTCGACGGCCGAAATTTTGCCGGACTTGTCGACCGCGCGGATCGCCGCCTCGGTGTCGACCTCGGCGTCGTAGCTCTCGAGGACGCCGCCGAGGATGTCCCGGTGGGAGATACGAAACTCGAAGTGGTCCCCGGTGAGTCCGAGGCCAGTGAGGGCGTCGGCGGCCCACGCGAGGATCTCGGCGTCGGCTTCGGGCGCGGACGAGCCGAAGATGTCGACGTTGGTCTGATAGAACTCCCGCTGGCGACCCTGCTGGACCTGCTCGTAGCGCCAGAACGGCCGCGTCGAGACCCACTTGATCGGCTTCGACAGCTCCTGTTGCTTGGCGACGACCATCCGGGCGACGGTCGGCGTCAGTTCGGGCGTCATCGCGACGTGACGGCCGCCCTGATCCTCGAAGGAGTAGAGTTCGTCGACGATCTCGTCGCCGCTCTTGTCGGTCCAGAGTTCGGCGCGCTCGAGTGCGGGCGTTCCGATCTCGCGGAAGCCGTACTCGCGGGCGGTTGCCTCCAGTACGTCGATAGTCGCCCGTCTGGCGGACATCTCGCCGGGATAGAAGTCACGAAAGCCCTTGATCCGGTCGTACATGCGAATTCGTTCGGGGACGGCGAACTTCTATCCTTTCGTTCCGTCGTGCCCGCCGCGACCGTCGGCGGTCTCGACGAGCGGACGACGGACGTTTTGGTTCACTGCTAATTTCCGTTAGTTCGACCGTCACCGACCTGAGATCGTCCCGTACATTGATAGCGACCTGCGTCAAGTGGCCACTGTGCAACGCGTGGCCGACGACGATTGGGTCGCGGAGGTCGGCGAGCGACTGCCGGTTTCGCCGCTCTCGGCGCTCGGTCTCTTTCTCGCCGCGATCATCGGGATCCGCATCGCTCTCGAGCACGTGACGACCAGAGCGCTCCTCGAGAGCGTCTTTCCGCTGCTCGCGGCGACCGCCGTCGTCTTCGCCGACCGATGGCTGGTCTCCCGGGACGTCTCGATCCGAGACCGACTCACCGTCTTCGGCTACGGGCTCGGCGGCTTCCTCGCTGCCGCCCTCGTGACGGCGCTGCATCTCTACGTGCTGTATCTCGAGGAGACCGGCGCTCAAGCGCCCCTGTACCTGCTCTTGATGGGCGGAACGGTCGGCGTCAGCGCGGGTACCGTCGCCGGCATCTACGAGATTCAACAGCGAGCCGCCGTCCGCGAGGCCGAACGGCAGAGCGCGCGCTTAGAGGAGTTCGCGAGCGTCGTCAGTCACGATCTCCGAAACCCGCTCAGCGTCGCTCAGGGCCGGCTCCGAGCGGCGTTCACCGACGGCGATCCGGAGCACTTACGGGAGGTCGACGCGGCGCTGAATCGAATGGACGAACTGATCGAGGAGACGCTATCGGTGGCCCGCAGCGGGACGCAGGTCGATGATCCCTACGACGTGCCGCTGGTCGAACTCGCGAGCGACGCGTGGACGGTCGTCGAGACGGACGAGGCCACCTACGAGATAGTCGGTAACCGAACGCTGGAAGTCGATCCCCTTCGGGCGAAACAACTCTTCGAGAACCTCTATCGGAACGCTATCGAACACGGTTCGACAAACCCTGACTCGCACACTCGTCAGGACGCCGTCGAACACGGTTCGACGAGCCGTTCAGAACCTGGCGGTTCTGAAGACGCCGTCGAACACGGACGTGAGGACGTCCACATCCGCGTCGGCCCCTGTGACGGCGGCTTCTTCGTCGCCGACGACGGCCCCGGTATCCCCGAAGACGAGCGAGCGGAGGTGCTCGAGCAGGGGTACTCGACGTCGGAGGACGGCTCCGGGCTCGGCCTCGCGATCGTTCGCGCGATCGCCGACGCCCACGGCTGGCAGGTCGCGATCACCGAAAGCGAGGCCGGCGGGGCTCGGTTCGAGTTTACTCGCGGCGGCTGAGACAGTCCGGTGTGACGATTTCCCGGAGCAACCGCAGGACGGTTCGCGGTCGCTCCGGAACTGACTGACAGCAGTCCGTATGAAACGCCGCAACTCGAGTCGAACGGTCACCGAACCTTCGTCACGTACGTCTGATCGTGGTCGGGAAAACACTCCGCGATCGCCCTCGAACCGTCTTCGTCCGCGATGAGCGCTCGGAGCTCCGCCTCGTAATCGGCCCTGTCGATCTCCTCGCTCGGCCCGACGGTCACGTCCAGGCGCGCCTCGACGAGTCGATCGACGGCCGACCGACCGAAGCCCGACAGCGGCGCGATGTAGTCGACGTCGTGACGGTCCTCGAGGCTCTGGGCCTGCGCCCGCGACACCGTCGGAACGCGATCGTCGCGGCGGGTGCCGTCGGCGATCGCATCGAATTCTCGAGCCGCGAGCTGCTCCAGGGCGTGCGTGTGGACCAGCTGGATGCCGTTTCGCGGGAAGCCGTCCTCGCGGATCCGATCGGCAGCCTCGCGGGCGACATTCGGATCGCACTCGAGGCGTTCGAACGCGAACCCGGCGGCGTCGGCCGTCTCGCGGGCGTGTTTCCAGTCGTCACTGATGCCGAAGTGCGCCGTCAGCAGCGTCACGTCGTAGAACTCCTCGAGCAAGAGCGCGGCGAGCGTCGAGTCCTTCCCGCCGCTGTAGAGCAGTCCGAGTTCCATTACCGGCGCTGGATATCGAAGCTCTGGGAGTCCGGCTTCAGCTCCTTGAGGAGCTGTTTCATCTTGTCGTCGTCGATCTTGCCCTGGATGCGGCCGCTCTGGGCGAGACTGACGACCTGGCGCTCGACCTGCTCGCCGAACTGGGGCTTGCTCATCTTGACCGTGTTGAGCCGCTTGCGGGCCTCGTCGGTCAGGTGCTGGCGCAGCACGGCTTTCTTCTGGGCATCGGCCTGCTGCTGGGCCGCCTCCTGACTGCCCTCGCCCTGCGCGTCGGCGCGGTCCTGTAGCTGCTCCATTTTCTTCTGTCGAAGCTCCTCGAGTTTTTCCTCGTCCGGTGAGCCACTCATAGTTATGTCGTACTTGTCCGGCACGCCGGAAAATGATTACGGACGACGGTAGCGATGGCTCTGGGCGGGGAAACCGACACGAAAACGAACTCGTGAATTAGGCGTAGCGCTCGAGTTCCGGACGGTCGAGCTCCTCGAGAACCTGGCCGGCGGTGTCGTCGAGCAGGCTTCGTCCCTCGGCGGTGATTCGGCGGCCCTCACCCTCGGCGGTCTCGACGAGGTCTTCCTCCTCGAGCTGCTGGAGGATGGTCCGAATGAGGTTCTTCGAGCCGTCGGTGCGCTTGTCGGGCGCGACCTGATAGCGGTTCGAGCCGTTCTTCGCGCCGCCGTACTGCGTCGAGAGTCGCTCGACGCCGATGGGGCCGCGGTCGGCGACCTTGCGCAGGAGACTCGCGGCGCGGGTCGCCCAGAAGTCGTCCTGTTCGGGTGGGAGGTCTCGGTCGACGCCGCTCTTGGCGAACGCGCCCCAGTCCGGTTCCTCGAGTCGATCCGCGAGATCGTCGGCGAGCGCCTCGATGAGGTCGTCCGCCGGAACGTCGTACATCGTAGCCATTGGCGTGTGATTCCCGTCGGCGGCATTTAAGACCATCGTATCCGCGCAGCCCCGCGTCGGCCCGGACCGTTTTTCGCCCTCGAGTCGAAACGGGGGGTATGGACGAACGCGCCGCCCTGCGGCTCCTGTCGGGCGAACTCGAGGCGG
>NZ_JAQIVI010000537.1 GCF_028618695.1 Natrinema soli | reverse complement strand
TGGGTCGAGGCCGCGTTCCGCGCGTCGATCCAGTAGGCCCGCCCAGGGCGGTCACCGCCGGTCGCGCCGTCGGCCAGCCGATCGCAGACCAGTCGGTGAACGATCCCCGACCGGGACGACGGGACGTGCAACAGCGTTACGCCGGGCTCGAGTTCGAGTCGGTGCATACGTGCAGCCTCGAGCGAGCGCCCCATAAGCGGCGGAACACCGTTTCCGATAGTTCCGATACTCCACCAACTGCTCTAATCGGCGTCGTTCGGGCCGTTCGAGACGACTGACGGTTTCCGTTACGGATTCCGAAACGAACGACGGCGACGCCGGCACGCCGAACGCGTCACTCTGTCTGCTGGGCGCGTCGATCCGCGCGCCGAGTCCATCACTCTGCGTGCCGAACTCGGACGCTGATCCCGTCCGCATCCGCGATTTCGATACCGTCGTCGATTTCGGCGACCGTCGCGTCGTCGTCGGCCGTCGCTCGCGTCCGGACCGCGTCGAACGCCTCGGCGTCCGGAACGAGCAGTTCGAACCACGCCATTCCCAGCCCGTCGGCCGGCGTCGACCGCTGGTTCCAGACGTTCGCGCCGACGTGGTGGTGGTAGCCGCCCGCCGCGAAAAAGAGCGCACCCGGCGCGAACTCCATCGACACGTCGAGTCCCAGCGTCT
>NZ_JAQIVI010000536.1 GCF_028618695.1 Natrinema soli | reverse complement strand
ACGCCTGGTCCGCCGTCCGCGGCGAACAGCCCGACGTTCGCCACCGACCCGCGGTCGTCTACCGCGTCCGGCCGAACGGCCACGCCGAGGGCTACCGGAAGGGGTCGGTTCCCCTCGAACTGGGCGACGCACTCGAGTTACTCGACTGACGGCAGAGTAGTCGCTCGCGGTTCGGCTACGAGTCGTCGGAGTCGAAGCGCTCGAGCCGTCGTTTCAACAGATATCCGACACCGCCGAGACTCGTCACCGCCGCCGGGATTCCCATCCCGGGCATCTCGTCTTCGGGGTTTTCCGACCCATCGTCGGACTCGGTATCGTCAGCGGCCACCGGAGCGGTGGCGGATTCGTTCCCCTCACTCTCCGAGCGGCTCTCGTTCGATTCGTCGTTCGCCGTCTCCCCTGCGCTGTCCTCGTCAGCGTTCGATCGGGAGGCAGCTGATTCGTCACCGTCAGCACTCCGTTCGGTATCGTCCGTTTCGGTCTCCTCGTTCGGGTCCGCCGTGCCGGCGTCCAGCGCGTGCACCGTCGTATAGTCAGCCGAAAGGAAGACGGTGTCGTCCGCGAACCTCGGCGGGTCGATGTCCCTCTCGGCGACGAACTGCCACTTCTCGTCGCCCGTGGCCGCATCCAGCGCGTTCAACCGATAAGCGTCCTCGAACTCCGGCTCGGTGCTTCTGATGATCCTGCTGACGACGAAGAGGGTTCCGTTCACCACCGTCACCGGTGAGGCCAACAGATTACCCGCGTTGAAATTCCACACTTCCGTGCCCGTGTCCGCATCTACCGCGTGTACGATCCCGTCGCCCGCCCGGCCGAGTGCGGTCCCGGCGAAGACCGTTCCGTTCGCCTTCGTCATCGTGTCGACCGAACCGGACGCCTCGAACTGCCACGTCTCTTCGCCCGTCGTCGCATCGACGGCGTACAGGCTCGAACACGCCGAGGAATTGCCGTAGCACTCGTCCGACCCGGCGAAGACCGTGTCGTCTACCACGGTCACGAACTCGAGACGCGGGCTTACTATGCCGGGGTCGTCTTCTCCCGTCGCCGTATCCAACGTGAAGCGCCATCGTTCGTCACCGGTCGCCCCGTCCAGTGCAGAGATGTAGTACTGCAAGTCCGCGCCGGCCGGTTGTTGTTCCGCATCACTCATCGCACCGACGAAGAGCGTGCCATCGGCGACCGTCAGTTCGGTGGTCAATCGCATGCCGACGTCGAAGCGCCACGCTTCTTCACCCGTGGCCACGTTTACGGCGAACACGTTCCCGTCGGAATCACCGACGTAGAGCGTGCCGTCCGACACCGTCAATCCGTCCTCGACCCCGTAGCCGACCTCGAACTGCCATCGCTGGTCTCCGGTGGCCGCATCCACCGCGTAGACGCAAAACTGTCCCGGGATGAAGACGGTGTCGTCCGCGACTACTAGGGGTGCGACCGACTGCTCGTACGCGTCGAACTGCCACTCCTGTGTCCCCGTCGCCGCGTCCAGTGCGTACACGGAGGTGTCGCTCTCGTCCTGTGTTTCCGAGCCGAAGGGGACGTCAGTCGCGACGAAGACGGTGCCATCGGACACGATCGGCGAATCGAGAAGCCTCGTCTCGCCGACGCCGAACTGCCACTCTTCGTCACCCGTCGACGCGGTCAGTGCGTGGACGGCATCGGTGTTATTCACGAAGAGGGAGCCGTCCACCACGGGTGACAGGGAGGGACCGGAGAGGGAGTCCGAGTTGCCGAAATCGACTCGCCACCGTTCATCACCTGGACTCGATTTCGTCGCCCCGACGCTCCCGATACCGACGGTCGATGCGAGGCAGACGCCCGCAGCACCTCGCAGAAACCGCCGACGACCAGGGGATAGTGCGAGTGACTGATTCCCGCTTGCACCACTGTCGTTTCCAACCATACAGCCACAATCCGAACGAATGGTGTTAGCTACCTCCTCGATAAAGTATGTGTTAGATCTGGGAGGAATCGAAGCGATATCTTGAAGAAGCATCTCACAGCGGCGAGCAGTGGACTCGAGACCGATCACATATCCGTCTCCGACCGGTTTCTCGTGCGCATCTGGCCCGGGCTCCGAAGCGGCTGTCCTCGCGATGAGCGGTTCGTGTCGACAGTTTCACGTCTCTCAACAGTGTGTGACCGGATTCGAGCGGATGACAGTTGTCACACCACGGTCCGAACACCGACAGGGAATACCAGAATACGACGATTCCGTCGCGCGCTGATGCAGTTCGAGGATCGAGAGTTCGTGACGATGGGTGGGCCGCCGTCCGCGTCGAACGATCGAACGTGCGCCACCGTCCGGTCCGTCTCTCCCGCGTCCGGTCGAACGGCGCGTCGAAGAGGCCGGAACGGCGCGGTGCCCCTCGAGTGAGGCGATGCACTCGAGTTTCTGGCCTGAGCCGGCCCCAAAATTCCTCGCTCGCATCGCTATCAATCGCTGCAACGGGGTCGCACGTATTTGTACCATGGGATAGTCAAACGTACTCATGCGAGCAGCAGTCCTCGAGGAACACGGCGAACCGCTTTCGATCGAAGAGGTAGACGCACCGGAGCCGGCACCCGACGGTGCGGTCGTGGAAGTCGAAGCCTGCGGCGTCTGTCGGAGCGACTGGCACGGCTGGCAGGGCGACTGGGAGTGGCTCGACCTCGAGACCCAATCCGGACAGATTCTGGGCCACGAGCCAGCAGGTCGGGTCATCGCCGTCGGTGAGGACGTCGAGGGGGTCGCCGAGGGGGACCACGTCGCGGTGCCGTTCAACCTCGGCGATGGGGTCTGCCCGCAGTGTCAGCGGGGTCACTCCAATACCTGCGAGAACGTGATGCCGCTCGGATTCATCGAAGCGGTACAGGGCGCGTTCGCCGAGCAGGTTCACGTTCCGGCCGCCGATCACAACCTCGTGGAACTTCCCGACGGCGTCTCCTCGGTCGACATGGCCGGACTCGGCTGTCGCTTTATGACCTCGTTCCACGCGCTCGCCCACCGCGCCGATATCGGTGCGGGCGACTGGGTCGCCGTTCACGGCTGTGGCGGCGTCGGCCTCTCGGCGGTCCACATCGCCGACGCGCTGGGCGGCAACGTCGTCGCGGTCGATCTGAAAGACGAGAAACTCGATAAGGCGCGCGAACTCGGGGCCGTCGAGACGGTCAACGCCGAGGCGGTCGACGACGTACCCGGCGAGGTGCAGGCGATCACCGACGGCGGGGCGGGCATCGCGATGGACGCGCTCGGGATCGAGACGACCAGCCAGAACTCCGTGATGAGCCTCGGCACCCGGGGCCAGCACATCCAGGTCGGGCTCACCACTGAGGAGGAACGGGGAATGATCTCCCTGCCGAGCGACGCGATGGTGATGCAGGAAATCGAGTTCATCGGCTCGCTCGGCATGCCGCCGACCCGCTACGACGAGATCTTCCGCATGGTCTCGACGGGGAAACTCCGACCCGAAGCCGTCGTCTCGGAGACGATCGGCCTCGAGGACGTCAGCGACAAACTCGAGGCGATGACCGACTTCGAGACGGTCGGCATTCCGGTCGTCGACGAGTTCTGAGGTGCGGACGGCGAAGTGGCGTGTCAGTTTAGCGACTTCAACTCTCTCGGTAAGCGGTTCGAGAACAAATCGTCCGGCAACAGAAACGGAACGTCGGACAGCGGACGGACGACTACGACGCCCCGTCGTCGGTTTCGGAGCCCCGGAGCCGCCGCTTCAACAGATATCCGACGCCGCCGAGACTGGTTACCGCCGCGGGAATTCCCAACCCCGGTGTCTCGTCCTCGGCATTCGTCGAGGTGTCGTTGGACTCGTTGTCTTCGGTATCTGCCGGATCAGTAAGGGATTCGTTCTCGTCAGGATCCGGCGACTCTTCGCCCGATTCGTTGCTCGTATCGTCTGCCGTGCTGTCGTCTGACCCGTTCCCACCGTCCGTCGCGGTATCGTCGGGCGAATCATCGTCAGCGTTCGTCGCGGTATCGTCGGACGAGTCGGTGCCGGCGTCGTCGCTCGAGTCCGCTCCGCCAGCCTCCAGCGCGTACACGGTACCGGCGGCGCCCCCGACGAAGACAGTCCCGTCCGCTACCCTCGGCGCGAAGATTCCCGTTTCGCTTTCGAAGTGCCACTCTTCCTCGCCGGTGGACCCGGCAACCGCGGACAAGCGAAAGACGGAATCGGTCGCGATTCGAGAGGGGTCCTGACCGGGACGCTCTCGCGTCTCGTATTCCGTGACGGTCTTGCTCACGAAGAAGAGCGTACCGTCGACTCCCGGCAGTAAGTGACCGACGCTATCGCCGGCATCGAAGCGCCACGCTTCCGCTCCCGTGGCCGCATCCAACGCGTGTATAGTACCGCCGCGACTCCCGATCACGAGCGTGTCGTCTGCCATCGCCGATAGTACGCCTACTCCCTCGTCACACTCGAACTGCCACTGTTCCGCACCTGTAGCCGCATCCAGTGCGTAGACGGTCCCGTTTTTCCCGTACGGCTCGTTCGCTCCGACGAAAACGGTAGTATCGACGACCAACGGTGAGGTATCCAGACTGTCCCCCGCATCGAAATGCCATCTTTCGTCGCCCGTATCCACGTCGAGTGCATACGCGTAATCACCGGCCCCGACGAAGAGCGTCCCGTCCATCACCGTCATCGAATCCGTCATCCCAGCGATACCTTCGCGAGGTTTGACGATCGTTTCGAAGCGCCACCGTTCCGTTCCCGACGTCGCGTCGATCGCATACACGTGATTGTGGCTTCCAACGAAGAGCGTGCCGTCCACTACTGAGAGTTCGGAGGCGACGATCTCGTCGATTCGGGACTGCCAGATTACTTCCCCAGTATCCGCATCGAGTGCATGAATCATCGATTCGGAGGCGGTAGCGTCGGAGCTCGAGCCCGAGAGGAAGACGGTGCCGTTTACCACTTCCAGCGAATCGATCACCTCACTGGGGCTTTCGATTCGCCAGGCTTTGTCGCCCGTCGTTGTATCCAGTGCGTACACGTCCGGGACTCCGCCGCTCGTCCTGACGAAGACGGTCCCGTCGCTCACGATCGGCGAATCGAAGAGCGAGTGATCGTCGATATCGAACCGCCACCGTTCCTCACCGGTCGTCGCTCGCAGTGCGGAGACGGAATCAGTACCGCCGAAGTTCTGGCTGTTCACGAAGAGCGTTTCGTCGGCAACGGGCGACGGGGAGGCGTTGTCCCCGAATTCCCGACGCCACTTCTCCTCCCCCGCGCCGATGGTCCGAGCAGCCACGGAACCGACACGCGCGATACCAGCGACCGAGCAGATACCGGCACCCGCCGCTCCCTGTAGAAACCGACGACGATCGAGTCCACTCGTCGCCGACTGACCCCCTCGTTCACCGCCAGCGTCGTTAGACATGAAAGTTCAGTAGAGTTAAGCGACGTATTATTACACGACTTATAACACAGTTCAGTCAAACAAGACTGGGACCGCAGTCGGTCGACACCGATTCGGTTCCGTCGATGGTCATCCAGCTATACAGTAGATCCGCATAATCGGAATGCTCTTTATATTTCTCTATATTAATTTATATGAATATGGATTCACTGCGCGCTGATGGGTGGGGAGATGTTGCGTTTCTCCTCATAGCGGTGATGAGTGCGGTGTTTTTCTGGTATATAAACGGCTTCTACCTGAACTGGCTAGTATTCGTTGCCGGTATTGGTGCCGGTGTGATTGTCCATAGAACCTTCTACTTCGCAGATAACCATCCTGTGGCTGGATTTCCGGTCACGATGGTGCTTGTGCTCGCTTTGGTTGCGGCAGTTCATGTGAATCATTAGTCGCTGGGGCCGTCTCTGCACTGACAGTTACAACTGCGATTAAAGTATACGAAGTATATCTATCTAGTTGAACCAGTATGAAAAGATGAGAGTTTCTCGTTGCCGGTGTCCATGCCGCTTCAAGAACTCCTCGACGGGAGATTGACAGCAGGCGCTAATACGGACGGCAGGACTGTCACACCGGAAAACAGCCACGGGTTTCGGTCTGTTGGGAGTAGGTCGCACATCTCAAGCAATCCAGCAGTAGACCAATCGGCTGGCCGGCAGTGGTACCCGTTGACTTCACGAGAGCAAAGCTCTCATCCGCCCTCTTGGAAAGCGAAACTCTCCAACGGTCGGCGAATCGTTTTTTCGCCTTGACAGCAGAACGCTTCGTCTTCTGAGAACGGCGCAGACTCGCGGGTGGCGGACGACGAAACCGCTATCCAGATCGGTGAGAAGTGACACTAGGTGTCTGCGTCGATCGATCTCGAGAAACGCAATCTCAGAGAGCTCGTCCAAAAACGTCCGTCTCAGAACGAGACTGCGTCCGGCGAGTACGGACTGCCGACCGGGGTCGGATCGCGGTCGCTGTAGCCGACGCGGCCGACGGCCTTGTCGCTGACGGCGGAGTAGACGGCGAAGCGCGCCTCCTCCGGATTTTCGAAGGTTTCGGACGCGAGGCGGGCGAGTACATCGCCGACCGTCTCACTGCCGTTGGGGAGTTCGAGGGTTCGATCGCCGTATTCCTCGATCAGTTCCTCGGTCGTCGCTGGATACTCGTGGTCGTCGATGACCTCGCCGGTGCCATTGAGCAGCATTACGCCCTATCCTCCGTGAACGATAATTATAAACATTGTCCATCTATGTTTCCTAGTAGCACTGTAGACCTAATATACCTAGTATCACCCTAGAGATTGTGAAAGCCGGGAGCGGGCCTGGAGAAACGCCTTTCAGAGCGGGGGCGTTCGAGTATCGTATGCCATACGCCGATTTGCACGTCCACACGACGCGCTCGGACGGCAGCCTCGCGCTCGAGGCGGTCCCCGACGCCGCTCGCCGCGGCGGTGTCGACGTCGTCGCGGTGACGGACCACGATCGGGTACAGCCGTTCGACGGACCGGTCGTCGAACGCGAGGGCGTGACGCTCGTCCACGGAATCGAACTTCGCGTCGAGACGACGGGCGGTGAGGCGAGCGATGCGAGGCGATCCGGCGGTGGGCAACGGATCGACCTGCTGGGGTACGGTCTCGAGCCGAGCGCGGATCTCGAGGCCATCCTCGAGCGGATCCAGGAAAACCGAATCGAACGCGGGCGGGCGATCGTCGACTGCGTGGAATCGCGGTTAGGGATCGATCTCGACGTGACGATCGACGGCGGGTTCGGACGGCCACACATCGCACGGGCGATCGACGCACATCCCGAGACCGAGTACGACTATCAGGGCGCGTTCGATCGTGTCATCGGGTCCGGCTGTCCGTGTTACGTCCCTCGAGACGTCCCGTCGTTCGAACGGGGGCAGGCGGCGCTGGCCGAGTCCTGTCGGCTCGTCTCGCTGGCTCATCCGCTACGGTACCGCGATCCCGAGAACGCGCTCACGCACGCGGCCGAACTCGATGCCGTCGAACTGCACTACCCCTACGGCCGCGAGGTCGACCGCGAATCAGTTGAGCGAGCGATCGAGCGCTACGACCTGCTCGCGACCGGTGGCAGCGACGCCCACGACGAGCGCCTCGGCGTCGACGGGCTCTCTCGGCGGGCCTACGAGGAACTCGAGCTGGTAGCCGAGTAACCTGAAACTTGACCGCTAGCGGAGGGTTCAATGCATCGTAGTCCTAACGAGCGAGTATGAACTGCCACTACTGTGACCGCGAGGCTGCGTTCGCCGCGGAGTCCGACGGACTCAAAGTCGGCCTGTGCGAGGAGCACTTCCGGACTCGGTTACAGGAGCTCGCCGAAGCGGACGGCCTCGAGAGCCTGAAGGAGAAAGTCGACGTCGATCGCGCCGAGTAAGATCGGCTCGCGGAGTGTTACGCCGTTCGGCCGGGGTCGACGTCGATCGCGTCGACCGGACAGACGTCGACGCAGAGCATACAATCGATACACTGCGCTTCCTTGGCGGGGTCGGCCTTCTCTTCGCTTTCCGGATGGCCGGGCGTGTCGATCCATTCGAAGACGTCGACCGGACAGTCCTCGACGCAGGCACCGTCCGCGATGCAGATGTCGAAGTCGACCGCGACGTGCGTGCCGTGAATGCCGAGTTCTTCGGGCTCGTCGACGGGACCCCAGACCGAGTGGCCCTCGTGTTCGTCGACCTGGTCGCGATTCTCGTGAAACTGTGGATCTATGGCCATTGCTAGCAGATTAAATGAGAGACGCGTACTTAAAAGTGAGTGCTCGCTGCAACGCCGGCACCTCGGACTCGAGGGGAGAAATCGGGACGAGAGCGTTCTCCTGTGGCGGCAGCCGGCTCCGCGGAACGTGTAACTCACTCGCTCGTCGACCGGCCCTCCTCGCGGCCCTCGAGTCGATCATCGAGGAGTTCGCGCATCCAGACGGCGAAGCCGTGATCCCGGCCGTAGGTCCAGACCGCCATCTCGTCGACCACGTCGGGAAGGTCGCTCTCCTGAATGCCGGCCGCGACGATCGCTTCCTGGTCGACCATGAGCAACTGTGCCGGCCACTCGTTCTGGACGTTATTGGTCGTCTGGAGGTCGGGTGTAACGACGACCTCTGCGCTCGGAGCCGCCTCCAAGAACGTCTCTTGGTCGTCCTCGGTCGGAACTTCGATATACACGTCGACACCGCGATCGGCGGTCGACTCGAGGGCCGAGCGGATCTCCCGATCGACGACTTCGGTCGCCGGAACGAGGTAGTGGACGGTGTCCTCGGCGTCCTCGAGGAAGAGGACGACGCGCTCGGTGACGTGTTCTTTCTGCGTGATCGCCCACATTCCCTCGTCGTCAGGTGCATCCGGCTCCTCGAGTTGGCCGAGCGCGTTCTCGGCGGCGTTGATCCGCGAGTCGAAGTCCTCGCGAAGCCGCCGACAGGCCGTGTCGACGGTCACCGCCTTGTACTCGCGGGGTTCGGTCTGCTGGACGCTGACGAGTGCCTTCCGGTCGAGGCGCTCGATGGTGTCGTACACCCGCGAGCGAGGGATGTCCGCGACCTGACTGATTTCCTTGGCAGTCCCCTTCGAGATTCGAACGAGGGCCACGAAACAGCGGGACTCGTACTCCGTCAGTCCGAGTTCCTCGAGGGTTGTAACTGCTTCCTCGGCGTTCGACACGGTTGACACACAGCCAGAACGGAGGAAAGAACGCGGCTTTCTACCGCCACGCCGTTATACGCCGGTCGGGAAAACGCGCGGAATGAGTCACCACCACAGGGACAGCCGTCGGTGCTGCCGATCGGTCGGATCTCGTCGAGAGAGAGCCAGACTGCCAGCGCTCTTCCGCAGTCCGTACATCGCGCTGCACCCTTCCGCCGTGACGCTGCTGTCATGGAGCGATCTACTCCCTGAGAACACACAAGCAGATTGTGAGTTCGACGGGAATGCAGGGTCGTGTACTCCGGCCGGAACAACGAGGTCCGAGCCGCGGGGTTCGAATCAGTAACCCAGCGAGAACGCCCAGTTGACGGCCAGCGCGACGAAGACGACTGCCAGCAAGGCCGCGAGGAATCCGAAGGAGACCCCCCAGCCGAACAGATCCGCCAGGGTTCCGGTGACGACCGAGCCCAGTGCGCCGACGACGCCGTAGACGGTCCGCACGAGACCGAACCCCGCACCACGTTCGGCCGCCGAGAGGTGGTCCATGAAGCGGGGCAGTAGCGCCGCACCCCAGCCGAGGCCGACCCCGAGAAGCACGACGCCGGCCGCGACGGCGACGATCCCCGGGACCGCGACGAACAGCGCGAAGCCGGCGACCGAGAGGACCATGCAGGCCGCCGTCGTCACGTCGCGACCGTAGCGGTCGGAGACCGAACCCACGCCGACCTGCGTGATCCCCTGGACGACGAAGTAGCCCCCGAAAACGAGACTCGCCGTCGTCGCGGACTGGCCGCGGTGGGCGACGAGGAAGGTCGGCAGAAACGAGGACGTCGCCTGCCAAACGAAGTCGCCCAGGACCGCGAGCACGCACGTGAAGGCGATCTCCGGCCGGGAAAGCAGTTCGACGACCGGCTCGAGTTCGAACCGTTCGGCCATCGGCTGGTCGGGCCGCTGGGGGGCGGTCGGCCGGACCGATCGGGCGAACAGAACGAAGATGGGGACGGCTCCCACCGCACCGACCGCGATCGCGGCCCGCCAGCCGTACCGGA
>NZ_JAQIVI010000535.1 GCF_028618695.1 Natrinema soli | reverse complement strand
AGGGCGACATGCGCGCGTACGTGACGACGCTGCGTCGCCTCTGGGCGACGGACCCGCCGGTTCTCCACCCAGGCCACGGCCCCGAAATCGACGCCCCTCGGAAAACCCTCGAGCGCCTGCTCTCCCACCGGGCCGAGCGCGAGCAGCGGGTGCTCGAGGCAGCCACGTCAGGACCCCAATCCCTCGAGGAAATCCTCGAGTCGGCCTACGAGAAGGACCTTTCGGGCGTTCGCGACCTCGCGCGGGCGACGGTCGTCGCCCATCTCGAGAAACTCGCCGTGGAGGGCCGACTGGAGTGGGACGGCCAGCGGGCGACCGCGGTCGCGACCGACGCCGAGGACGACTGACTTTTCCGCGTTGACTCCCTCCGCTCAGGTGTGCAATCGCTCGAGGCCGAACTCGACGACGCCCGCCGACTCGCGGTCGACGATCTCGCGGACGCGATCGAGTCGATCGGCTTCGAGTGTACCCGCTGTGGGGCCTGCTGCAAGGCCGACGCCGAGGACGACCACACCGCGACGGTGTTCCCGGAGGAAGTGCGCGATCTCGAGGAGAGCGCGGCGCTACGCGCCGCGGACAATCGAGCGGTGGAACCGCGAGATAGGGACAGTTATGACGGCGACTACGACTGGCGCGATATCGCCCGGCCGATGCCCTACGGTCTCTCGGAAACGGAGGACGGCGCTCTCGAGGGCGAGACCTTCGAGTGGGCGCTGCAGACCGACGGCTGCGGCGACTGTACGTTCTACGAGGAAGACGACTCCGGCACTGGCGCGTGTACCGCTCACGACGACCGCCCGCTGATCTGTCAAACCTACCCGTTCAGCGTCGCGCTCGCGGGGACCAGCCAGCCGATGGGCGAGGCCGTCGACGAAGCGGGAATGGTCCGCGCCCACGAATGCGATGGATTGGGTCGGGACATTTCTCGAGAGGACGCTGAAGACCTCGCTCGAGCGCTCAAGGAACGCGCCGTTCGGGAACTCGAGGAGGCCATCGCCGTTCGAGACAACTACGAGCCCGCCGATCGCGATTCCGGCGAGATCGTCGTCCACGACTCCGAAGGCGCGAAACGGGTCGATGGGACGCCGCTCGAGAAGTGATGTAACTCGTGTATAAGCGAGAGATTCGCACGGTTATTTACCCATGTACGGCGCGCTCCGCGCGCCGTTTCCCCGAGCGCGAGCGGTGCGAGGGCTGAGCGAAGCGAAGCCCTCGGAAAAGCGAACGGGGAGGAACGACCCGTGAGCGGAGCGAGCGCTCGGCCTTTTTTGGTCGAGATTTTTGCCGGGGGTTGAGGCTGGCGTCGAAGACGCCAGCCGATGCCCCCGGTAAAAAAGGTCGTTGTTAGAACGTATCCTCGATAATTTCGCCGACGGCGAAGTTCGACTTGACCTCGGTGACTTCGATCTTGACGCGTTCGCCGACGTCGGCACCGGGAACGATGATGACGTAGCCGCGTTCGACGCGGGCGATGCCATCGCCCTGTTTACCGATGTCTTCGATCTCGACGTAGCGCGTT
This sequence comes from Natrinema soli, assembly GCF_028618695.1. The sequence continues at coordinate 3,677 of NZ_JAQIVI010000535.1, read as the reverse complement.
TCGCCGACATCGACCGGTGGCTGCGGCTCCGACGGCGTGCTCTGAGCCGTTGTGGTCGTCGTCCCCTCGTCGGTGCTCGCCTCGTCCTCGCGCGAGATGAGCGCGACGCGGTAGACCTCGCCGGGGTCGACGTCGCCGGTCTCGATCTCCTGGCGCGGCACCTCGATGACGTATCGATCCTCCTCTTCCGAAACGTCCGTACTGAACAGACACAGCAGTTTTTCAGATATTTCCACAGCGAGACCCTCTATTTCACTTCTGATCCGCATCCATAATAGAACTACCGACACCGAGCCGTCGATTGACGGGCAAAGCGCCCGTTCCGGGACGAATCCGACCGAAATCGAACTCAGTCCGCGCGTTCGAGCGGCCGCGTCGTCATGAACTGCGTCAGGTCGAACTCGGTCCCGAGGGCGGCGTCGGCGACGCTCTCGTAGGGACGGTTAACGACGATATCGCCCGCGGTGCGGTCGCCGATACCGGGGATGGCGGCGAGTTCGTCCATCGAGGCCGCGTTGAGATCCAGCGGGTAGGGAACGCCGGTCACCGAGCGATAGCCGTGATCGACGACCGCGACGTCGATGGTCCGCTCGAGTTCGCGTTCGCCCGGGATCCCGACCAGCAGGGGGTAGGTGCCGAGCTGGCGGCCGAAGGTTGTGCCGTCCTGGTGGTACTCGAGGTGGACGTCCGGGAGGACGGTTCCCGGGGGCGCGACGCGCTCGAGCATCGGGTTGTCGATCTCCTCGCGGACTCGCTTTTTGTAGCGTTTGAACAGCTGCTTGTGTTCGTTCGCGATCTCGGCTCCCGTCTCGCTCATGTCGGTGCCGTCGAAGGCCATCACCTGCCGGATGTTGATCCGCCGGAGCATGTAGCCCTCGTCGTACACCCGCTGGAGGAACGCGCGATTGCGCTCGTAGGTCTCCTCGCGCTCGCCCTTGAGCCCGTGCAGGAGGTTGATCCCCGGCAGGAGCTTGGGCAGTCGACGCGGCGCGTCGTCGCCGAAGGTGGGCGCGTCTTCGCGGTCTCCGCCGGGTCGCCAGCCCGCTTCCTCGTTGACGATCCGGACCGCTTCGAAACACTCCTCGGCGGTGACGTTGAGGTTGTTCGCCTCCTGCACGACCGGGTCGGCCGACTCGAGGCCGAACGCGGCCGTGTCGCCGGGCGTGTTGTGCTCGGCGATGATCCGGATCCCCTCCCGGCTCTCCTCGGGCCACTCGACGATCGTGATCGGGTTCATGTTGTCGAGGTGGAGCGTCTCGAGGTCGGGCGCGACCTCGCGGATCCCGCTGTAGAGCTGTCGCAGGGCGTCGGGATTGGGCGCTTCGCCGTCGCCGCCGTAGGCGAGGATGTCGGCCTGCCGGCCGAGCCGGAAGTGTTTCACGCCGTAATCCGAGAGCGCGTCGACCTCGCCGACGACCGACGGCGGCGACCGGAAGGACGGATTGCCGTAGAGCGGTTCCGTACAGAACGAACACCGGTAGGCGCAACCGCGGGAGGTCTCGAGTTCCGCGATGAGGTGGTTCGGATGGTTGGGATGCTGTTCGACCACGAACGCGCCCTCCTGGGCCCACCGCGAGACCTCGTCGACGTCGCGCATTCGGTTGTTGAATCCCTCGAGACCGCTTGAAACGAGGTCGTAGACGGCGGCCTCGACGTCGCCCTTGGCGACGAAATCGAAGTCGAGATCCCGGCGTTCGGTTTCCGTCGCGCCGGCGTTCTCGTCGCCGACGCCGAACTTGACGGGGCCACCCATGAGGCTCGTGCCGTCGGTCGTCCAGGCGAGCTTTCGGACTTCGTCCGGTTCGGCCGGCGTGCCGCCGACGTACTTCCCGGGGACGGTCATCCCACCGAGGTAGATCAGGAGGTCGGCCTCGTCGACGTCGCGCCAGTAGTCGGGCTTGTCGCGGAGTCTGTCGATCGTGTGGTACGTGATCTGCTCGCGCGGGACGCCCGCGTCGACGAGCGCGCCCGCCGCGTACCGGGGATACGTCGAGATGTACGGCGGCACCCCGAAGTGCGCGGGCTCGTCGACGTAGCCGTCGACGATCGTCACCGCCAGCGTCTCGGGGTCTGTCATGGCTCCCGATAGCGACTCGAGGGGTAAAACGGTGACTACACGAAAGCCCCGGCTCGCTGGGCATACACGCCCAGCGAGCCGCCCCTTTCAGTCCCACCCGGACGCGGGTTGATCGGCCGGCAGATTCGGAGCGGAGATCGGGTCATCACGTGGTGTACCGATGACGCGGTCGGCACTAGCGAGGGTGCGTCACCAATTTCGCGCGAGTGAGCGAGCGTCTCGAGCGACCGAGTCGTCCGGGGAGATCGAGGGAGGGACGTTCTGCGTCCCCAGATACTCGGTACCCGTTCCCTTGCCCGAAACAGACACCGGTTCTACGAATTAGCGTGCCGCAACCCCGACGTTGATGGTCGTCGTCCCGCTACTATCGCACATGCCACCGACGGAGGAAATCGTCTGTACCGACGAGGACTGCTTTCTCGATATCTTCGAGAATCACTACACCTACGACGTGCCCGACGACTTCGATGTCTCGGAACTCTCGTGCCCGGTCTGCAGCGGAACCGACTGCCTCGAGCGGGTGGAGCTCTGAGCGGAGCGCCCCGCTCGTCAGACGTTTCTTTTGTTCCGAGCAAAAGGAATATCAACCCGGCTATCGTACCCGTTCCTACGGTCATGTCTCCCATGCATTGCAAACCCTTTCTCCAGGTCCCCGCGACTGCCGCCCGCGTTCCACGCACCACCCGGGGTGACGCCTCGTGACCCTCAAAGACCTCGGCAAATCGGTCGGTAGCGTGCTGTACCGACAGGTCGGTCGCGCGAACGGTCGCGTCCAGAACCACCGATCGCTGCCCGTCGACGTCCTCGAGAACGACGCTTCCTACCGCGTCGTCTTCGACGCGCCCGGCGCCGAGCCGGACGACGTACAGGTCCGCTACCTCGAGGGGAACGTCAAGATCCGGATCGACCGGTTCCGACAGTTCCACGAGGGGTACGAGATGCGGTTTCCCGGCCGCGGAATGTCGCTGTCCGCCGACGCCGAGTTGCCGACCGACGCGGTCGTCGATCCGGACGCCGGAACGGCGCGACTCTCCGAAACCGGGACGCTGAGCGTCGAAATTCCGAAGGACTCCGCGGTCAGCGGCGCGTCCGAGGCCGAGTCGGATACGAAAATCGACGCAACTGACGCGTCCGATGCAACCGACGTGTCCGATGCGACTGACGTGTCCGATGCGACCGACGTGTCCGATGCGACCGACGTATCCGAAGCGTCCGATTCGGGACCTGACACCGAGCCGGTCGTCGTCGACGACTGACTCGGACGACTACTGTCGGTCAATTTCGGCGCACCCGCGCCCCGTCATGTGGGCGCGCCGAGAGACAGTGACAGCGGACCGTCTCAGTTCGGGTCGAGCGCCATCCCCTCGACGACGTCGAACGTCTCGTCGCCGCGGAACCGCGTCGGATCGAAGGCGTCGATTCCGTCCCCGCCGAGTATTTCCTCCGCGAGCCGCTCTCCGATCGCCGGCGCACGCATGAAGCCGTGGCCCTGGAATCCGGTCGCGACGTACAGCCCGTCGCGGACGCGTCCGACGAGCGGATCCCGGTCGGGCGTCGCCGTACAGAGGCCGGCCCACGCTCGCTCGAGTCCGTGATCGCC
>NZ_JAQIVI010000534.1 GCF_028618695.1 Natrinema soli | reverse complement strand
TCGGGATCCGCGGTCGAGTCGACGAGCGTGGCGAGCGTTCGCATCGCGCCGGCGACCGGTCCGTCCTCGGTCGGTCGTAGCGACGGGACGACGATCACGGTACTCTCGGCGAGCCGCTCGGGCACCGAGAGCGCCATCGGCGTTCCGTCGACGGCACGGATGTCGTCGGTCCGGGGCTCGTTCGCCAGATCGACGAATTCGGCGTCGAAGCGCTCGAGCAGGGTCGCGTAGCCGAGATACTCGGCGGTTCGATCAACGGAGATCCGCTCGTCGCTCGCGCCGGCGACGGCGATATCGGCGTCAGTCCGCCGCTGGAGGCGGGCGACGATCGATCCGATCACTGCGGGATCGGTGACCATTCCCGACGACGGGTGGAAGGGGTAGTGCGCGTCAGGGACGAGCGTAATCCGGTCGGCCTCGGCGAGCGTCTCGAGCGAGTACTCGAGCACGTCGCGGACGGGCGACTCGAGCGCCGCCATGCGGGCGTCGATATCGGGATCCCACCCGCCGCGGCGTTCGGTGGCGTCGACGGGGGCTGCGCGGACCGGTTCCTCGTTCGTCGTCTCACCCGTCGCGCTCATAGCGTCACCTCGGGCGTCTCGAGTCCGTCGACGTCGTCGCTGGCGTCGTCGGTCTCCGCAGCTGCCAGCTCGTATGCCCGTTCGGCGAGTTCGAGCGTGCGGCGACCGTCGGCCCCGTCGACCGGTGGCTGCTCGCCCTCGCGGATCGCGTCACAGAAGTCCGCCAGGGCGTCGTAGTGGGCCTGCAGGTAGAACGACGGGCCGAAGACGTCCGGCTCGTCGCGCGTGAGTCGACTGGCGACGTTCGAGAGGGCGGATCTGGCCGCGCCGGCGTAGAAGTTTCGGGGGAGGTAGTCCCGATTGCTGATCGTCCCCGTCACGCCCTCGAGACGCAGCCGGGTGTTGACCTCCGGCAGCTGTTCCCACTGGTAGGAGCCACAGTGGAGCGAGATCGTCGTTCCCGTCTCCGGCGCTTCCATGAGGACGGTCGCGGCGTCCTCGACGTCGATCTCGAGCGTCTGCCCCATCGAGGCGTCCCGGACTCGGATATCGCCGAACAGCCACTCGAGGACGTCGAAGCAGTGGACGCCGAGCTCGAGCAGGGAGCCCCCGCCGACCGCGTCGGAGTCGAGCGGCCACGACGGCGGCGCGTTCTCGACCGGTGGTCGGCCGAGCGGACCGTCGTTGAGCCGGGTGATCGAG
>NZ_JAQIVI010000533.1 GCF_028618695.1 Natrinema soli | reverse complement strand
CGGGCCGTTCGTGCCACGTGTCGCCGCCGTCGGGGGTGTAGACGAACGCGCCGGCCTCGATCCCCACGTAGAGCCGGTCGGGATCGAACGGATCGACCTCGAGCCAGCGCACGTGGTGGGTATCCGGCCGCGGCGGGAAGTACCACTCGTCGGCCGAGGGGAGGTCGACCAGTCCCTCGAGTCGCGTCCAGGAATCACCGCCGTCGCGCGACCTGTAGACCCGGCTCGGTTCGGTACCGGCGTAAACGACCCGTGGGTCGTGCGGACTGACCGTCACCGACATCACGGGATCGCTCTCGACCGTCTCCTCGTCGGTCCCGCGCGTGGCCGCCCGCCCCTCGGCCGCGAACCCGGTCTCGAGCCGGTCGAACGTCTCGCCGCCGTCAGTGCTTCGGAACAGGCCGTCGTCGAACGTACCGACGACCGAGCGAGCCGGCGCGTCGGGGGCTGCCGCGACGCACTCGAGGCGGAACCCCTCGAGTCGCGTCGTCGTGACCCACTGGTCGGACTCGATTCCGTCGCTCGTACAGACGAGCAGTCGATCTCGAAGTGCGACGGAGACCGTCACCATACCGAAGCTAACGGAGTGAATCGGATATACTGTCGGGTACGCGTCAGTCGCCACGAGTGACGCCGAATCGTCCGCGCGTCAACTGGATCGTCAACACGACTGGTGGCGAACGCTCCTTTTCCCCTCCAGGGCGGACCGACGGTTCGCCTCTCGGTCCCGATTGCGAGGGATGCGACAACGGATTCGTCACCCATGCAGAGACAGTGATCGTCAGAGACAGTGATCGAGCGCGCGTGCACGTCGTGCGAAGCGACGGCACGAGCGGTCATCGGGTCGGACCGGTCGGCGTCGGATCGGGTTCCGGTTCCGTCTCCATACCGGTGGTATCCCCGATGAGCGTCGACATGAGCCGGGCTTCGATCCGGCGGAGGTGCTGTCCAACGGTTCCCGCAGAACAGTCGAGTCGGACGGCGATGTCCTCGTAGGTCACCTGTCGCGGCTCCTCGTAGTACCCCTCCTCGACCGCGACGCGCAACACTTCCCGCTGTCGGTCCGTCAGCTCGGTAAACGGTCGCTCGTCGGACGGATCGTACGTTCCGAGGCGCTCGATTTCGACGTCGACGAGCGACCGGGTATCCTCGATGACACGACGCAGCGCTTCCTCGCGACCGATCTCCGAGACGCGAAGGCACCGATTCTCCGGGCCCGCGTACTCGAGCGGGTAGTCCAGCAACACGGCGTGTCGGTTGTGGATCGCGAGCAACTCCAGCGTGAGGTCGCTGGGTCGATAGTGCAACTGCAGGATCGTCGTTTCGCCGGCGTCGGTGAGCTGATAGTCGACGACCGCCGGCCCGGTCTCCGCTAGCGTGCGTTCGACGGCCGCCCTGTCTCCTCGGACCATTTTTTGCGTGATGATCGTTCCATCATCGAGCTGATCGATGTTTCGGATGAATTCGAACGTGACCCCCAGCTCGCGGAGACGCTCCGCGCCCCGATCGAAATATCCCCGCAGCGGTGTGATAACGTATGTCACGTATCGCATGATTTCCGATTACAAGACTCTCATAGAAAACGGTTACGACCGTTCATTGATTAATTGAATATCGGAGCTCTGTTTTGCAAAATGGGATTCGATGAAAACGCTGGTAACGAGATGGGGTTCATGGCCGCTTCCGACATCGGACTCGAGAAGCGAGAATAGACGAGAAGCCGATCGCCGCGGCTCTCGACCGAGCGGTCCGGTCTCGACGAGCAGCGACGAGTCCGAATTCGCCGTGCGACGACGGACGACCCCGGGCCGCCGCCACGACGCTTACGTGTAATACGGCCAGTACAGCGACCGGCCCGCCTTCACCAGCGGCCAGAGGGGACTACAGCCCCGCTCCCAGACGAGAACCGGGACGGGGCTGCCGCCGAAGCCCTCCTTGAACCGATAGACGCCGTCCTCGCAGTTCGTGTTCGTACTCCCGAAGTCGTACGTCTCGTAGCCGTGCTTGATCCCCCACTGGAAGACGTGATCGTAGAGTAGTTCCGACGCGTGATCGTCGAAATACTCTCGAGGAACGGCGGCGAAAAACCCGTGGACCGTCTCGTGCTCGTCGTCGAGCAACTCGAGCATCCCGCCGGCGTACTCGCCGTCGATCCGGATCGTCAGCAAGAGGAGGCGATCGTCCATCGCCTGCAGTTCGTCGAAAAACGAGAACGGATACACCGCTCCGCCGACGCGGTCCATGACGCCTTCGTAGGTCCGGTGAAACCGCTGCAGATTCTCCCGCGTGAGCTCCTCCTCGACGACCTCGTAGTCGATGTCCTGCCCGTGTTCGATCCCCCGCCGCCGCGTCCGGCTCATCCCCTCGAGGATCTCGTCGTAGCTCCCGGTGAGATCGAGCAGAAATCGACACTCCCGCCGGTAGGGCCGGTAGCCGTGTGTCTGCAGGGCGTCGTTGTACCGCAGATAGCTCATATCGAGCCCCCGAATCTGGTGGACGATCGTCCGTCCGCGACAGAGCCGCGGGATCGTTTCGATCACGCGCTCGAGAGACTCTTCCGTATCCGTCGGCAGTAACGGCCCGCCGAAGCCCGGATAGAGCGACGACAACCGATCGAACGGCGTCTTCTCGATCTCGACGACGAAGTTCGGCATGCCGCCGATCGTGTTCCCGTCCTTGGTGACCACCAGATGTCGCGGCGTGTACCCTAACCCCGTCTCGATCGCCTCGAGCCACTCGTAGCGATGGAAGACGCTCCCACGATTCGAGCGCTCGACGATTCCGTTCCACTGCGATTTCCCCACGTCCCGCACCGAGTCGACAACGTCCACCTCGAGACTCGACTCCGCTGTTCCCGCGGATCGCTCGTCCCGATTCGCGAACAGCGATCCGATTCGATGGAGACTCGAGCGACCGCTGCCGCCGGTCTGTTGTGCCATTGCCCAAACCCAATACGGGTTTCCTCTTTGGTAGTCCGCCCATTACTCACTGATTGATGAGAGTAACGACTCCAAATTAATCACACAGCCACGTCGTCGTCCGGTAGGCACTCGATACCCGCCCGCTCGAGCGCCGACGTTCGGGCCGCCCCGATTCGATGCCGGTCGCCGCCTGAATCGCCTTGCACGGCTCGATCTCGAGGAACGGGGAGAACTCGAGTGACAATGCCGCTTCCTTGCTCCGTAAAAGGGAACCACGTCTTCCTCCAGACCGACCATCCGGCGTGCGGTGGCGCGCGCTGGGTCGCGGTGAACCGACGGTGAGCCGCGAACCGATTCTGCGCGAGGTCGTCGCGAGCGGAGCGAGTGACGGCTTGGAAGACGCGAGCGTCTTCCAGTGGATGAGCGAACGCCGAAAGGTGTGAGCGAATCGGCTGGGGAGGGCGTGGCGATTTCGTGTTGCCACGATAGTAGGACGCTTCGTCTTCCACAGTCCCGTCAGTAACCCACTGGTCCATTCAGTTGGCTGCAGATCGATCGCACAGCCGTCGTGCAATACGGTGTGCACTGACTTCCGGCAGGTGCGAACGACGCTCGAGAACCCGTCTCTACCGAATAGATTACGACGATTCCGACGTGACCCACTCCCGAGTCTCGCCGTCGTTATCGATGTCCACCTGCGTCCCGACATCGTCGAACGTGACGCCGCCGTAGGCGACACTACTACCGGGCCCCGAGTAGACGCCGACGGTACCGCAATCCGCTGCTCGAGCCGTCGTCAGCGTCACGTCGACGTTCTCACGGAAACGGAACGCCTGGTCGTTCGCCCCCGTCGCCGTTATCCCACTCATCTTCAGGTCGTCCATGTCGTCGAAGATGATCGCGTTCGTGAACGGGCCGTCGACGACGACGTTCGAGATCGCAGCGCTGTCGAATCCGGCGGCGTACAGCCCCGATCCGGCAGCCAGATCGCCGTCGTCGGTTCTGATCGTGGTATTACTGATCGTCAGCTCTCGTCGCCCGCTCTCGACGTGCCCCAGCGTGATCCCCTTCGCGTTGTCGATACACGAGACGCCGTCGATCGTCAGATCCGCGACCGCCTCGCCGGGGTCGGCCCTGATCGCCGTATGCTCGCAGCCGGTGATATAGCCGTCCGTGATCGTGATCGACTCGTTGCTGCCGTGGTGGAGGTGAACGCCGTGCTCCGGGCCGTTCACCGGATCGATCTCGAAGTTTTTAAGGGTGCAGTTCCGGGTCGGGGTGTCGTCGTTCCTGGCGAGCGTATACTCGCTCCCGTCCCACACGCCGTTCCAGGACGCCCCAGAATACTGTGCGTCGAACTGCACCGGCGCATCCGACCCGCTCTCGCCGCCTCGAGTCGCCCAGTAGCCGTCCACGACGACGTTTTTCGACGAGACGACGTCGATATGATGATTGTAGGTGTGGTCGCCGTAGATGTTCTCCAATCGGACGTTCGCCGCGTGTGCGGGCATGATCCCGGTCGTCTTCGGCGTGTCTATTCGGACGTTGCACACCCCCCAGTTCGACGCGCCGTCGTATTCGGTCGCGTCGAAGCCCCTGTTGGAGAGGAGCGCCTTGCCTTCCTCACCAGCGGGCCGCGTCCCCTCGAGGACGGTCGAGCGACCCGCACCCCTGACGATCGTATCGTCGCCCACCAGCGGCGTCCGCTCGAGCAGGTATCGACCCGGCGGGAAGTAGACGATCCCGCCACCGGACTTGTCAACCGTCTTCAGGAGGTCGTGGACGGCTCCTCCGACCTCAGTTTCTCCGTCGCCCTCGATCCCGTGGGCCTCGACGTTCCACACGGGGGTCTCCGCGGTCCGCGCGTGGACCGCGTGTGCCGCTTCGAAGTGGCTCGTCCCCGGAACCGGTTGCTCGGCGCTCCCCCGCCCGCCGAAATAGCGCCAGTCCTCGCTCGAGTCGTCCCAGCGCCAGGTGATCCCCTGATCGGTCGCGTGAAACAGTTCGTCGTCGTACTCGCCGGTCGACGGACGCTCGGCGATCGGTCCGTGGACGATCGCGTGCTCGTCGACCGCCTCGACCGCGTCGGTGTGGTCCCACTCTTCGCCCTCGTCGAACGTTCCCAGGCCGAGCCGCGGTGTGTCATCGGCCATGCTTATTCGCCCCCGTATCCCCGTCCGTACGTCGTTCCGTATCCGGATATCGTGGCCTCGCTAGTGGTACACCCGGCGAACGTAACGTACGCGCCCGACACCGCGAGGAGGACCTCCCGTCGTTGCAGCGTTGAACCGTTCATATTATCTGATCATCTCTCCATCATGCAAAATTGGCCATCTGAGAGGTGAGTTGGCGGCGCCAGACTCGCAACGCGACGCCGGTCCCTCCGCGGGATCGACGGAGGTGAACCCACGACTCGGCGCGTCGTCTGGGAGTTCGTCGTCGACTTCCTCGAGCGGGCTGAACCAGATTCGTCCCCCCTCGAGCGTGGCGATCACCCGTTGCCCATCGCTGAACGGGATCGCACGGCCGGGCTCGGTCCGGCGCGGTGTCCCGGCGACTTGCCAGAACGGCAGGTGACCCACCGGGATCTCGCCGTCTATCTTCTGCTCGAGGTCGTTACGGGTCGTCTGACCCAGCACGTCGTCGGGTTCGCTCATCGGTCACCCCCCGGCTGTAGTGATCGACTAAATGAAGCAAGATCTACTAGCTGATTAATCGCTTGCGAATATTTCCATTGGTTCTTATTGCCATGATGAACAGAGAGGGTACTGGTTCTGGGTGAAGCCGACGCGTTGCCCGCGGTTGGCCCCTTCTCCAGAACCATACAACACGACCGAATAGAGCGGTCAGTACCGCTCGAGGAGTGTCCGCTGTCGGCGCGAATCTCTCGATTCTCGAGCGCCCGCCGAACGTCCGCGTCAGTCGCTTGATGGGCTATGGGCGTCCGACTCTCGACATCGTACAGCCGATTTGCCGGAACGAACCCGCTACACATCGACCTCACCTCCGTGGCGACCGGGCGATGTCTCTGGGTCCGAAGCCCTCACATCGACGCCAGTTGCAGAGCCGCGGCTCGATCGAGCGTACGTGTCGCAGTCGCCACAACGGTGGGCGCGATCGTCATCGTCACCGAAGACGCGGCGGAACCGGTCGGTGATATGGGCTTCGCAGTGGTCACAGGTCGAGTTGCCGACCGACGGCCACGGTGCGACCGTCACGCCGACCACCACCGATTTCCTTCGCTGTGATCGGTGGACGGCGGAGATGTGAATCGGCTTCAAATCCCCGCTTCGATGACAGTTTGCGCCGCTCGCGAATTGCTCACGGTGCAAAGTAGTGGACTCGTCGGGATTTGAACCCGAGGCCTCTTCCTTGCGAAGGAAGCGATCTACCACTGATCTACGAGCCCTCGCACGTTCATACCCTCGGTTTCTATTTGAGGCTTGTGTTTCGGGGACGGAACGGGACACGGCACCACGGTGGTGCTTCGGCTATCAGTGTCGTGAGTCCCTGGCTTACTGCGACGGAGTATCCACTCGGTTCCAGCCGTCGTCTCACGGCACTCGAGGATGGTCGCAAATCGGCGGACAGCAGTCGTACACGTGTGATGTGGCTACTGCCAAACGGCTCGTGCTCGAGTACGTCGGCCCACGAGGAGGCCGACCGACCGTGCGATCAAACGGCGAGCACCCGAGCGCGTCCGGTGACCACCCCGACCAGGAACCCCGCGAAGTGAGCGATCAGCGCCACGCCGGGCGAGGCGGTGGCGAGGGTGACCGCGATCACGAGGCCGACGACGACGAGAATCGACAGCCACTGCGGGACGTCGACGAACGAGGCCAGCCCGCTCGAGAGCCGATTCGACGCGACGAGATAGCCCAGCAGGGCGAAGACGGCCCCGCTGGCACCGAGGACGCCCGCCGTCGGCGCGATGGGAACGAAGGGGACCGCCACGAGCAGTCCCGTGAGAACGATCTGGGTCACGCCCGCGATCGCGCCCGTTATCGCAAAGAAGACGTGAAAGCGAGCCCGCGTCGTCGCTCGGGCGACCGGCCAGCCGAAGACGACCAGTGCGAGGGTGTTCGAGAGCAGATGGCCGACCCCGCTGTGTGCGTAGACGCTCGTGATGATCGTCCACGGATTCGTCGTCAGCGGCGGCGCGAGGACGAAAAACGCACCCATCACGCCCGCGAACGCAGTGAGTCCCTGGACGACGAAAACGACGGCGAACACGACGAGCACCTCGAGGATCGGACTCCCCGGTCCCGTCTGCGTGCCGTCACTCCCGTCGGAATCGGGCTGCAGGTAGGTGTTCGACTGTGATCGTGACCGCGAGCGCCGCGCCATACGAGTGACTGCCACGGCGACCGACAAAAGTCCCGCCGCTTTCCGAGACGACGAGGGGCGCAAATAGCGCGTGAGTCCCGAGGAGACTCGCCGCTTCGGGCCGCGAAGCTATCGCTGGAGGACTACTCGAAGGCGACCAAAACGGTATATAACTCGTCTGTAAGTCGGAACCGAAACCGACCTCAGTCTTCGAGGACGATCTCGATCGAGACGTCGTTCGGCACCTGAATGCGCATGAGCTGGCGGAGTGCACGTTCGTCGGCGTCCAGATCGATCAGGCGCTTGTGGACGCGCATCTCCCAGTGCTCCCACGTCGCAGTGCCCTCGCCGTCGGGCGACTTCCGGGTCGGCACCTCGAGGGTCTTCGTCGGCAGCGGGATCGGACCGCTCAGGTTGACGCCGGTGTTGTTCGCGATCTCGCGGACGTCGTCGCAGATGTCGTCTAAGTCGTCTGGACTCGTGCCCGCGAGTCGAACGCGTGCTTGCTGCATTTATTCTTTCTCGTGAACGTCGAGGACCTTTCCGGCGGCGATGGTCTGACCCATGTCGCGGATGGCGAAGCTCCCGAGTTCGGGGATCTCGCTGGACGGCTCGATGCTGAGGGGTTTTTGCGGTCGGATGGTGACCACGGCAGCGTCACCCGACTGGATGAAGTCGGGGTTCTCCTCGGCGACCTCGCCGCTCGCGGGGTCCATTTTCTTGTCGATGGACTCGATCGTACAGGCGACCTGTGCCGTGTGGGCGTGGAAGACCGGGGTGTAGCCGGCCGTGATCACGCTTGGGTGCTGCATGACGACGATCTGCGCCTGGAACGTCTCGGCGACGCTCGGCGGGTCGTCGGCCGGGCCACAGACGTCACCGCGGCGGATGTCGTCCTTACCGATGCCGCGGACGTTGAATCCGACGTTGTCACCGGGTTCTGCCGTGGGCACCTCTTCGTGGTGCATCTCGATCGTCTTCACTTCGCCGCCCACGTCGCTGGGCTGGAAGGAGACGTTGTCGCCGGTGTTCATGATACCGGTCTCGATACGCCCGACTGGGACGGTACCGATGCCGGAGATGGTGTAGACGTCCTGAATCGGGAGTCGGAGCGGCGCGTCCGTCGGCGGCTCCGGCTCCGGCAGGCTGTTGAGGGCCTCGAGCAGGATCTCGCCGTCGTACCACGGCGTGTTGTCGGACTCCTCGGCGATGTTGTCGCCTTCGAACGCCGAGATCGGGATGAACGAGGCGTCGTCGGTGTTGAACTGGACCTGCTTGAGCAGCTGCTCGACTTCCTCGACGACGTCGTCGTACGTCGACTCCTCGTAGTCGACGATGTCCATCTTGTTGATGCCGACGATGAGCTCGTCGATCCCGAGGGTTCGAGCCAGGAACACGTGTTCCTGGGTCTGGGGCGCGACACCATCGTCAGCGGCGACGACGAGGACGGCGTTGTCCGCCTGGGATGCGCCCGTGATCATGTTCTTCACGAAGTCGCGGTGGCCGGGACAGTCGACGATGGTGAAGTCGTACTCGTCGGTCGAGAACTCCTGGTGGGCGATGTCGATGGTGACACCGCGCTCTCGCTCTTCGGCGAGGTTGTCCATGACGTAGGCGAACTCGAAGCCGCCCTTGCCCTTCTCTTCGGCTTCTTCGCGGTGCTGTTCGATGACGTGCTCGGGTACGCTCCCCGTCTCGTAGAGGAGTCGTCCCACGAGCGTACTCTTCCCGTGGTCAACGTGACCGATGATGGCCAGGTTCTGGTGTTGGTCGCTCATTGTTGTAGCTCACGCGCAGAGGCGCTTATATCGGTCTCTTTGGCTCGTTGCGGTTAAAACCATTTCGAAAGCGTATTCAGTCGATCCCACCGCCGTCCTGCGGTTTGGCTACCAGTCACACGCCGCGGACCGTTCGGCGACGGAGACCGGGGTGGAAAACGGGTCTCGAGAGCGGCGATTCCCGCTCGAGCGAGCGCCGAACTCCCGGCGCGCGATTCCGGTGCCCTGCCGAGATGGATCCGTTTGCAGTTATTCCCGGCAGCCGCGCTCGGGTCTCCGCGTCGGAATCTCCGGACGAGAACCGGGCCGACTATCGAGAGATGACAGAACAGCGCAGAGAACGGACTGCGGTTACAGCGGCGGCAGCCGACCGACGTCCGAGAGGACCGCCGTGGCCGTCTCGGGGCCGCCGGCACCGCGGCCGCTCGAGTGGAGCGATCCCGCATTACGGGTCTCGATCTGGACGATGTTGCGCGTGCCGGTCACGGCCAGCGCGCTGTTCTCGGGGACG
>NZ_JAQIVI010000532.1 GCF_028618695.1 Natrinema soli | reverse complement strand
CCGCTGGCGGATGCGAGCGGCGACCTGCAGTCGGTCTTCGACGGGCTGGTCGGCGAGGGCGGCGTCGACGCCGAGGAGTTGGCCGACCAGATGAGCCAGCCCCGTGAGGCGATCGAACCGATGATCGAAACCTGGACAGAAACGATCGAGCGGGATATCGGGGTCGTCTACGCCCGAATAGGCGCCTACGAGAACCTGCTGGCGTTCGTCAAGTTCTGCAAGCAACGTGACGAGGACGACACCGATCCGTTCGACCTCCCCGAGACCTTCCCCGACGCGGCGGCGCTGCTCAAGCGACTCGAGGAGGGCACCGATACGCAGTACCGCGCGCTGGTACATACGGATCTCCTACCGGACGAATAGCGCGGCGTTCGCATCTGCTTTTCTAGACGATCGTCTCGAAGGCCTCGAGCGACGCGAGTTCGTAGGTCGGCACGTGCTCGTCGGGGCCCTCGTCGCGGCCGATATCCAGCCAGGCCGAATCGAGCCCCATCGCGTTCGCACCCGCGATATCGGCGTGGAGCGAGTCGCCGACGTGGATCGTCGCGTCGGGCGCGACCTCGAGTTCGGCGAGCGCG
>NZ_JAQIVI010000531.1 GCF_028618695.1 Natrinema soli | reverse complement strand
GCGACGACGCCCGCCAGCGCGCCGTACCACGCCGTCGACTCGAGTGGCGGCGTGACGAACTCGACGCCTCGAACGAACGCGAGCGTCGTCTCGAGCCCGTGGCGGCTCTCCGAGAGCAGCGTCCAGAGCCCGGACGGGTCGGCACCGATCGACCGGAGGTCGGTCCAGATCGAATCGAGTGCATCCGCGTTCTCGAGGCCGAAGTGGCCGAGTCCGGCGGCGTAGACGAGAACCGAGAGCCAGATCAGCGGCAGCGAGAAGTTCTGTCGCCGCCACCAGCGGGTGAGGGGGTTACCGGCTCCGTCGGCGGTCCTGGACTCGGAACCGGTCGCAGTCTCGCCTGACCGAGCGGTTCCGTGAGCGGCCCCGCTGTCCGTCCCGCCGGTTCGGCTACTGGACCCCGATCCGCGACTTCCGGAGGGTCCCGTCCCCGTTCCGGAACCGGTCCCGGTACCAGTACTGGCCGCACTCGAGGCACCGCTCGCGGTCCCGGCCGAGGCCGAC
>NZ_JAQIVI010000530.1 GCF_028618695.1 Natrinema soli | reverse complement strand
GGCGTCTCCCATACGAGTCCTGCGGCGTCAGTCAGTGGCCGCCCGTCGCGAGTCCCCTCGAGGCGCTCGTCGTGGACGACGACCGGGGTCCCGCAGGCGGCCGGCTGGACGTCGATCTCGAGCATCGCGGTCTCGTCGCGGTCGGCCGCTCGAGTTAACGCCTGGATCGTGTTCTCGGGTGCGACGCCGGCGTAGCCGCGGTGAGCGATGACGGCTGGGTGTTCCATACCACATCGACGGGGAGCCGAGTAATGGAAGCTGTGGCGTCGGCCCGAGTCGCCGACGTGGCGCTTCCCGGCCGGTCTTTGATCCGTGTTCCCCACGAATCGCCGCTATGACCGAGACCACGCTCGCGGACGTCGAGCGCGCACTCGACCGCGCGGACGACCTCGAGACCGAGGAGGCCGTCTCCGTCCTGCGAACGGCCCGGCAAGATCTGCGGGATCTGGGGAACGACGCCGACGTGGACGAGCAGCGGCGGCAAGAACTCGAGGGCCGACTCGAGCAGCGGATCCGCGAGGTGACCGAGCGCGACGCCTACGACAGCGGGCTGGGCGCGGCGATGAACCCGACCGAGGACGACGCGCCCTGATACAAATTGCTGTCAGACTGCGCATCCCACCACCGTTACGACGAGAAGCGGTCGATGCGGTGGCGCGCGCTGTCCAGCGATGAAAACGGATCCGAGTGCGAATTTCTGTCCGAGAACCCGGCGATATCGGCCGATCTCCGGCCCTTTTATTCGGGTGCCCTCCCGAGAGGTGCGTATGCGAATTGCACTGCTCGGCGGCACCGGCGACATCGGCGAAGGGCTCGCACTGCGGTTTGCCCGGGACACGGACCACGAGATCCTCATCGGCTCGAGGGATCCCGAGAAGGCCCGCGACGCGGTCGCGGCGTACGAAGACGAACTCGAGACGCGCGGTGCCGACGCCG
>NZ_JAQIVI010000053.1 GCF_028618695.1 Natrinema soli | reverse complement strand
AGCACCGGCCCGCCGATCCCCAGCAGGCCGCTGCAGACGCCGAGGACGAACCCGAGTCCCGCCAGGACGATCCGGCCGGGTCGAGTCAGGGGCTCGAGGTCGTAGATCGGGCTGAACCCGCGGCGCTCGCGGTAACAGATGATCCCGCCGACGGCCATCGCGACGCCGCCGAGCAGGATCCCGAATACGGTGCGTGGAACGAACGTGTTCACGTACGCACCGACGAGCGCGCCGAGGATACTCGCACCGCTGAGGACGATCGCGATCGCGCGGCTCTCGCCGGTGTTCATCTCCCCGGAGTGGAGGTAGGCGGCGCTCCCGACGAGTCCAGTGACGACGAACGTGGCGTGAGCGGTGCCGGCGACCTGACTCGAGGGGAGCGACGTCAGGGAGTAGAGCGCGATCGTGACGAAGATCCCGCCCGGGCCGATGGTGGTGATGCCGATTCCCGAGAAGAAGGCGATCGAGACGAGCAACAGGACCAGCGAGAGGTCGAAGGGGAGCGCGAGCATATCTCGTATCGAGACGACTGGTCGGTTCCCGCTCGAGCCCTCAGAGGATGTTCACGATGGTTTCGTACAGCGACTGGACGGTCAGGAGGCTGCCGACGAGCAACACGAGGCCCGCGGCGATGAACGCGACGTTTTCGTACCAGTCGACGTCGTGGAACCTGTTGACGGCACCGATGAGCGCGAAGACGGTGACCGGCAGACCGATCGCGCCGTTGACGGCCGGCATGACGATCGCCAGTTCGACGGGGCCGAAGCCCGTATAGGCGAGCAGCGGAAGCGCGGTGATCGCCGAGAGGATGATCAGTGCGATGACGGTTCGACGGAACGCGGTGTCGCCGAAGACCGTGTCCCGACCGAGCGCCTGTGGTATCATGAACCCGGCACCGAACAGTGTCCCAGTGGCCGAGGAGATCGAGGCGAGGAACGCCGCGAGTATGAACACGACGAGCGCATAATCGCCGAGAATCGCCGCGAGCGGCTCTCCGGGACCTGTTAGCGTCATGGCGCCCCCGGAAAGGGTGACCGCCGAGACGATCATGACGAAGCTGCCGATGACGAGCGTCGTAGCGATTCCGGCGGCGTTGTCCCGACGATACTCCCAGATGTCGGTCCACTCCTTGGTCGGCTGGATGCTCGACTGGATGAAGAAGTTCGGCCAGTAGACCGTCGTGCCGAGCAAGGCGATCACTGCGGTGAGATACCCGATTTCGCTCTGTAGTATCGGCTGCAGGCCGGCAGCGACCGATTGCCACGGCACGTCGAGGCCCAGCAGCAACAGCCCGTACGAACTGAACACGGCGAACACCATCGCGGCGATCGCCGCTTCGATTCGATCATAGACCTTCATTTGCACGATGGCGATGCCGGCCCCTGCCGCGAGGACGATCCCGACGAGGACGTTGTCGAGGCCGGGAACGAGCCAGGCCAGCGCCGCACCGGCGACCGCGTAGTTCGAGACGGCCCACAGCCCGGACATCAACGAAATGCCGACGAGGAGCGTCGTTCCCCCGATCGGGAGCGCGTCCGTGATGTAGTCGGCGAGCGGTTCGTCTTCGGTCGCGAGTCGCGCGCTCATGTCGTGCAGGGCGATATCGACGAGGAACGCGAGCGGTAACACCCACAGCAGGGAGAACGCGAAGTTCGCACCCGTGTCGGCGAGGATATATACCGATCCCGCGCCGAACACGTTCGCAGCGAACAGCACACCTAACCCGTACCTGTAGAGCGCACCGTGGATCGCTTCGCCGCCGGGGACGACGTCGACGACCGTCGATGTCGACGTGGGTGCCGACGCTGACTGTTCGCTCACGCTCGCTCACCTCGAGCGGCGGATCGGACGTCGTTCGCGTCGGGACTCGGTGTCCACTCGGATCGCAACTCGAAGTCAGTACTCGATTCAGGCGGAATGATGGCGGACTCAGCTCTGAAACCGTTCGATAGATGAGAGAGCGCGAGTCCGCATTGGTGAATGGGTTCTATTTCCGTTTCGACAGGAACGCCGACTACGGTACTCTGTGTATGCATGTCTAGTGATTTCTCGAAAATCGAGAGGGTTGCCGACACCTCGAGCCCACGGGCGGCTGGGTTCTCGGGGTGGCTCGACCGATCCGCCGTCACCTGTGTACTGGAGTGCGAAATGCTGTACCGAAATCAACGGCAGTGATCCGTTTGAGTGGAAAGCTTGAGATAGCAGCCGACCGTTCATGTAGCTAGTTTGAATAATACTTCATTTACTCGAGTGGAATACACAAATCACGAGCGAAAGCCAGTGTCTCGGGGTATGTACGACGGAACAACGAGAATCGTCACCGAGCTGAACCGTCGGCAACCGTTGGGCGCTCCCCTCTCTGAACGACGGCTCACTGTCGACCACGAAATCTCGCTCCGCGCGATTCCAGCACTCGGAAAGCGTGCTCGGCACCACTTTCTTCGGGGCCCATGCCGAACGGCGAACAGACGAAGTTGCCTTCAGAAGAAGGCCTATATATGTCTATCCCTTACCCGAGGTGAAGACCAATGCAAGGACAATCCAATCAGCAGGCGTACGATCGGGGGATCACCATTTTCTCCCCGGACGGACGCCTCTACCAGGTCGAGTACGCCCGCGAGGCCGTCAAACGCGGAACCGCGAGCGTCGGTCTCCGCACGCCCGACGGCGTGGTCCTCGCCGCGAACCGGCAGGTTAGCTCGCCGCTCATGGAGCGCGAGAGCGTCGAAAAGATCCACAAGGCCGACGATCACGTCGGCATCGCCAGCGCGGGCCACGTCGCCGACGCCCGCCAG
>NZ_JAQIVI010000529.1 GCF_028618695.1 Natrinema soli | reverse complement strand
CCGACGCGCGCCAGCTCGTCGATCTCGCGCGTCGCCGCGCGCAGGGCGAACAGCTCCGGTACGGGCAGCAGATCGGCGTCGAGACGCTGACGCGAGCGGTCACGGATCACATTCAGGAGTACACCCAGACGGGCGGTGCGCGTCCGTTCGGCGTCGCCCTCCTCGTCGGCGGAATCGACGCCGGCGAGCCGAAACTGTTCGAGACCGACCCCTCGGGGACGGACTACGAGTGGAAGGCGGCGGCCATCGGTGGCGAGCGCGACACCATTCAGGGCCATCTCGAGGAGCACTACCGCGAGGATCTCGACGTCGACGGCGGCATCGAAGTCGCACTGAGCGCGCTCAGCGAACCCGAAGACGGGGTCGTCGACGCCGAAGACGTCGACGTCGCAACGATCACGACCGAGGACGAGTCGTTCCACTCGGTCGAAACCGACCACCTCGAGTCGATCCTCGCGGAGATCGACGAGACGGAGGAGGAGGAGACCGATGAATAACTGGAACCAGCCGTCGACGCCGCAGGGCAACGACGACCCGTCGCCGTACGAACCCGAACTGGGTTCGCTCCCCGACGGCAGCCGGGGCGACGACTACGGCGAGAACGTCAATTCCACGGGGACGACGACGATCGGCATCACGACCGACGACGGCGTCGTCATCGCGACGGACATGCGCGCCAGCCTGGGCGGCCGGTTCGTCTCGAACAAGGACGTGCAGAAGGTCGAGCAGATCCACCCCACGGGAGCGCTGACGCTGGTCGGCTCGGTCGGCGGTGCACAGTCGTTTATCCGAACGCTGCGCGCTGAGGTCAACCTCTACGAATCCCGCCGCGGCGAGCCGATGCCGATCGAGGCGCTGGCGACGCTCGCGGGCAACTTCGCCCGCGGCGGCCCGTTCCGGGCGATCAACCCCATCCTCGGCGGCGTCGACGACGAGGGAAGCCACGTCTACAGCATCGACCCCGCAGGCGGCGTGATGGCCGACGACTACACGGTCACCGGCAGCGGGATGCAACTGGCCTACGGCCTCCTCGAGAACGAGTACGCCGAGGATCTCTCGCTCGACGAGGCCCAATCGGTCGCTGCTCGCGCCATCAAGAGCGCCGTCGAGCGCGACACCGGCTCCGGCAACGGCGTCTTCCTCGCCGAGGTCACGGACGAGGGCGTCGATATCCAGGGCCACAACGACTTCGACGCGGTCATCTAGGCCGTTTCGGCGGGTATTGGATCTCCCTCTCGATCACCCGACTGCTCGCGCTCGCGCGCGTACACGTGACTTTTATTAGGGCCGGACCACTATCCGAAAGCAGGTTTTACATGTCCCAGGAAAGCGAGTACGGCGCCGGGCAAATTCAGGTCTTAGAGGGCCTGGAGGCCGTGCGAAAGCGACCGGCGATGTACATCGGCTCTACCGATTCTCGAGGACTCCACCACCTCGTCTACGAAGTGGTGGACAATTCGATCGACGAGGCACTGGCCGGCCACTGCAACGACATCACCGTCTCCATCCACGAGGACGGTTCGGTGAGCGTCGCCGACGACGGCCGCGGCATCCCCGTCGACACCCACGAGGAGTACGACCGCCCCGCACTCGAGGTCATTCTGACCGTCCTCCACGCCGGCGGCAAGTTCGACAACAAGTCCTATCAGGTCTCCGGCGGCCTCCACGGGGTCGGCGTCTCGGTCGTCAACGCCCTCTCCCAGCGACTCGAGGCCGAAGTCAAGCGCGACGGCGGCGTCTTCCGCCACGCCTTCGAAGGCGGCGAACCCGTCGGCGACATGGAGCGCGTTCGCGACATGGAGCCCGACGAGGAGACGGGCACGCAGATCCAGTTCTGGCCCGACACGGGCATCTTCGAGACGGGTGAGATCTCGTTCTCGACGCTCTCGAACCGGCTCCGAGAACTGGCCTTTCTCAACTCGGGCGTCCGCATCACGCTCCGCGACGAGCGCGAGGACGACGACCAGGGCGAACCCGTTTCTGAGACCTACGAGTACGACGGTGGCATCCGCGAGTTCGTCGAGTATCTGAACGAGACGCGCTCGGCGATGCACGACGACATCATCTACTTCGAGGACGAGGAGCAGAACATCCAGATCGAAGTGGCGATGCAGGCCACGCAGGAACTGCAGGGGTCGATCCACGCCTTCGCGAACAACATCAACACCCGCGAGGGCGGGACCCACCTCACCGGGTTCAAGACCGCGCTCACGCGGACGGTCAACGATTACGCCAACGAGAACGACCTGCTCTCCGATCTCGAGGAGAACCTCACCGGCGAGGATATCCGGGAGGGACTCACCGCGGTCATCTCGATCAAACATCCCGATCCCCAGTTCGAGGGCCAGACGAAGACGAAACTCGGCAACAGCGAAGTCCGCGGGATCGTCGAGAGCGCCATGCACGAGGGACTTGGCACCTACTTCGAGGAACATCCCGACACCGCCCAGGCGATCGTGATGAAGGCCGTCGAGGCCGCCAAGGCCCGAATGGCCGCCCAGAAGGCCGAGGAACTGACGCGCCGGAAGTCGGCGCTCGATTCGACCTCTCTCCCCGGCAAACTGGCCGACTGTCAGACCAAAGATCCGGACGAAGCGGAACTGTTCATCGCGGAGGGTGACTCCGCGGGCGGCAGCGCGAAGCAGGCCCGAAACCCAGATTTCCAGGCTATCCTCCCCATCAAGGGGAAGATTCTCAACGTCGAGAAACACCGCCTGGATCGGATCCTCGAGAACGACGAGATTCGGAACATGATCACCGCGATCGGCGCGGGGATCGGCGACGAGTTCGACGTCGAGAACATCCGCTACAAGAAGATCATTATGGCGACCGACGCCGACGTCGACGGCGCACACATTCGGACGTTGTTGTTGACGTTCTTCTACCGGCACATGCGCCCGCTGCTCGAGGGCGGCTACGTCTACGCGACCCAGCCCCCCCTGTACCGGGTTCGCTACCGCGGCGAGACCTACGACGCGATGACCGAGGCCGAACGCGACGAGATTATCGAAGAGAAGTGTGACGGGAACCCGACGCGGGTCCAGCGGTTCAAGGGGCTCGGCGAGATGAACCCCGAACAGCTCTGGGAGACGACGATGAACCCCGACAACCGCATCCTCAAGCAGATCACGATCGAGGACGCGGCCGCGGCGGACAAGATGTTCTCCGTCCTGATGGGCGACGCCGTCGAACCCCGCAAGCAGTTCATCAAGGATCACGCGCCGGAAGCAGAGTGGATCGACATCTGAGAGAGACGATTTGACGTAACCACATGAGTTCAGACGTACCCGATCCGACGGACGTCGAGGCACGGTCAGTCGAAAACGTCCGTATCGAAAACGAGATGGAGCAGAGTTACATCGACTACGCGATGAGCGTCATCGCCGGTCGCGCCCTCCCCGACGTCCGCGACGGGCTCAAGCCCGTCCACCGGCGCATCCTCTACGCGATGCACGAGATGGGCGTCTCCTCCGGGAGCAGCCACCGCAAGTCCTCCTCGATCGTCGGAGAGACGATGGGTGACTACCACCCCCACGGCGACAGCGCGATCTACGACACCTTGGTCCGGTTAGCCCAGGACTTCTCGATGCGCTATCCGCTGGTCGACGGCCAGGGGAACTTCGGCTCGATGGACGGCGACCCCGCCGCCGCGCCGCGATACACCGAGGCGCGGATGGCCCCGCTCGCCGAGGAACTGCTCGAGGACATCGACAAGGACACGGTCGACTTCTCGTCGAACTACGACGACCGCCTGCAAGAGCCCGACGTGTTGCCGGCGGCGTTCCCGAACCTCCTCGTGAACGGCTCCTCCGGGATCGCGGTCGGGATGTCGACGAACATCCCGCCGCACAATCTGGGAGAGATCATCGACGCGACGATCGAGTTGATCGACAACCCCGACGCGACCGTCGACGACCTGATGACCCACGTGAAGGGGCCGGACTTCCCGACGGGCGCGAACATCGTCGGCCGGGACGCCATCTACTCGGCCTACAAGACCGGCCGCGGTCGAATCCGGGTTCGCGCCGAGTTCGAAGTCGAGGAGTGGAAGTCGGACCGCGAGCGGATCGTCATCACCGAACTCCCCTTCCAGGCCAACAAGGCCCGCCTCGTCGAGCGCATCGCCGAGGACGTCAACGAGGGCGAGATCGAGGGCATCTCCGACCTGCGCGACGAGTCCGACCGCAACGGCGTCCGCGTCGTCGTCGAACTCAAACGCGGCGCGAACGCGGAGGTCGTGGAGAACAAACTGCTCGAGAACCACCTCGAGCGGACCTTCGGCGTCATCAACCTCGCACTGGTCGACGGCCAGCCCCGCGTGCTCTCGCTCAAGGAAACCTTAGCGGAGTACATCTCCCACCGACGCGAGGTCGTCCGGCGGCGCAGCGAGTACGACCTCCAGGAGGCCGAGGAGCGAGCACACATCCTCAAGGGCCGAATGACGGCCGTCGAAAACGCCGAGGACGTCGTCGAACTGATCCGGAACAGCGAGGACCGGTCGGCCGCGAAAGCGGCACTGCGGGAGGCCTACGACTTCTCCGAGGAGCAGGCCACCCACATCGTCCGGATGCAACTCGGCAGTCTCACCTCGATGGAGGCCGCCGAGATCGAAGCCGAGTACGAGGACGTGCAGGTCGAAATCGAGCGCCTGACCGCGATCCTCGAGAGCGAGTCCGAACTGCTCTCCGTCATCAAAGACGAACTCCGCGAGATCAAAGACGAGTACGCCGACGACCGCCGAACCTCGATCGTCGAGGATCAGGGGACGGTCACCCACGAGGACCTCATCCCCGAGGAGGAGGTCTTCGTCGTGATGACGGAAGACGACTACGTCAAGCGGATGCCGATCGACGGCTTCGACCCCCAGGGTCGGGGCGGCAAAGGGATCATCGGCGCGGACGTCAAGGAAGACGACCGCGTCACGACGGTCTTCCGGGCTAACACCCACGACTACCTGCTCTGCTTTACGAATCAGGGCGAAGTCTACCGGCTCAAGACCTACGAGATTCCGGAGATGGGCCGGACCGCGCGCGGGAAATCGGCGATCAACATCCTCGATCTCGATCCCGGCGAGGAGATCACGGCCATCGTCGACACCGACGCCTTCGGCGACGACGAGTTCGTAACGATGGTCACCCGACACGGCTACGTCAAGCGCACCGCCGGCGAGGAGTTCGACAACATCCTCTCGACGGGAATCATCGCGGCCGACCTCGAGGAGGGCGACGAACTGGTCGACGTTGACGTGACGGACGGCTCCCAGGACCTCGTCATCGCGACCGAGGGCGGCATGACGATCCGCTTCGACGAGGGCGAGGTCCGCGCGATGGGCCGGAACGCCCGCGGCGTCAACGGCATCAAACTCCAGGACGACGACGCCGTGGCGGGACTGGTCGCGACGGACGAAGGCGATGAACAGGCGTTGCTGACGGTCACGGAGAACGGTTACGGCAAACGAACGCTGCTCTCCGAGTACCGCACCCAGTCACGGTACGGCAAGGGGCTGATCGACATCAAGACGGGCGAACGAAACGGTCCCGTGACGGCCGTCAAGGCTGTCGATGCGGACGACCAGCTCGTGATGATGAGCGAGCGCGGCCAGATCGTCCGGACGCGGGTCGACGAAATCTCGACCGTCGGCCGGAACACGATGGGCGTGATCGTGATGGAAGTCGAGGACGGCGACGCGGTCGCGAGCGTCGACGTGATTCCGGCGTCGGCGGTCGCCGCCGCGGACGACGCAGTCGACGACCCGAACTGACCGCTCGAGGTCCCATTGCGCTACCGACGCTGATTCCTGCTCATTTTCGCGTCGTAACTGTCGAACGCCAGCGCAGGCGCTCAGAGGAGAAGCGTGGTGAACGCGGCCGACCGCCCGTTCAGTGTGTCGGTTCTTCGGCGGGCGCGACCATGTCGTCGATGCGCAGGATGAGGATATTGTTCGTATCGTCTTTCCCGTCGACCGTGCCTTCGATGACCAGTTTCGAAAGCGGCGTCGGGCCGACGGTGACGGAGTCGTTCTCGTGAATGTCGCTGAGGGTTCCCTGGATGTGAATCTCCGCGCGGCAGAGTTCCGGATGGTGGACGCTCGAGAGATCGATCTCCTCGATGATGGTGTCGTCGACGGGTTCACCCTCGTGTTGCATCGGGACCGCTGCGGGCTCGTCCATCTGCTGGATCTCGAGCGCCTCGTAGGCGGCGGCCGTCGGTTTGTAGCCGCCTTTCGGCCCCGGTACGCCCTCTACCAGTTGCAGGGCTTTGAGACTCTGCATCTGGTTACGGATCGTCCCCGGATTGCGGTCGACCTGTTCGGCGATGTCCTCCCCTTTGATAGCGTCTTCGACCTCCTTGTGGAGATTCGTCAGTGCGCGGAGGATTTTCTTCTGGCTGGGGGTGAGTTCGATGGATGACATAGTGATATATTCGTATTTGGATTCCTTAAACCCGGCGGGTGAGCCGAGCGTTTTGGCAGTATTATGACGGTTGAACCGGCGCTGCGAAGAAGTTTCGGTTCGTTCGTTCCACAGCAATTCGCATCCGTTGGATTGGAACCGCCCCGCACTGACCGAACCGCTCGAGTGATTCCCGTCACCTACGACGACGGTGTGGGCTCCGCGGGCGTCGCAACTCGAACGTGATGGGCGACGGACTCGGGGAGCGAGACCGGCTCGTCCGCTTCGCTCGAGCGAGCCGTCACCATCCCGAACGGTGCGATCTCGAGAATTTCCAGTTCGACACCCGGTTGGACGCCGTTGTCAGCGAGATACGACAACACGTCTGGATCCTGGTCGGCGACCTCGGCGACGGTCACGACGGTCCCCGCCTCGAACTCGGTGATGGCCTCGCCGTCGGGTCGTTCCGGCGGCTCGAGGTCCGCGCCGGGGATCGGCGATCCGTGGGGGTCGACCGTCGGCTCACCGAGGGCATCGGCGACGCGGGCCTCGAAGTTCTCGCTGATGTGATGTTCGAGTCGATCGGCTTCCGCGTGGACTTCCGACCAGTCGTAATCGAGGTGTTCCGTGAGGTAGGCCTCGAGCAGCCGGTGGTGGCGGACGACCTCGAGTGCGACGGTTTCGCCCTCGTCAGTCAGGGTTACCCCGCGGTACTTCTCGCGGTCGACGAGTTCGCGCGCCTCGAGTTTATCGAGCATGCTCGTGACCGTCGGCGACGTGACATCCAGCTCGGACGCGATCTCGGAGGTCTTGATCCGATCGTCCGTCTCGCGCTGGAGCTGGTAGATCGCTTTGAGGTAGTCTTCCATCACGTCGCTCAGCATCATGCTGTGCCGGGATTAGACGCGTCTAACCCTAAAGCTGTCGCCAGCGGTGAGCCGGACCGTCGCTCCCGGCGAACCACCGCAAAACTCGTCGACTGTATCGTTACGACACCTACCGTCGACATCGCCACGACCAAACCCATCGATGGCGTAGCGCCCGTATGGGACGAACCGTCAGAATCATCGGCGCACCGATGGACTACGGGGCGAACCGCCGCGGTGTCGATATGGGTCCCTCGGCGATCCGATACGCGGACTTGGCCGACGGCCTCGAGCGAGCGGGCGTCGAACCGATCGACGACGGCGACCTCTCGATGCCGCGCGCCGAGGAGCGCGATCCGGACGCCGACCAGCCCAGTCGGGGAAACGCGAAATTCCTCCGGGAGGTCGAGGACGTCTGTTCGCGCGTGGGCGATCGAGTCGCCTCGACGCTCGCCGACGGCGAGTTCCCCCTCATCCTGGGCGGCGACCACTCGGTCGCGATCGGGTCGCTC
>NZ_JAQIVI010000528.1 GCF_028618695.1 Natrinema soli | reverse complement strand
GGCGAGGGCGGTAGCGCTACCGGCGACGACGCCCGCTCCCCCGCCACCGGCGATAATCGATGACGGGAGCGCCGGCGTCGCGGTTGCCTCGCCGCGAACGGCCGCGAGTTCCGTCCGGAGCGCATCGATCTCATCGTCTCGACCGGCGGCGGATTCGACCTCTCCAATCCGTGCGCCCATCGTTTCGATCCGTTCCTCGAGACTCGCGTGCTGCTCGGCGATCGCGGCCATCCGCTCGTTCAAGGAGTCGATATCGGCGTCGAGCGTCCGCACCTCCTCGAGCGCTTGCACCGCCGATTCGTCCGGACTGGATTCGACGGTCCGGACGAGGTCGTCGTGGTCCGTCCGGAGCGACTCGAGGCGGTCGGCGATGGCCGACACGTCGTCCTCGAATCCGGTAACGGCAGTTTCGTTCGCTCCGGCGTCGACGTCGGCGATCCGCTCCGCGATCGAGTCACGATCGTCGTGGAGGGTAGCGATCTCTTCCTCGAGTGTCGCCCGAACGTCGTCGATCCGTCCGTCGACGGTCTCGAGGTCCGCCGCGAGGCCGTCGACCGTCTCCGTCCCGGCTGCGTGCGTCTCGAGATCGTTCAGTTGCGCAGTCACCGTCGAAATCGTCTCGTCGAGATCGTGAACCGTCGTCTCGAGGCCCTCGATCTCCTCGTCGATCGTCGCCTCGACCGCGTCGAAGCGCGCGTCGGTTCGGTCGGATCGCCGCTCAAGGCGGCCCGAAACGTCGTCGAGACGCGTCGTTAGTTCCTCGAGCCGGCCGGCGACCCCGTCGATGCGCGTCCCGGTTCGCTCGAGTACCGTCTCGAGGTCGTCGACGTCGTCGATCAGTTGCGAGGCGATTCCGTCGACGGTCTCGAGGTCCGCCGCGGTCGCGGCAGTCGCCTCGAAGTCTTCCAGGTCCGTCCGCACCTCGTCGAGCGCCTCGTCGATA
>NZ_JAQIVI010000527.1 GCF_028618695.1 Natrinema soli | reverse complement strand
GCCTCGCGCGCCCGGTCCGGCGCTCGCGGCTCGGCACCGCGCCGACGCGCCTCCTCGACGTTCCCGTCGGTCCCCTTCAATCCGACCCGACCGCCCATCCCCGCGATCGGGTTGACGACGACGCCGATTGCCTCCATGGCTGGCTATGCGAACGCCAGTAGGAAAGCGGTATCGCAGCCGTCGTCGGTCTCGCGCCGCGAGTAAGAGACAACTAGTCTGCGACTCAGCCGCAACTCACCCACGACTAAGCCGTAACTCAGCCGCAGCTCATCCACGTCTCGAGACTGACGGCCGACGAGCGATCCGCTCGCTTTCTGAACAATTAAGAGGGACGGGGACGGATCGCCGATCATGACCGCACTGAACGACGCCGCCGTTCTCGCGACGGAAACGGAACTGCCCATGGACATCGTCGGCTGGAGCGTGCTCGCCCTGGGTCTGCTCGTAACGATCGCCTGGATGGCTTACTTTTACCGCTGACGATCCGATCTGGTTACGGAGATTCGACCTGCTCGCGGAGCCACGCGGCCGCCTCCGCCACGGTCGCTTCGTCGGTCCCGGTGAGTTCGACCCGGACTGAATCGCCCGGATAGCTGCCGACGGAGACGTCGTAGCGCTCGCGGAGGGCGGCGATCCGATCGAGGAGCGCGCTTTCGGGTTCGTCGGCGACGACCGTCTCCCGGTAGGTCGGCGTCCCCGCGAACTCGTCGGCGATCGTCTCGAACATCGCCTTCATCTCCGAGGGGACGCCGGGAAGCACG
>NZ_JAQIVI010000526.1 GCF_028618695.1 Natrinema soli | reverse complement strand
CCGCGCTGACGGCGGCGTCGATCGGCGGTCCGGTCGTCACGGCGGGGCTCGCGATCGTCGTCGTCGGGCTTGCCGTCGCGCTGTTTCTGTTGGTTCAGTAGAACGTCGCGGATCGTCGGTGCGAATTGTCAGTACGAATCCAGCCGACGGTTCGAAATACGAGTTCCGGCGGGACGCGGCCTCGAGTCCGTATCTCGAGCCGGAATACGAGTTTCGTCTCGGCATCCGATTCACTCGTCGATCGGCGTCGCCTCGAGCCCCTCCTCGCCGAATCGCTTGGCCCGGAGGTACCGCGCCCGGTAGCGGTTCGCACCGTCGTTGACGTCGGCTTCGCGGATTTCGTCGACCCGCCCCTCGGCGACCGCGTCGATCAGCTCCTCGAGCTGGTTGAGTTCGCTGGTCGTCAACTCGAGTTCGTAGGTTCGTTCTACCTCGGACTCGAGGATGGCCCACTTGCGAGCGGCCGCGATCACGAGCGAGCACGGCTCGCGGCAGGGGAAGGGGCCGTCGCCGCCGTCGGCGTCGAGTTCGTCGCCGTCCTCGTACTCCCACTCCCGCCGACGGAGACACTGGGAGTCGACGCAGCAGGCCTCGGTCAGCCACTCGACGGCCTCGCGGGGGAGCTCGTCGATCACGTCGTAGATCCCGGTCTGTCGCTCGGCGGTCTCGAGCCAGTGGTCGACGTCGAGCGTCCCCTGTCGCTCCCGATGCCAGTTGGCGATCGTCGCCGGATAGAAGAACCCGACCGCGTCGACGAGGTCGTCGCCCGAGAGACCGGTGAAGGCCCAGCCGGCGGGGAGCGTCGGTGCGGTCTTCAGCGGCCGATAGCGGCCGTCATCGTCGTGCGTCGCGATCTCCCGCGCGTGTCGCGGTTCGTCGTGGACCTCGAGATCGACGATATCGCTATCCGCGTCGTCGACGTGCCACAGGTCGTAGACGCGCTCGCCGTCGGGGTCGTCGATATCGACGAAGCGGGCCGTGATAGAGAGCTGGCCCCACTCGCGGTCGATACCGTCGCGCAGCGCGTCGTACCGCTCGGGGACGGCGAGTGGCGCATCGACCGTGGCTTCTGCATCTGCTGCGTCCTCGGCGTCCGCGAGCGGTGCTCGTTCGCACCACCGGAGGAAGGCTCGTCGCGCGGTCCCCTCCCCGCCGACCGTCTCCTGCCAGTAGCGCCAGTTCGTGACGTATTCCTCGCTGGACTCGAGGGCGCGCCCCAACGCGGCCTCGTCGAGCCGGGGCCATCGATTCTCGCCCGTCTCGAGGCTGTACCCGTCGTCCGTCTCGTCGATTCGGAGGCCGTCGGACGCGACGCCCGACGACGCGCGGTCGATCAGCGCCTCGAGATCGTCCGTCGCCACCGTCACGCGTCAGTCC
>NZ_JAQIVI010000525.1 GCF_028618695.1 Natrinema soli | reverse complement strand
CACTCCTCGGCGTCGTCGTGACCGTGCTCCCCGTTTTCGTCGCCGCCCGCTGGCTCAGCGCGGACGACGCGGTTGAGTCGGAGACGGCCCCTCGCACTCGAGGCACCCCTTCTGAGAGCGAGGGCGATAGCAGCCGACTCCTCGAGCGGGCCGGCGACACCGTCGCGCGCTACTACGAAACGGCGGGGCCGCTTCGGGGCGTCACCGCCTCGCGACTCGCACCGATTCCGTCGGATATCGCGACGTGTGCCGCCGCGGTCAGCGGCGTGTCGCTCCGCCAGTTCGTGGTCGGAACGGTGATCGGCGAACTCCCGTGGACGACCGCGGCGGTCGTCGTCGGTGCCTCGGCGGCGACGGTCACCTCGAGCGGGGTCGGTGAACTCGGCGTGGCCTTCTCGCTCGTCTGTGCTGCCGCTGCCCTCGTCCTCCTCGCCGGCCCCGTATACGGTACCGTCCGAACAGAACGTCGACCGGGACCGGACGAGACGGAGAACGCGGGACGATCGGCGGACAGTTAACGCTTCGATTGCGGAATCTCCGATCACTGGCTCTTCGAATCCGGCGTCCGACAGGGAGAAGAACCGCGTCGAGAGAATCCGTTCTACAATCGGGATCTATCGACCGGGCGGTTACTCGTCGTCGAGGCCGTCGACGAGCGAATCGCTCATCTCCTTCAGATCCGACTCGAGCCGTCGGTAGGCCTCCGTGTCGGTCAGCTCCTCGATGGACGCGTCGTCCTCCAACGTCTCCATCTTGTTCGAGATGGACTCGAGGTCCCGCCGGTCGTCCTCGCCGTAGCGCCCTTGGACTCGGAGGTTCTCGATGATCCGAGTGAGCTGGGTTCGCGTGACGGGTTTCGTGAGGTAGTCGTCGATATCCAGTTCGACGATATCGAGCCCGGGATCGACCGCGGTCACCATGAGCACCCAGCAGTCGTAGCCCGTCGCACGGATCTCCTCGAGCACCCGGTCACCGGTGATGTCGGGCATGTGCCTGTCGAGCAGGACGATATCGATCGCGTCGCTCATTCGCTCGAGTGCAGTGGCACCGTCGTAGGCGGTCACTACCTCGTAATCCCCGCCGACCCACATCGCGTAGAGGTCGGCGAGTTCCCATTCGTCGTCGACGACGAGGATCGTCGGTTGCGCGGACATGTATTCGTTGTTCGAGACCACAGACCGCCGTCTTGTAGGGGTTCCGGGTGACTCACGGCTCGAGTCGGCCGCTGAAAGCGTCGGTTCACTTCGAGAAAACCGGGATCTCAACGGAAGGGGTCGCTGCAGTCGATGATGACCCCGTGCTGGGGACAGACGTACTTGCAGTGGCGTTTGTACATCGGGGCCTCGCAATGTGGACAGCGTGGCGCACCAGTCGCTCGATCGCTCAAACCAGCCGCGCCGGCACCACTGGCGTCACCCACGTTGGTACCCCCAGCGGAACCGTCCGCGTTGGCACCCCTAGCGGAACCGTCCGCGTCGGCACCACCATCCGATCCCGTCCCGCCGTCGGCAGTCATACGCCAGTGTTCTCACCGGACGGTGCTAAGTGTGGTGTTCCCGCAGCTCAGCGACGGAAACGCGAGGGGAGAATACGAAGGCGAGAAAAACGGCAGAAGCGACAGCGTCGAAACGGTCCTACTCAGTGCTCAGCATTCCGACCAGCCGCAGCTATTGCAGGTTTTGCAGCCTTCGCTGAACTCGAGCGCGAGCGAGCCACAGTCGGGACACTCCGGCGACTCGCCGGCGTCGATGAGGTCCTGCGTCGCGTCGTCAGCGTCGGCGTTCGCATCCGCAGACGCACCGCCCTCCGCGGCGGCCGCGCCGCCGTCGGTCTCGGGCCCGTCGTACTCACTGAGGTCCGCGTCGGCCGACTCCTCGAGCGTCTGCTGTTTCGGGTACGGCTTGTCGATCTCGTTCGCGAGGTACCGGCGCATCGCGGTGCCGATGGCGTCGGGGATGGACTGAATCTGTTCGCCCTTGTCCCAGGCCACCTTCGGCGAGCGAGTGCCACAGAGTTCGTCGACGATCTCCTCGGGGTCGACGCCCGAACGCAGCGAGGTCGAGATGACCTTCGCCAGCGCCTCGGTGAAGGAGTTCGTGAACCCACCGGAGTGGCCGATGTTCGCGAACAGTTCGAACGGCTGACCGGTCTCGGGATCCTCGTTGATCGTCACGTAGATCTTCCCGTAGCCGGTGTCGATGCGCTGGCTGACGCCCTGCAGCGCGTCGGGCCGCTCGCGCTTCTCGGTGAAGTCGATCTGAACCGGCTGGCGACTGTCGCCGAGCAGCGAGTCGACGTCCTCCGCGAGGACGTCCTGGACTTCCTGGCTCTCGAGGAAGGCCTCGAGACCGCCGAAGATCTCGTCGATCTGTTCGACCAGGGCCTGTGCGGCCTCGGTCTCGTCGGCGAAGTCGGCATTGTCGGCGCGCGTCGTCAGCACCTGCTTCGATCGGGTGCCGTCGCGGTAGTAGGTGACGCCCTTGCCGCCGTTCTCGTAGACCCACTCGAAGACCTCCTTGGCGTCCTCGAGCGTGGAATCGTTGGGCGCGTTGACCGTCTTCGAGATGGCCGAATCGACGCCGTTCTGGCAGGCACACTGCACCGCTGCGTGCTGTTTCGCCGAGACGTCCGACGTGATGACGAACAGTTCGCCGATCGCGTCAGGAACGGTCGAGAGGCCCTCGACGCCGTCGAACTGGTTCGTCGCCATCTGCTCCTCGGCTTCTTCCTTGACCGCGTCGATGTCGATGTCGTTGTCCTCCAGGACGCGGAGGAAGTAGTCGTCGAACTCGACGAGCATCTCGTCGCCCTGCACGTCGTCGGTGACGTTCTTGTAGTAGGCGACGTTGTAGATCGGTTCACAGCCGCCCGTCGTGTTGCCGACCATCGAGGTCGTTCCGGTCGGGGCGATGGTCGTGACGTTGTGGTTGCGGATCGGGAAGCCGTCTTCCCAGTCGTCGGCGGACTCACCGGTCTGGCGCTCGAACCACTCGCGGTACTCGGTCGGGGTCGCGTACTTCGACTCGTTCCAGTCGTTGAACGAGCCGCGCTCTCGGGCGAGTTCGTGGCTCGTCGCCTTCGCGCCGTGGTTGATGTGGGTCATCAGCTGGCTGGCGACCTCGTTGCCCTCCTCGCTGCCGTACTTGATCCCGAGCTGAACGTACAGCTGGGCCAGGCCCATGACGCCCAGCCCGATCTTGCGCATGTCGCGGACCTTCTCCTCGATCTCCTCGACCGGGAAGTCCGACATCGTGACGACGTTCTCCAAAAAGCGCGTGCCGTACTCGATTCGCTCGTCGAACTCCTCGAAGTCGATGGCTTCTTCGAGGAAGGCCGCGACGGCCGCTTCCTGCGAGTCGTACTCGTCGCCGTGCTCGTCGGACCAGACGCGCCAGTCGGGCGCGTCGAGGTCCGCCAGCGTCGAGAGGTTGATGTGGCCGAGGTTACAGGCCTCGTACTCCTCGAGGGGCTGTTCGCCACAGGGGTTCGTCGCGAGCATTCGGTGGTCGTCCTGCTTCTCGACGTCGAAGGAGTGCTCCTTGTTCACTCGCTCGAGGTAGATGACGCCCGGTTCGCCGTTCTCGTGGGCGCCCTGGACGATGCGCTCCCAGACGAGTTCCGCGGGGACCGAAAGGGGTTCGCCGACCTCGACGTGCTCGCCGAGGTCGTACCGACTGTA
This sequence comes from Natrinema soli, assembly GCF_028618695.1. The sequence continues at coordinate 3,765 of NZ_JAQIVI010000525.1, read as the reverse complement.
CATCTCCTTGGTCTCCTCGGTGGCGATGTGGGGCTCCTCGGTCCGCGGGTTGGTGAAGGTGTACTCCTCGTCGTTCTGGACCGCTTCCATGAAGCCGTCAGTGACGCCGACGGAGATGTTGAAGTTCGAGAGGTGGCCCTCGACGGCGTTACGCAGGTGCTTGGGGACGCGTCCGTCCTCGTCGATGAGGTCGCGGGCCTCCTCGAGCGCCTCCGAGAAGGTGGTGTAGGTGTAGTCGTCCGGGTCGTTCAGCCGCAGCGTGTGAGCGAGCGAGACGTCCTTGTTCTTGGCGTGGATAAACTCGATGACGTCGGGGTGGGAGACGCGCATGATGCCCATCTGGGCACCGCGGCGGGTCCCGCCCTGCGCGATGGTCTCGCAGAGCTGGTCGTAGGTCCGCATAAAGGTGATCGGGCCCGACGCGATGCCGCCGGTCGAGCCGACCGAGTCGCCGTAGGGTCGGAGCTGCCAGAAGCCGTAGCCGACGCCGCCGCCGGACTGGAAGACTTCGGCCGCCTTCTTGGCGGTCTCGTGGATGTCCGAGAGGTCGTCGTCGGGACTCATGACGAAACAGGCCGAGAGCTGCTGGAGCTCGTTCCCGGCGTTCATCAGGGTCGGCGAGTTCGGCATAAAGGAGAGCGACTCCATTCCGTCCGTAAAGGTCTCGGCGACGTCCTCGACGTGGTCGCGTACCTCGTCGGGGAGTTCGGGTACGATCGTGTCGTAGGCGAACTTGTTGACGTTCCGTTCGGTCAGGACCGTCTCGACATCGTCTTCGGCGGTAACTCCCTCACCGAAAACTTCCGCGACGAGCTCGTCCCGTCGCGGGTGGTCTGGCTTCAGCTGGTCGGGCGTGACCGTGATCTCGAGGTCGCGCTTCTCGGCCTCGTAGACGGCTTCGGCCAGCGCGATGTTCGTGCCGACGCGATCGAAGAGGTCCTCTTGCGTCTCGATCAGATCGCCGTTGGCGTCCTTCCGCAGATAGCGGGCCGGCAGAATGTTCTCGTAGGCGTTCTCTGTCAATCGCTCCGCCAAGGTGTCCCCGTCGGAGCGCTTGATCGGGAGCGTCAGATCCGCCGCGGAGAGCTCGACATCGCTCATGCGCGAATCGCCTCGTCGTTACACCGCTGGCGCACACCGATTCTGGCGTCAATCCGGGTCGTTGCTCTCATCATTCGTAACGAAGGTTCGGTATTCATGCATCCATCATAAAACGTGGTGTTGTTGTCCTACTTTTCTTGTACTACTGCAAATTTGGTTGCAAAGATGTCTCTGTAACCTATCGTTTCTGTGTTCTCTCACGACCGCCGAAACGGCCGTCTTTCTGGTCACTACGTCCTACGTGGCCGACCGCCTTAACGATTTTCAGACCGGACTGAAAGTGAGTGTAAACGACGAGAACCCGTCGCATTCGTGTGATTTTCTCTTTCAGAGTGATTCGAATCGTCGACCGGACAGCGCCGCTCGATCCGGTCACTGTTCGAGTCAGTCACTGTCGAGAGTCATTCATGATATCCAGAAAGATTACGTCCCTGCAGCACGCGGGGTCGCATATGATCGAAGCACTGACATCGGGGCCGACGATCCTCCTCGTACTGGCCGGACTGGCTGCCTTCGCCGTCGCCGTCGTCGCAATCAAAATCGCGATCAAACTGGCCGTCCGCATCGGCATCGTGGCCGCCGTCGTCCTCGCCGGACTTTATGCCGCCGGGTTCACCGACCTGTCGTTTCTGCCGTTCTAGACCGCCGGCGTCCCGCGCTGTTCGCGCTCGGAACACCCCTGCCGCAGCACGCGGTCGGTCCGCCGCTCAGACCGACTCGAGGAAGTTTTCGATGATATCGTGTCCGACGGCCGTGAGCACGCTTTCCGGATGGAACTGGACGCACTCGAGGTGATGCTCGCGGTGGCGCACGCCCATCACGAGCGTCCGCTCCCCGTGTTCCGCGGTCGCCGACACCTCGAAACAGTCGGGGACCTCGGTCGCGATCAGCGAGTGATACCGGCCGGCGCGAAAGCCCTGCTCGAGGCCGTCGAAGACGCCGCCGCCGTCGTGGTCCACCGCGGAGGCCTTCCCGTGGATCGGTTCGGGGGCACGGCCGATCGTCCCGCCGTACTCGTAGACGGCGGCCTCGAGGCCGAGACAGACGCCGAGCGTCGGCACGTCGGGGCTGATCTCCCGGAGCACGTCCATCGTGACGCCGACATCGCGGTCGTTTTTCGGATGACCCGGCCCCGGACTGATAACGATCGCGTCGGGATCGACGGCGCGCACGGCCTCGAGCGAGGCCGTATTCTTCAGGACCTCGGTTTCGGTGCCGGGCAGTTGGCTGACGTACTCGACGAGGTTGTACGTAAAGGAGTCGTAGTTGTCGACGAACAGGACCGTCATCGGGTCCGCGCCCCTGTTCCCGTTCTCATCTCCATCCGTAACGGCGTCCGTCTCGTCGGTCGTGGTCGCGCTCATCGGCTCACCTCCGCCGTCGCGTCGGGTTCGTCGTCCGGACTCGAGTCATCGTCACTGGCCGGCAATTCGATCTTCTCGAGCGCGGCGAGGACGCCGCCCATTTTCTGCTCGGTCTCCTCGTACTCGGCGGTGGGATCGCTGTCGGCGACGAGGCCCGCGCCGGCCTGGACCGTAATCCGATCTTGATCACCCTCGTCTTCCACTGTCGCCGTTCGAATGACGATCGCGAAGTCCGCGTCGCCGGTCCACGAGTAGTAGCCGACGCCGCCGCCGTAGAGACCGCGGGGGTCGGACTCGAGGTCGTCGATGATCTCCATCGCCCGGATCTTCGGCGCGCCCGAGAGGGTGCCAGCGGGGAAGGCCGCTCGCGTCGCGTCGAAGGCGTCGGGAGACGCCGTCTTCCGGCTTGCCGAACGCGGTTCGGCAACATCCGAGTCGGCGGCCAGTTCGCCAGTCACCGTCGACTCGATGTGCTGGACGTGGCTGTACTTGAGGACGTTCATGAACTCGTCGACGCGGACCGATCCCGGCTCCGAGACCCGGCGAACGTCGTTTCGCGCGAGATCGACCAGCATCGTGTGTTCGGCGCGTTCCTTCCCGTCGGCCAGCATCTCGCCCGCGAGGCGGCGGTCCTCGACGGGGCTCGAGCCGCGGTCGCAGGTGCCGGCGATGGGGTTGGACATAACCTCGCGCCCGCGGACGGAGATCAGCGTCTCGGGGCTGGCGCCGACGACGGTGAGCTCGTCGTGATCGAGCAGGTACATGTACGGCGACGGGTTCACGTCCCGCATCGCCTCGTAGAAGCCGAGCGGATCGACCTCGCCGTGGAGTTCCCGCGTCCGGGAGATGACGCCCTGATAGATATCCCCGTCGAGGACGTGCTCTTTGGCTCGACGGACGCTCTCCTCGTACTCCGCCTTGGAACCCGAGATTTCGTCTTCGCGGACGAACCCGCCCGTCTCGGGCCGGTCGGCCTCGCGCAGCGTTGCCGCCACCGCAGCGGCTTCGTCCCGGAGCGCGTCGTAGATCTCGTCCGGGTCGTCGTCGGCCTCGAGCACGGGCGTGAAGACCAGCGAGAGCGTGCCGTCGCGCTCGTCGAACGCCAGCGTCTTCGTCGTCAGGAGAAACTGCGCGTCCGGGAACCGCGAGTCGGGCCGCTCGCAGCCGACCTCCTCGAGCCAGAGGTCGTAGACCGCGTCGTAGGCCAGGAAGCCGACCAGCCCGCCCTCGAGGTGCTGACGGTCGTGGTCGGGCATGTTCGCGAGACTGACGTCCGGCATCGCAGCTCGCAGTGCGTCGA
>NZ_JAQIVI010000524.1 GCF_028618695.1 Natrinema soli | reverse complement strand
CGAGCGGGCGAACGACCTCTTTCGGTTCGAGCCCCGAATCGCGACCGGCCGGGCGCTTGCTCCCCACGCGACCGCGATGATGGACTCGAGCGACGGGCTCGCCCGATCGCTCCACCAGCTCGCCGAGGCCAGCGACTGCGGGTTCACGATCGAGTCCGACTCGATTCCGATCGACGACGTCGTCCGCGCGGTCACTGATGGCGACGACGAAGCGCTCGAGCTCGCGACCACCTTCGGCGAGGACTTCGAACTCGTCGCGACGCTCCCCGAGGACGCACTGGCGGCTGTACGAGAGAGAGCCGACGTCTCGCTGTCGGTGGTCGGTGTCGTATGCGAGGCCGAGGACGGACTCACGATGGACGGCGAGCCGCTCGCGGATCGCGGCTATACGCACGGCTGAGGATGGGTAACGTCGATCAGAGGGACGGAAACCTGAGGCGAATCACCCCACGATCACGACCGGAATTGGCATGAAACAGAGCAGTCCGAGGCCGAACGTCACGGTCCCGAGGAGGAACCGACCGCGGCCGAGCGGCTCGTCCCGTACCGGGGTGGCGGGCCCCTTCGAGGCGAGCAGCGCGGTCAAGAATCCCCAGATGATCCAGATCAGGACCGTGTTCACGCTGTAGCCGTCGACGTAGTAAAGGTACGCGGCGAGCGCGAACAGCGCGCCCGGAACCAGCGCCGCGATCGTCTCCTGCAACTCGCCGGCCATCGCCCGGAGGATGTGGCCCCCGTCGAGCTGACCGACCGGAATCAGGTTGAGGAAGGTGACGAGCATCCCGACCCACGCGCCGATGACGACCGGGTTCACCCCGTTCGCCGGATCGTTCCGGTACAGCGGCTGGTCGAAGCCGGCCGCGAGCAACTCGAGCAGCGGCGGATAGCCCAGTTCGATCCGAACCGCGTCGGGGTTCTGGAGTAACGCGGGGTCGACCGAAACCGGCGGCAGGTGAAGTCCGATCACGGTCGCGACGACCGTCGCGACCAGCCCGGCCAGCGGGCCGGCAGCGCCGATATCGAACAGCGCCTTTCGATCCGGCATCCGACCTTTCAGGGTGATGACCGCCCCCATCGTCCCGATGAGCGTCGGCACTGGTATGAAGTAGGGTAACGAGGCGTCGACCTGATGGTACCGGCTCATGACGTAGTGACCCATCTCGTGGACGCTAAGAACCCCCAAAATGGCCACCGTGAACGGCCAGGCCTGCCAGATTACGGCCGGATCGGCGAACGGATCGAGCTGGTACCAGAACGAGCCCGCGAACAGCGTCGAACCGACCGTCAACAGGAACAGCACGATGTTCGTCCACGGGATCCCGTCGATCCCCACGGTCGTCGGCTCGGCCACGATCGCGTACTCGCCGCGGCGTCGCTCGAGATCGGCGTCGTACCCGCGTTCGCGGAAAACCGGCCAGAGTTCCCGAACCACCCGCTCGGGGTGTGTCAACGGATCCCCGTAGTAGACGATCTGCCCGTCTTCCCGACGCGCTTCGTGAACCGCGAACACCGTCTCGATCCGATCGATCGGCGGCCCGTCCTCGAGCGAGCGGTCGCCCCGGTTCGCCGCGCCGAATCCGGACCGGTCGACGTCGTCCATCACGTGTGATTCAGTAGCGCCGGGTATAAATCGACTGCCGTCGGCAGGGCCGTCCGTTTTTCCGGGTACCGGCTCGGCCGACGATTCGATGGCCTGCGAACGCGAGGAACCGTCTTGGTCGCACGGAGAACAGGTGAGTGAGACGGCGAAAATCGAAGCGTCGGCGGGGCGGAAGTCAGGATGATTGCGCCGGATCGCGTCGGTGACGCGCCAGCGCGGAGCGAGGGGGCGGGGACTGTCGTCCGGGCGGTTCAGCCGGGGCGATCGAAACGGCCGTTACGCGGGTGCGACACGCCACGTCGTCGCGCTCGTGTACGACCACTTCTCGATCTCGAGGTCGGAGACGGAATCGGAGAGCTTGACCATCAGCGCGCCGATTTCCTTGGGGGACATCCCGACATCGTCCGCGATGAACTTGCCTTTGAAGTACAGTTCGCCGTCTTCGGCGCGTTCGCGCAGGTAGTGTTTCAGGCGGTGTTCTTTGCTTTCCGTGGAGGGTTGGGCTGTCGTGCTCATCGACAGTCACTCCTTGTGGGGGCTATCTGTTATAAAGGAAGGATGGTTAGCGGTGTTTTGATTGTGTTCAGCGATCTGGGGGGTAATACTCATTTTATTCTCGTTTACAAGACAGTTAATCGGGCGAGGATGACCGACGAGATGTTTTAAAACCGCGCGTAACGTATTATTTCCGGTCACACCGTTCCGATCAATGCAACCTCGTCTTTTCCGACCGTTTCACAGATTCACTCCAAACGACGAACGAATAGAACGATCAGGGCCGATCGTGGACCCAGAACTCGTCCTCGACCGTGACTTCCTTCTTGAACAGCGGTACCTCGTCTTTCAGGCGGTTGATACCGTCTTCGACGGTCCGAAACGCCTCCTCGCGGTGGCCGGCGAGGACGACGACGAAGACGATGTCCTCGCCGTCCTCGACGACACCCGTCCGGTGATAGAGTTCGACGTCGAAGACGCCGTCTCGAGCCTCGAGATCCGCCTCGAGGGCTGCCATCCGCTCGTCGGCGACGCCCTCGTACTTCTCGAACTCGAGGTGCTGGGTGCGCGCGTCGTCCGCGCCGTCTTTCGCGCGGACGCGGCCGGTGAAGGTCGCGATCGCACCCGCCCTG
>NZ_JAQIVI010000523.1 GCF_028618695.1 Natrinema soli | reverse complement strand
TCGCCACGGCGAAGCCGGCGCGGAGCCCCGGCAGGCCGAACAGCTTGGTGAGCGAGCGCGCGACGACGACGGTCTCCAGTTCGAGTTCGGCCGCCGACGAGCGGTCGGTGAAGCCGAGGAACGCCTCGTCGACCAGGAGCGTCGTGTCCGTATCCGCACAGCGGGCCGCGAACGCCTCGAGCGCGTCCGAATCGATCGCATCCCCGGTGGGATTGTTCGGGGTGCAGATCACCGCGAGCGCGGACGCCTCGAGCACGGTCGGCCCGATCTCGCACAGCTCGTCGTAGCGAACGAATCGCGGTGTCGCTCCCTGTAGCCGAACTTCGCGGGCGTATTCGCCGAAGCTCGGATAGGGAACCAGCGCCTCGTCGCCCGGCTCGAGCGCGGTTTCCATCGCCAGCCGGATCGCAGCGAGTCCGCCCGGCGTGGGAATCACTCGGTTCGGATCGCAGCCGACGAACGCGGCCGCGGCGGCCTGGAACTCCGGGTAGTCGTCGTCCGGATAGCGACTGGACGCTTCGAGTGCGCCGGCGTACACGTCCGCGACGCCGTCGGGAGTACGCGGGTTCGTGTTGGCCGAGAAGTCCAGCACGTCGCGGTCGGATTCGCCGCCGTGAGGGACCCGCTCCGCGGTCCGGATCGAATCAGGGTCCACGGGTTCCCTCTTCGGCTCCGTCACTGCCTTCGTCGTTTTCTGCACCCGACTCACCGCCGTCGCTTTCGATCCCCAGCCGGGCACAGACCGCCTCGAGCCGGTCTCTGACCTCGCCCATCCGGCCCTCGGGGACGAGCGAGAGCGCGCCGCCCATCGCGACGCCCTCCTTGGCCTCGCCGGCGCAGTAGCGCGCCATCG
>NZ_JAQIVI010000522.1 GCF_028618695.1 Natrinema soli | reverse complement strand
GGGTCACGGTCGCCGGCCGCCTCGACGGCCTCGACGTCCAGTCCGGATCCCTCGAGGTACTCCTCGTCGTCGACGACGCCGTCCGCCACGTCGTCCTCGAGTTCGGCGAAGGAGTCGAGTTTCGCGAAGGCTTCGCCCTCCCCCTGCCGGTTCGCGAGCATCGAGGCGCGGACGTCGCGGGCGTGGGCGGCGTCGTCGGTCTCGACGAACTTCTTGCGCTTCTCGTAGCCCCTCCGAGAGCCACAGCGGGGACACTGGGTCGTGTCGGAGCGGCCCTCGATGATCCAGAGGTTCGAACACTCGCTACAGCCGACGACGGCGTACATGTCCGGCAGTGGGCCGCCCCGGCAGTTCAACCTTCGGCAACCGGAGCGGAAGTGAACGGGCGACCCACCGGCGGAACTATTAGGCGCTCCGTCTCCTCTCGAGGCGTATGGAACGCGTTTCCCTGACCGACCTCGAGCCGTCGGAAGCCGTCGACGGGGTCCACCTGGCGCTGATGGCGGGTACGGAATCGATGAACGTCCAGCACTTCGAGATCGAGCCTGGCGCAGTCGTCGAGGAGCACAGCCACCCCCACGAACAGACCGGTTTTCTGTACGAGGGTGAGTTGACGTTCATCACCGATGGCGAGGAGGTCGTCTGCGGTCCCGGTGATTCCTACGCGATTCCGGGCGAGCAGCCCCACGCGGCCGAGAATCGCGGCGACGAGACGGTCCGCGGCGTCGACATCTTCAGCCCGCCGCGGGAGAATCCGAGCTGGCAGCCTGAGTAATCTCGCGATACAGAGGAAGAGAGAATTCGGCCGGCCGCCACCAAGGAATACCACGGAGTTATATAGATTAGTTCGCAAGAGAGGCCGATGGCAACCGAGCAGCAGACGGCCGAAACGGGGCGAATCAGGATGGTACTTGATCGACTGGGGCCGACGTGGCTCGCCGGCGCGATCGCGGCGGGTCCGGCGACGATGGCCAGTCTGCTCGTTGCAGGTGCGAGCTTCGGCTACGCGCTGCTGTGGGTCGTCGTGTTATCGGCCGTTCTGGGCACCGTCGGCCAGTACCTCGCGATGCGGCTGGGCCTGCTCACCGAAGGGGGGATCGTCGCGGTCGTCGAGCGCCACCTCGGCTCGTTCTGGGCCTGGGTGCTCGTGGTCGATGTTGTACTGGCCGCGGGGCTCGCCCAACTCGTCATCATGAAGACGCTGGCGGGCGTGAGCGCGACGATCGTCGAAAGCGCGGGAGTCGGTACCGCCGCGCTGACCGATCCACAATTCTGGGGCGTGCTCTGGGCGGTGATCCTCGCGCTGGGACTCGCGGGCGGCGGCTATCGGCTCGCGGAGGTCGGTGCCAAACTCCTCGTCTCGGCCGCCGTCGTCGCGTTCGTCGCGAGCGCGTTCGTGGTCCCGATCGATCCGGTCGCGGCAGCCAACGGTCT
>NZ_JAQIVI010000521.1 GCF_028618695.1 Natrinema soli | reverse complement strand
TAGTCCATCCACGGGAATCGAGACGTCTCCAAGTACACGCCAGAGATGATCAGCTGTTTCACAGACCTTCTTGGCGTGGATGACGATCGCCCCCGCCAAAGCGGGGGCATCGTCGTCACCTGCAGGAGTGATGTTAGATACCATTAACAGTCAGTCCAGATACTGAAACCGAAGGAGAGACTCCCCATTAGGGCACCACATTTGGACCCACGCCAAACGGTTATTTACGCGCCAAGAGCTACTTGGAGTATGGCTCAAGATGGATCCCTTGTTGAATCGCTTCCAGACCGCCCACTCAAGGATACTGAGCGTGACGCACTCGAACGACACGAGAGCATCCAGTCAATAATGCCTCAGACGACGAAATTTGATCCAGAACACGGGATGGTTATGGACACTGCGATGTTTATTGGCTACGACTGGGTGACAGCCGTGACCTACGAAGCAGGTCACGGCTGGAGGGTTGTCTACGAGAGCGGTATGGAAGATAACATTCTCTCAGATGGGTTTCTGCGAAGCGAGGAGCTCTACGAAGAGCATCCGATTCAGCAAGGAATGGACGCTATGAGCGCTGTTGCCTCGGAAGACGAAGAATAGATTCTTTTTCAAACAGCTTCTCTGAGGACGATCGTAACGGGTGTCAGCTGTATGGTGGTTTGTAGAACTTGAGATCCCGAAGTTGTGGAGTTTTCGCGCACAGTCTGTACAGCGCTATCCGGTTTATGAGAATGTGAAAACACCCAGTATCTCCCGATATATCCACTCTCATAGCCTGTAACTCTAGTCTGTTCTGTCTGAAACGGCACAGTACATTAGACCAATAATGTACGGTACTATTTTCAGGGTCCACGCCCTCTGGGAAGCCGAGTCGATGATAAACAGCAACTCCGAGGGTTCAACCGAGGAAATCACCCTCGTAGCCGCCCGGAAAGAGTTCGTAGCCGAGAAGAAAGGAAACTATGGGTCAAACCTCGAGTACATCCTCAAAAAGTGGACCGACGACTGGCTCGACGGCCGTGACGAGGAGACGCTGGCCGATGTGACGCCGCTGACGATGCGTCACTACGCCTCGTATCTTGAGCGACGGGCTCGCGGAGACACCGGGATCGCCGAGTCGACGGCCCGCACATACTACAACTACGTCTCGGCGCTGCTCTCGTGGGCCGTGAAAGTCGAGTATCTCCCGGAGAACCCAGCAGAGAAAGAGCGAGCGAAAGGCCCGCTCCCGTCGGCCACGACGAGTAGCAGCGACCAACAGTTCTGGACACCCGAACAGCGCCAGGCGATCACCGACTACGTCGACGAACGCGCTCGAGCAGCGATCGACACCGACGGCACCGCTGCGTTCGAAGAAGTGCGCGATCGGGCACTGGTCTACGTCCTCGCGTACACGGGCGTCCGTGGTGCGGAGGTGCTGGCCGACAGGCGTGTAGACCGACGCAACGGCCTTCGATGGTCAGACGTTGACTTTGAAAACGGCATTATCGAAGTCTTCGGAAAGAGTCAGGACAGAGAAGAGGTCGGACTTACGGGCCAGACAATCGGCCCGCTACAACGGCTGCGAACGCTCGTCGACCCGCCCGCCGAATCGTGGCCGGTTTTTCCCTCCCGTCATCCGCCGTCATTGTATGATCGGATTGATACATCGGAGCACGACCGTCCAGACGGCAACCCGTTGGCGTTCGTCTTCGAACACGAGATCGAACCGCCGTCGATGAGCACCTCCGGCACGCGAACGCTGTTGAAACGACTCTCAAAAGAGGCCAAGGTGCCAGGTCTGGATGTCGACGACGGCGAGTATCTGACCTTGCATGGCGCTCGTCGTGGCGTCGGTGAGACACTGTATAAGGAACATGGTGCGCAACGCGCCCAACGGACACTTCGACACGCCGACCCGAAAACGACCTCCGAAATGTACTCGCACATCGAAGCGAGCGAGCTGGGTGAAGACAATACGAGTGTGTTCGAAAACGAATGAGTCTGTCGGCGACAGTTTTCACAACCGAACGGCTCAGGACCGTGGAAGAGATTGCCGCACTGTCATTTATCGCTTCGTCGGCAGCCACCTCCGCGTGAGTCTCGCAGTAATACTTGGTCGATCGCTCATGACCCACAGGATTGTAGATCATCACATGCGTGTCTTCGTTGAGGCACTCCTCACGCTCGCACGAGGCCATGAGACACTTTTCATCGTCTAAACAGAAAGTAACCCGACCTCTAGCGGCCATTCGCTAGCGATATCTGATTCACGAGTCCGTCATCCCCGAACCCACCCAAACACAGCCCCAGCCAGCCGCGACGGTCGTTTTTGGACTCGAGGTCAGGGTCGGTGTAGCGCTTGAGAGGGCGGCGTTATTGGGTTCTGTGCGTTCCCACCCGTGTACTCCATTCAATCATATCTGCGGGGTTGTACGTGGCCTTCCTGCAACGCTGGAGGTGCTCGTAGAACTGCGAGACATCACCGAGGTATCGAAGCTTCGACTCAGCGCTCTCGAGATCCCGGTCGAGTTCGTCGAACACCGCGAGGACGTGTTCAATCTCGTCGGCCTGGTGTGGGCTCGCCAAGGCGATCAACGAGGTTGACCCGGCCGTGGATATCCCGATAGAAGCGTGTGTAGGTAGCAAGTCGGGACCGTTTCGTCGTCACCGTACTTTCAGCGAGGTTGCGACATCGTTCGAGCGTGCGGACGTAGGACTCGAGTTCGTCGACGGCGGTTTCGTCGTCGATGCCCATGGGTAGGACCCCGAATCATCGGCTTCAAAGTAGCCAACCGACCGGCAGAACTCCGAAAGCGTCGTGTCGTGCTGTTCGCGGAGTGCATCCTTAGCCCGCCGTAGCCCACCTCGAGTAAGTCCTGATAGGTCGGCCGCTCGTCGAGATCGTGGCCGGCGCGTCGCAGCTTCGGTTCGATTTCTTTGTTCCAAAACGATTGGAGTTCCTCGAGAGATCTGTGTGACCAGCGGATTCGTTCGCTACTCATCGCCTCACCCGCTTGAGAAGGTCGTTTACTCCGGGTTGGGTGCATTCTAAGATCGTCATTTTCGTACTTCTCTGTATTTATGACAGTCACTAATAGATATCGTGTACTGGGTTGTCGCTATAGTAACCGTTAAAACTTTCTACTCAAAGAGTGTTGCTAAACGTAGTGGATCATCTCGACAAGATCTCTGTCGAGGAATTGCAAGATGCCCTCGACAACGTGGAGGGAAAGAAGCCGACGCAACGACTCTTACGGCAATAGCGTACAAAAACGGCGTCACGCAGACTGAACTAGCCGAGTGGTACGACGTTCAGCGACGGACAATCTATAGCTGGCTCAAGCGACTCGACACCGACGAGTCGCTTGAGCGTGCCGTAACTGATGCTCACCGATCTGGGAGAAAACGGAAGCTCTCAGAAGAAGAGCAACGAGAATTCGAAGAAACTGTCCACGAATCACCCGAAGAAGTTGGTATCGACGCGCCGGCGTGGACGCCGGCGCTCGTCCAGCAGTATCTCAACGAAACGTACGACGTCGAATACTCAATCCCGAGTTGCCGGCGGTTGCTCAAAGAAGCGGGATTGAGCCATCAAAATCCACGCCGTACAGCCGCCGAGGCTGATGCTGACGAGCAAGAGACATTCCGCGAGGAGCTCAAAAAAAGCGGTGGGAGATGGACGCCACGGTAGTCTGTATCGATCAAACCAAGAAATCCGTCCAAGTCGACCCGCGTGCCGCGTGGTTTCCTCGCGGCACGCGACCGTCTGTCAAATCATCCGGACAACGCGACTGGACGTGCCTTTTGGGCGCGATCACCGAGGACGGTGATCGCTTTTTCTCTCGGTTCGAAGAGTACGTGACCGCCGAGCACGCAAAACATTTCATTCTCGCATTATGTAAAGAGTTTAAAGATGATTTGATCGTCGTACTAGATGGTGCGCCGTATTTCCAGGCGTCGGCCGTCACGGACCTAGCGGCCCGTGACGACCTCGCCTTCGTCACGTTACCGGCGTACTCTCCTGAACTAAACCCGGTCGAAGAGTGCTGGAGACAACTGCAAGCGGCTCTCAGTAACCGATTCTTTGAGTCACTTACTCAGCTTACAACAGCGATCGACAACGCCCTCAACCAACTCTCGACCCCAAAGATGAGTAATTATTTCTAATGACTACTATAGTGGACAACCAAGATATACCGTATAGGAGCGATAGGTAGCCAAAGTTCGATAAAGTGTAAAATGCTATACAGAAATGAACACTCCTTCCACCAGCACGATCTTCCCGAAAACTAACGTCAAACACCTTCTAGATACCGTACGCGAAACGAAGGAGTCGGCAGTTACTCCTTCGGCGATACATATTCGAACTTGCTCGATGAAAGAACTTCAACGGCTTCGGCGTCCTCAAGTTCGCTATTCACATGAGAGCATGGCCTTCGCAAAAACAGTGAGCGTTCTGACTCCCCGTATCTCGATAGCGAGTATTCAGCCGTTATGTTACAAGTTTCACACAGTTCATGGGGATGTTCACACTGCATTAAAACCTATTCGCACTGACCAGTATGTGAGTATCGAGAAAGAGGGAATTCAGTCTATAGCTATTTCTGCTTCCGAAGCACATTCTCCATTTCAAGTCCATGACTTGTGGCAATCTCACCGGCCAGCGCCCACGCTCTGCTCGCCCGTTCTGGTTGGCCGTCCATTCGGTCAGTGTGGTGTTCGGCCAGCGCTTCGACGAGGAACAAGTCTTCTTGTGGGTCTCGCATCGACGGGGTTAGGCTTGGCTTCGGATGAAAAGAGTCGGGTGTTGAATACAGAGACTGTATCCAGCAGAGAGTTATCTATAGGCTATTCAGGTCCCTCGAACCGGGCGATTCTTTGTCCGAATTCTGGAGCGTAAACGAGAATGTCGCACTTCACCCGGTGTCGAGTCAACCTTAATCTTGCCCCCATGACGCTCGACGATTCGATTGCACAGCACAAGGCCGACTCCGTGCTGGCGTATTCGTCCTCCGTGTGGAGCCGCTGGAACCCTCGAAGATGCGCTCTTGGACCTCGGGATCGATACCGATATCCTCGTTAGTGACCGACAAGGTCTACTCGTCGCCGGACCGCTGGCTGAGGCGTCGACGCGTGGTGACTCGTCGCCGCTGTACTCGATGTCATTCTCAAGCAGGTTCTGGACAATTGACCTAGAAACGGGCGAATACCAGGTGTCCGGGAAACACATCGGAACGCTCAACGTTAAAGTCGAAGACGGGGAGAGATGGCTTGGGATCTGATCACCTGGTCGTACCGAGCTGCTAACCGACGTCGGAATCGGAATCGCGACATCAATAGCAATACAACGAGAGATTCTGGAGGCGGTCTTCCTGTCTTCCGTTTTGACCGCTTCGACAGTGTTGATCCGACAAACCATTCCATGTCGCATAGCATTTCACCGAAGTGCAGTGTACCGAGAGGCCCTACTCAGAACGGCCATCGTCCGCGACCGTCCACTGATGTCCACCGGCTAGGAGCAAACGTAGTAGCGAACGAGGCTGAAGACAAATCCCTAAACGGTCTCCGAGTGCTCATGCTCCTCTTCCTGAAGCACTGGAACATCTCATACAATAATCAATAAGTTTTTACACCGGACAATTGTACCGGACTCCCATGCCACTTGGAGACAGCGTGTGGTTCCCACAGTCAGCGGATCGTGCCACAGTACTAGTGGTTGTGATACTGATGGTGATACTGCATCAGTCTGAGCTGCTCGGACTCATGGATGCCGGCTTGCTGTTCGGATGGTTGCCCGTACAACTCGCATACGACATTTCCTTTCTTCTCGTCGGTTCCGTCATTGTTTACTGGATAACGACAGTTGTTTCTGCTACTCCCGATGAGTATAGTCCGACCGACCAAACGGAAGAATCACCGACATCCGAGTCCCCATCAACCACGGAAACATAGCTTATGGCTGCACTTTCACCTGACATCGTGTTGATATTGGCCATTGTCGTGATCTATCTTGTTATCGTACTGGGTGTCGGCTGGTACGCTGCACAACAGACCGGCAATTCGCGCGAGGACTATCTCATGGCGAGCCGGTCCTTCGGTACTCTCGTACTGATAGCCGCGTTGTTCGCCACGAATATGTCTGCTGTGACGATGATCGGTGCACCGGGGCTTTCATACAACATTGGACCCAATGCATTCGGATATTTCGTTGGTCTCTTTCCGTTCATCTTCTCCGTGTTGATAGTAACCGCCGGACGTCGTATCTGGCTCGCCGGGAAAGAGTTTGGTCACATCACGCCGGCGCAACTGATTAATCACCGCTGGAAATCGAAATATCTTGGTATCCTTGTGACCGTCCTGTTCACGTTTTGGACAGTTCCATATCTCTTGGTCGGCGTACAAGGTGCAGGTATTGTCTTCGAAGCGCTAACCGATGGCGTTATCCCGTACTGGGCAGGCGGGCTGATAATCGTCGCTATCGTCTTCATGTACGTCTACAGCGGTGGAATGCGGGGTACTGGATGGACGAACGCCTTTCAAGGGGCGGTTCTCCTGATCGTTCTTCTCGCCTTTTTTGTCCTTATTCCATTGCGACTTGGTGGGTTTGAAGTAGCAACCGATGCGACATTACAGACGGCTCCCGAGATGGTCAACCGGTCCGATATTGCTCCTCTCCAAACAAGGGAATACTTCTCGGTCGGTATCCTCGTTTCGATTGAAACATTTATACTCCCACATTTATTTATTAGATATATGACAGGTAGGTCAGTGAAGCAGTTGAATCGAACGGCGATCGTGTATCCAATCATCATCATATTGGCGTGGGTTCCTGCTGTGTTGATCGGATTCTGGGGGCTAGGGCAACTTCCTAACCTCTCGACTCCGGACTTCGTGTTGCCGATGCTCATTCAACAGAACTTCCCTGCTTGGGTGGTCGGATTGGCACTTGCAGGTATTCTCGCTGCGATGATGTCAACGCTCGACGGTCAGTCGCTCACACTTGGAACGATGTTTACTGAGGATATCCTTCGTCCGTTTACTGACCTTGAAACCGAACGCGCCGAGGTTCTCATTACACGCGGGTTCATCTTGCTGCTTTTGCTTACGGCGTACATTGGGGCTCAACTCACGCGTGAATCGGTAATCGATACAACGATATTCACATTTACTGGATACGCATTGATGTTTTTCCCCATTATCGGCGCGATCTATTCGAAGCGAATGAACAAGTACGCCTCCGGTACCGGCTTGGTGATCGGATTTCTCGGACATTGGGCGTTCGAATTAGGCGTCATCCCACAGGCGTACACATTCGGCTTCCTCCAGTTCATGCCGGTACTTATCGTTCAGCTCATTACGATGGTCACCGTTGCACTGATGACGCCGAAGCCACCGGAAGATCGAACCAGGGCCTACGACCGACTATTCACTGACGGTTGAAATTCCAGTGCATTAGAACTATCATCGGTCGAGTGCTTCTAGACACTGAGGTCAATAGAGCGGGCGGCACCGAACGACATCGAGATGAACGCAAATGGAAATATCATTGCTATCAGTCTTCTCCAAGTGGATCCTCGGGCCATCGTGGAGACTTACCTGGTTCCCAAAACTGCTTATAGTGCTGTCGTGAGGATTCAGGATCATTCTTGTGACAGTGGAAGCAAAAACGTTTCCCATTAGACTGATAGACTGCTCGTATGTCATGTGTAGAGTGGCGAACACCACACCCGTCACAAATATACCATCCATCGTCGCAATCGAGGCGGTGTGGGACAAACGGTAGGACCGAAAGGCGATCACGCCCAAAGAAATACCGTCGTTTGACGGTGGAAGAGTACTTGTTGGAGAGTACGAGGAGTGCGCGATCGACCTGTTGAGACAAATACCTGTGCAACCTCCTTGCTAGATCTGTCTTCATACTCGTCTTATACTCTCGTAGCAGTATAATTGTTGCTTCCTATTCAAGAGATCACAACAAAGTTCGTAAATAAACTGCAGAAGTAGGTGTGATTGCTCGGCTGTGTTGAATCACTAGACGGCGGCGGAATGGTTCGCTAAATCGAAGGTCTTGAAGCGGGAGACTTCAGTTGTTCATGACCCAAATCTCCCGCTTCATTGAGGCAGTTGTGCCGATTGCTCAAAACGTTACTGGCGATGGAGACGAATCCGCCGCCCCGGAAGGTGGCGGCGGGTTCGCCGACTATGCCTTCGTTTCCCTGCATTGTCTGCGGATTTACCTCGATACGTCCTACCGAATGACGATTGACCTGCTTAAGGAGATGCCACAAATAACCGGGGAGATCGGCCTCAACGCGGCCGATCTCCCTTCGCCATCCACGTTGTGTAAGGCGTTCGACCGGATCAGCATGAGCGTCTGTCGAGTGTTGCTGCGCCAGTCGGCGCAGCTACACGATCCATCCGATCACGCTGCTATCGACGCAACATTCTACGAGCGAGATCATGTGAGCCGCCACTACTGCCAGCGAACGAATTATCGCGTCCAGACGCTCAAAGTCACAAAGCTCGTCGATACAGCAACGCAGGCTGTACTCGACCTTCACTGTTCGACGACGTTAGAAGGCAGTGACGCAGATCTTTGTGAGCAGATCGCCCGCGTTCCGGCGGGCGATCTGCAGTCACTGGCTGCTGACAAGGGCTATGACAAGCAACAACTCCGCGAACGACTCCGTGAACTCGACATTCGCCCGCTGATCAAGCACCGGATCTTCGCGCCGTACGATCACGCACACAACGCCCGCATTGATGAAGATCGGTACGCTCAGCGGTCAATGGCCGAAACCGTCAACTCAGCCGTCAAGCGCTCGCTCGGCTACGCCGTGCGAGCGCGTAGCTGGTATCGAGAGTTCCGTGAAATTTCTCTGATGTGTGTCGTCTACAACATCAAACGTGCCGTCAAACAGTGAAATCCACCGCCTTACAGCGATTCAACAGAGCCGACGACACCGTTTCCAGCGATCAGCGGTGCGGCAATTTTACTCGCCCTGAACAACAGCGGATGGTTGTAGGCGACGATCCGACCCACGACCCCGTACGGCTGTTCTAGTGTATAATTCAGATTGTCGTTCGAAACCGGGATCGTATCGCCTTTGATCTCCGTTGCGACCCCAGCAAAGTACTCGATGATCTCGGCAGCCATCGCCGCATCACTCTTCATTTACCCATACGGGTTTCCGCTATCCGCCGCGTCGATCGCGCCCAATCGGTCCCCGTTCTCGCGGAGTAACTCGGCGAACTCGAAGAGCGCTTCGCCGCGTTCTTTCGGCGTCATCTCCCAGTACCACTCTTCCTGCGCAGCAGACGCTGCACTCACTGCTCGATCAATGTCCTGTTCGGTCCCGCGAGGAATCGTTGTGAGTTGCTCTCCTGTAGCAGGGTTGATCGTTTCGAACCGTTCCCCGGAGCTACTTTCGACGAGTTCCCCATCGATTAGTAGTTTCGGCTCCTCGAACGAAGGCGTGATTTGTGCCATGGTACCAGTGTAGTACGGAATCACCTCATAATATATCTTTGGTCACATATATTTGAACTATAGTGATTCGGGAAAATTATTGAGCAGAAGTATCTCTTTAGTGTAGTGACTGGCCGAGAGAAGAAAATTGTGCGACACCTGAGTGAAGAGGATCTGGATCGTCTGCTCGGCGAGGCAGACGATCAGAAGGAATTCGAACGCCTCGTGTTCATCAAACGGCTGTACAAGGGTGCCACGCTGAAGGAGGCTGCCGATGACGTTGGGAAATCTGAGGGCACCGCCACCAACTGGGTCAACCGCTGGAACGAAGGAGGCCTCGGCAAACTCACTCCGAACTTCGGGGGCGGTCGGCCCCCGAAGCTCGACGAAGACCAACAAGACGAATTCATCGATCGACTGCGTGAGAGACAACCGTGGAAAAAACAAGAGATTCAGCACCTTCTCGACGAGGAGTTCGATGTCGAATATCATTCACACTACCTCCCAACGTTCCTATCCAACCTCGGCCTTTCCTACGCCATTCCTCGGACAAAACGGCCTGATCGACCCGCCAACGCCGAAGAGATCCTCGACGAACGCGTCGAGTACGCGTTCGACGAGGATGCTCACGACCAGCCACACAATAAGCGCGACAGTGACGACGATGACGACGAAGAGGAGTGGCGCACCGATGAGGACATCTGTACTGATGGCGGGACTGTGGTGGGATTTTTCGATATCTCGCATCCACAACCATGGGACAACTCTCAGCGACTGTACACGGTCGATGACCCACATATCACCCGGCCGCTGGTGAAAATCGATACACCAGCGGCCGGGTTCTATGCGCTCAACGGAGAGAGCGTGCTGTCGTTCCCACCGAACCAGGAGAAAGAACAAATCTGCGGGTGTTTCGAGGAGATCCGCGAGCAGAATCCCGGCAAGCGGATTCTGCTCGTGTTGGATAACTTTTCGTCACACGTCTGCAAGCACACGCGCAAGCGTGCTCATGAACTCGGGATTGATCTGGTGTTCCTTCCGGTTGGTTCCCCGGACCTCAACCCAATCGAACCTGTCTGGAAGAGTCTCAAGTGGGAGTCTTCGCCGTTGATTGTTAACGGCGAAGACGAGTACCGGAGACTCCTTGACGAACTGTTCGACCAACTGACCGAGAAACTGAGTTCCGCTGCATCGTGGATTGACAATCACCTCAGTGGATTTCTCAATAAGATTTGCTAATCACTATAAGTTCAAATATATCTGATTATCTGCCGCTGGATGAAGCACTGACGGAACTCAACCGCTAGTGTGAAACGAGGACCCGACTGGCGCGATCGAGGACAGGAGAGATCGTTCGTGCGGGGTGATCAGTTCATATAGCTTTCGAGGATTTCCCTGTGATCATCTTGATCAAGCGTCTCGAACGCGTTATTCACGTATTCTTTGACTGCGTCTGGTCCACCAGGATTGATAATCGGTCGACCGCTATTTCGCATTTCTTCCTGAAATCCGTCGTCATTAATGAACGACTGGAAGCCGTCTCGTTGGATCTTCAGGATCTCCTCGGGAACGTCCGGTGGTCCCAAGAAGAAGCGGCGGTCGTAGGCGGACTCGTTGAATTCCTCGATGTTCTCGACGTCTAATTCCGGCGAATAGTAGTCAGTTTCGACGCCTTCCTCCTCGAGGAACCCTCCAATTTCGTCCTCGGTCTCGAACACCGTAAAGAGTGATGCGTTTTCCAAGGACTTGACTACGGTGACGCCCGACGTGATCGTCGAAATATAGAATACGTTGGCTTCTCCTCGCTCTAATCCTGCGATCACTTCACCGGTCCCATTGAAATGAACGTAATTAATGTCGGTTCCGTCTATCTCGTCGATATACAGACTCAGTATTCCTACTGCGGTGTGTCCGTACGAACCTTGGCCCTGCGTTGCGAAGTTGAATTCATCGATTCTGTTGATGAAGTCGTCCCAGTCGTCTATATCAGCGTCTTCAGTAACGACGAACGCACCGGGCGTATTAGTTATTGAACCGATGTAACTCATCTCTGTGATGTCGAAGGGGACGTCCCGTCCAATCATCTGCGACGTTCCCTGGAAGCTGTCGTATATGCTGAATGTTTGCCCGTTCGGTTCGGCGTTGTACACTTGCGTGATGCCGGTTGCTCCGCCGCCGCCTTCGATGTTTCTGGTGACGAAATCGCCACCTAATTCTTCTTCCCAGTACGGTTCAGAAAGTCGGGTATACTCGTCGAATCCACCACCGGTGGAGAACGGTACGATCATTTCAACCTCTCCGTTGGGATAGTCGTCCGGATCGACGTCACCACCGTTTCCGCCTAAACACCCGGCTAGCCCAATAACGGACGCGGAACCCACGAGTGCAACTGATCGCTGAAGTACTGACCGACGATTAACGGTTCTATCATTACCCATACTGGTGGTCATATTGCGAGGAACATAAAAAACCTTTCCATGAAGATAAGCACTGAGAATAAATATTGAAAATATCACTATATGATAGGGTGTTAGTGTGCATCAGCACCAATGTTCAGAAAATCCTCTACAGTACTATTCGGAATTACCGAATGACTCCCTCAAAAGACGGGTTTCTTTATACCCGGCCGTTTAAATTGGCCCAATTGCCTCCCGGTAGGGAATATCTCACAAGGAGGTGGCGCGTGTTTTACACCAATACTTTTGTAATAATATAATATAAATTGCCATTCGGCCATACCGAATCATCTGCTCACATCCTATATGATTGTTTTCTAATCATTCTGAGTTAGGACTATCAGAGCAACCCGGTATTCGAACATCGGCCAGCATTTGCATTCGGTAATGCGAAATGGTGATCGTGCCTCTGTTTGTATCGTGAGGCATTCTACTATCAGGAAAAGAACCAAATGTTATAAGACCACATGGTCCACATTCACAACTGCTATGTCGGTTCGTAAATTCCAACCGAACGAAAACACCGGTATCCCCGACGAGGTCCACGATGAGTTCATTATCGATACTGACGTGCATCTGGACCTCTCGATGCTGGAAGATCTCTACCCGTACATGGACGATCGAATCGTCGACAAACTAGATCGTCCGTTGGGTCACTACCAGTTCGAAGCGATCGACTGGCTTCCCACTTGGGGGAATGAGGGTGGCGGCGTCGGTGTTGACTCGAACGGCGCCGCAAAAGACGGGGAGGACATTCTCGAGATGATGGAGCAGATGGGGACTGACGTACCGCTGGTCACTCCTGGTATGAACAGTCTCCCTCAGGTGAACTATCCGCGAATGAAAGAGGAGGTCTGTCGGGCATACAACGACTACGTTCTCGACAACGTCACGAACGTCCACGAGAACGTTCGTTGCCAGATGATGATCCCGCTCTGGAACCCCGAGGCGACGGTCGAAGAACTAGAGCGAATTGGGGACGAGAAAGACGTTGCCGGCGCCTACGCGTGGTTTGGGAAATACTGGCGGCTGGGTGATCCGGAGTACGATCAAGTCTTCGAGAAACTGATCGATCTCGACCTTCCGTTGACGATGCATCTGGACGTCGCCTCGTACCCCGATCCATCGACGCCGATGGGCGGCTCGATTCGGACGTGGATCGAGGCGATCGGTTTCGCTCCCTGTATGCACACGATGATGAACACGGTAAACATGATCGTGACGGGAGTATTCGATAAATACCCCGAACTTAACGTCGTTTATCAGGAAGGCGGATATCATTGGCTTCCGTTCGTCGCGTATCGACTGGACGAGTTCTATCAGCACACGCCGGAAGACATCCAACTCGCCGAACGGATGTACGATCAGGGCAAGAAGTACCTCGATCGAATGCCGAGCGAGTACCTGTTCGATCACTTTTACTTCTCGACGCAGCCAGTCTGCCTCCCGGACAATCCCCGCCATTACGAGTGGTTGCTGGAGATCGAGCAGGCCGAAAAGACGATGATGTTTGCGACGGACTGGCCCCACAGTACGAACGATCCGCCGACCTGGATCTTCGACAATCCGGCCATCGGCGACGATCTGAGGGAAAGCATGTTCCGCGGGAACGCCGAAGAAGTCTACCGGCTGTAACGCAACCAAGCTACCACCAATACCAGCTATCAATGACGAAACACACTGTTGCATCCGTCGACGAAATCCTCGAAGGAGACGTCCTCGGTGTGGAAGTCGGCGGCATTGAGATCGCGATCGTGAACATTGACGGCGAATTCTACGGAATCCAGAACGTCTGCGTTCATCGAGCACAGCGACTCCATACGGCCACTCAAGAACGGATCAACGAGGAACACTGTATCACCGACGGTCCGGGGGTGATAAACCAGGAGGAATGCTGGATGACATGTCCCGGCCATGACTGGAAATTCGATCTCGAAACCGGCGAGAACCCGGCGACCGGGAAGAAGATGCGTACCTTCGACGTTACCGTCGACGGAGACGACATCAAGGTCGAAGTGTAACCGGTTTCGATCTCTCGGAATCTTCAGCCACCGATCGCGTGCCACTCATTCTCGCCGACACCAGTTAGCACCGTCGGCTCGCCTACTGATAGACTTCTCGACACATGGTCCGTTGGACAGCTCTCACAATAGTCTTCTCTGCGATCCTCTGTTTACGGTTTGTCGCGAATAACTCGGCAGGTCGATTGGCAGACTATACGGTCGATAGGTCCATTACAGTATTCGCTCATCCAAATCTTGATAGGTGATGGCTATCAATAGAGTATCGTGCAGAATACTACCCAATTGAAAGACCAGCTCGTAACGGCCAATCGCGTTCTCGCCAACGAAGGTATCATCGAGGGTTTCGGTCACGTAAGCGTTCGACACCCTGACGGCGACAAGTTGCTTATCTCGCGATCGCTGAGCCCGAAACTCGTTACGCGAGACGACATCATGACGATGACGTATGACGGAACTATCGTCGAGAACAAGGACAAACAACCATACCTCGAGACGGTGATTCACCGAGCGATCTACCGCAACCGAGACGATGTCGATGCAGTCGTTCACCATCACGCACCGGATATGATGCCGTTCGTTGCAACCGATACGGAGATCAAACCTGTCTTTCATCTCGCTGCGCTCTTCCACGAAGGCGTCCCGTCCTTCTCTGATTACGATACGGAAATGGGCCCGCTCATCGTCACTGAGGCTGAAGGCGATCGAATGGCTGCGGCGCTCGGTGATAAACGGGCACAATTGCTCGAGAATCACGGAGCAAACGTCGTCGGCGAATCCCTCAAAGAAGCGGTTCTCGGAACTGTGTACTTGGTAATGAACGCTCGATATCAGATACAGGCCGAGCAACTCGGAACGCCGTCGTATTTCGATGGGCCGCAAGACACTCTCGAGGCGACCGTCGACGACGTGATCTTGGCCGATATCTCGATCGACCGAATGTGGTCGTATCTCTGTGATCGATTACCGAACGATCCTTCGATGTGACTTATCCGACACCTGAGGCGAACTCAACTAAAAATAGTCACCAATAATTACGATGGGGTTCCGAAAATACTACTGTCCGGGCTGCGGAACATTGCTGGAGAACGAGGTCATCCTCGCCGATCTAGAACCGATCCATGATCGGGAACTCTACTAGTCGCGAGGGTCGCCCAGTCAACGGTTCTCGTTTTCCGATCCGAAACAATACTCTCGAGGGATCGCTAGGGTTCTATGATTTGGCGAACTCCGGCCCCTGTCTCTAATTTATGCATCGCCTCATTGAGTTGCGTGAGGGGTTTTCGGTCGGTGATTAGCGGCTCCAGTTGGAGATCTTCCTTCACGGCCAGATCCGCGAGCTTTGGGATGGCCAGCGGCAGGCTGTACGAGCCGTTGAATGAGCCGACGACGCCCTTCTCAGAAACTACCATATCGTAGAGATCGAGCGAGATATCCCTCTTCCCCAACGGTGGAACGCCCACCAGAACTGCCTGGCCGGTCGGAGTGAGACACTCGATCGCCTGTTCGGTAACGTGTGGATTCCCGACGACCTCGAACGCGTAATCCACGCCGCCGTCGGTAAACTCGCGGACGCGATCCACCACGTCCTCCTCGGAGGAGTTGATCGTGTGGGTGGCGCCGACCTCTGAGGCGATCTTGAGCTTCTCCTGAACGATGTCTACAGCGATGACCTCCCTTGCACTGCGGAGTCGGGCGCCTTGCACTGCGGAGAGGCCGACGCCGCCGGCACCGAACACCACGACCGACGATCCAGCTTCAATGTCGGCGGTGTTCATGACCGCACCCGCCCCGGTAAAGACGCCACAGCCCAGCAACGTCGCCTGTTCCGCTGGGAGATTGTCATCAACCTCTATCGCGACCTCTTCTGTAACGAGCGTGTACTCGCTGAACGAGGACACGCCGTGACAGTGGTGAACCGGATCACCGTTCCTACTGAAACGGATGTTGCCTGTTCTGAGCGTTCCGCTGCGACGAGCCTCGGTTCGTTTGGAACAGAGTTGGCCGTTCCCCTCGCGACAGAACTCACAGCGGCCGCAGGTGATCCGCCCGAGGACCACCTGATCGCCGGGGTCAACTGATTCGACGTCCTCGCCTACGGCCGCCACGCGGCCAGCGCCCTCATGTCCCATTACTAATGGGAATAATTCCTCAAGCTGGCCGCGAGTAATTCCAACATCGGTGTGACAGAGACTTGCTGCCGTGATTTCGACAAGCACCTCCTCGCCAGTTGGATCAGCAATCTCGATCGTCTTGAAGGCCGCAGGTGTGGCCTTTGACAAATTATTGCCATCAGTCGGTGATTCGAGCACAGCAGCAGTCGATTCCATACTACATTATTTGGTATCCCTCCACATAACAGTTATTAACACTGGGGTCTACTTTCTCCAGTCTAATGGTGCGAATACTGTAGAATTGCTGTGGTGATTGTTTGTGCTCCAACTTCGATCTTTCTATCGAGATATTGGATACACTTCATCGATCTTTATTGAAGAGCGACTCCACCGAAGAATTGTCTAGCAGGGCAGCCTGAGCTAGTCAACCTGCTCTTAGGTGGGACAGTTGTTCTACAACACCCTCATTCCACTGTTGGATTATCCGAATCGAATCAACCGATGATAGAGTTAAGCAGTTCACGCAACCATCACTGGCTAGGTCCTTAGAAAAGATTGGTTCATTCGACGCAGAAGAGTTATAAACCATATTAACTAAATACAATGTTTTAAAATCTGAGTTTCGGTCATTACCTATCTGGAAAACCAAATTCTTTGTTCGCTCTTGTGTAGCACTTTGTTGATTTCACAGCGTAGCTGTGAAAGCATGTTTGAGCGCTTCTCTCCCTAGTTTCCGCAGTAACTTTCGTCGAAGTTGGAACGCTCGGAGATACTGTGTGAGTTTATCTTTTGAGATGCCTCGATGAGGCGAGAGCCACGGTCGCAGCAACGATCCGTGGCTCTTGCAGGTGTTGACGTGTACGTTTTCGTCAGCGTATTCGCCGTCGCTGTGGACGACGTATTCGCGGTCGAATGCGTCGTCCTCGCTGAGTGGATCGTAGGCACGAAATCCGTCAGTGTAGACGGTCAGTGGCACCTTCTCGCGGTTCGCGAGTAGGAGCCGAATCATCGATTCGTCGGCTGATTTCGCGGAGATCACGTATCGGTCGCCGGTGCCACGATCGACGATCGTGAACACCGGCGGTTTGTCCCGGTCGTACGATCCTCGCCCACGTGTGGACAGGCCACGCGAGCGCGACTCTTGTCGCGCTCGCGGCCTTTCAGCCCTGCAGAAACATAGACTTCGTCGATTTTGACGGGACCGACGAGATCGAGCGAAGGCGCGTCGAGCGCCTTCGTGAAGCGCTCGACGCGCTGGTAGATCGTTTTGTACTGGACGTCGATATCTAGCTGAAGTTGGCGAAGACTCGTGTTAAACCGGAGAAACGCGTAAACCGAGAACAGCCACTTTCTGAATGCAACTTTTGAATGGGCAAAGATCGTGCCAGTCTTGTCGTTGAACGTGCGGTCGCAATTCTTACAGAGATAGCGCTGAAAGTGCCCATAGCTGCCGTTGTTGACCGACAGGTCAGAACGGCAGCGAGGGCAAGTAACACCGTTACGCCAGCGAATCTGTTAGAGCAGGTTCGCTGCGACCGATTCCGATCCAAACACATCTAGCGGAATCATGCCTAACGGACACCGCTGACGCGGTGTCCTTGCTCTCTTCGATTCTACAGCAACAGCTGAGCAGTATCAACAATCTCCTACAGAAGAGCGTCTTTGTTTACTGATCTCAATAGTGGTATTGATGATCAAGAGTCTAATCGTCATTGGTCTGCATTCTTTGGCTTCGGATATCGGGAAGTAACTGTGAATTCTGCTCTTGGAGAGGTCGGATTTTCGCACAAACTATGCTAAATAATTATTACTTTGGCAAGTCTTATATCGGTCGAGGAGGATGGTGGCATATGGCAATGGTTGATTATAGCGACTATTCGACGATGGTTTGGAGCGTACTTTTCCAAATAAAGTCAGTGATCGATTCGATATATTTCACGCTTGTCTCCGCCATCGCGAAGCCGATCAATATGGTCGCGAAATACGTTACATGGGTTTCTTCGAAGTACTGGAGGGCGGCGTTTTTCGTCGTACTGCTGGTGTACACGGTCGGGTTACTTATCCAGGCTAGGTCCTATTCGTCCGATGCACGACTGTTCCCGTTCATGATCGGCGTTCCGCTTATCCTGATGATCATCCTTTACCTTGTGTTGACGTTTTCGTCCCGCTATTCGGGTTCGGGAAGCGGGATTTTCGATAGTATTACCGATGAAGCGTTATCCGATGCTGGTGATGAAGGTGCCGAGGGGAGCGATGAGACGACGGTACGGGTCCAACGCGAGCTCAAAATGGTACTCTGGGTCGTCAGCTTGCTGACCGTAGTGTACTTCTTCGGATTTCTCAACGCGTTCCTGTTGTTCCTATTCCTCTTCGTCTACACCTACGAACAGTCCCTCCTTCGAGCGACACTAATCACTACACTCTCGCTCGCGTTCGTGCAGATTTTCTTCGTCGAGTTTCTCTCCCTCCCGCTCTGGGAGGGAGCTCTCTTCAATAGTGTTCTCCTCGCAGCGCCGAGGGGGTGGTGGCGATGACTGAACTCCTTCTCGAGCCAATCGTATTGCAGCAGACAGGTGACTTGTGGGAGGCGATGCTCATCGCTTTCGACGTCGTCACGGACCCCTACAATTTCCTTCTGCTATTGATCTCCGTCGCGATAGGCCTGATAGTTGGAATTCTCCCGGGGCTTGGTGGTCCTATCGCGTTAGCCCTCTTGATCCCCGTGACGTTTCAGTTCGATGGTAACGTTGCAGTGATGATCCTGTCGGGCACGCTCGGTGCGACGGCATTTGGGGGTTCGATCACGGCGATCCTCTTGAATACACCAGGTGACGCACCCAACGCAGCGACGCTATTAGACGGCTATCCCATGACACGTCAGGGAAGGGGAGGTGAAGCCCTCGCTGCGAGCGCCATTTCCTCAGCGAGCGGGGCGTTCTTCGGATTAGCATTGCTGTTGATTTCGATCCCGTTCGTCAGATCCCTTGCTCTAGCGTTCGGTTCCCCGGAGATGTTCTGGCTCGCGATCGCCGGACTGACTACGGTCGCACTTGCAACGCGGGGATCGGTCCTCACGGATCTCATTGCCGGTGCCTTCGGGCTGATGCTCGCGTTCCACGGCCTCAATCCCGTTACGGGAACGGCGCGATTCACGTACGGTACGACGTATCTCTTCGACGGAATTCAACTTATTCCGCTCATCATCGGATTGTTCGCTATCGCTGAGATGATTAAACTCATGGGTGAGCAGCAGTCGATCGCTGGCGATACAAAAGTCGCTGGAGGCCTTATGAAGGGAACTCGTTCAGTCGTCTCGAACTGGAAGCTCGTCGGTCAGAGCTCGATTATCGGGTGGATAATCGGTATCATTCCGGGTGCCGGTGGAACGGTCGCGAATTTCATCTCGTATATGACAGCGAAACAGCGATCGTCGGAGTCCTCCAGTTTCGGCGAAGGAAACATCAAGGGCGTGATTGCGAGCGAGGCTGCGAACGACTCCAAAGACGGTGGATCAATGATACCGACCCTGGGACTGGGTGTTCCGGGTTCGGCGTCAACTGCTGTTCTCCTCGGTGCGTTTATTATTCATGGCGTCACTCCGGGACCGCTCTTGTTCCAGGAAAACCTTCAGCTCGTATTCGTCGTCATATTCGCACTGTTGATCTCGAATGCCCTTACCTCTACAATCGGCTTGCTCACCGCGAACACGCTGACGAAGATCACGCGGATCCGAATCACCACGGTTGCGCCAATAGTTGTCATGATTTCGCTCTTGGGTGCATTCGCGATTCGAGGTAACATCAATGACGTCGTCCTCGCAGTCGGATTCGGTGTTATCGGTGCCTTGATGATGAAATACGGAATGTCCAGAGTCGCCGTGGTGGTCGCGCTCATTCTCGGTCCCCTCGCGGAACAGAACTTTCATCGTTCGCTTCAGGTCTCGCAGGGAGACTACGCGATCTTGTTCACGCAACCGCTCTCAATCGCGCTCATTCTGATAACGGTCCTAATGCTCGCTGTTTCGATTTACCAGTCGCGGCGAGCGATCGTCGGACCGTGATCGAGAGCTAATCGACTATCTGTTGCTAATCGGGTTTTCAATGTTGCAGGCTACGACTCGTTTCGTTACGGATTGATGACATCGTCGGGTTTCACGCGAGTTTGGGTCTCGGAACCGGTATCCAGTAACTCGTCTACGAACAGCTCTTCCGGTTCGACTCTTCGATCGGAGAGACCCTGTTCGTACGAGTATCGTGTTAACGTATCGATCGTGTGGTAGTTCGGCTCGAACCCATATGGCCAGAAGTCCTCGCCGAGTGCGGCACGGGCTTCCTCTACGTGATCGACGAGCCACGGTATCGTTGCGTGTAGCGCATCTGTATTGTACAGCCGTCTGATTGCCAGTTCCTTCGCTCGCTCCATCGCATCGTACAGCGAGTTCACGACCCATGGATGACGCTCGTAGATATCTTCGTGAACGACGATAGTGTGCATTATCGGGAACACACCGGTTTCATTGTAGTACTCCTTTTCGACCCGTTTGAAGTCACTGAAGAGTCGTTCAACACCGTTTCCAAGACTGTTCGGTATCAGCGTCGACAGCAGCGCATCGATTTCGCCGCTCTCGAGCATCGACTCGAGATCCCTGTTCGGATTGATCACGTGTTTATCTACGTCGGCCGGTAAGTCGGTCGGCATCTTTTCTTCTCGAGCGGCGTACCACGTCATATTCTCAGGAGAGACGCCGTATTCCTCTTCGAGCATCCCTCGGGCCATCGTTGCAGCCGTGATCTGATACTCCGGGAGCACACCGATGCATTTTCCATAGAGATCTGACGGCTCGTCGATACCCGATTCCGTGTTGACGTAGATGGCAGAGTGTCTGAAGAGCCGTGACGGGAATACGGGAATACCAACATATGGAACGTCGGTTTTTGAAACCCAGAGAGTGTACGTTGAAAGGCTCATCTCCGTAATATCGAACTGTTGATCCCGAACTACTTGCTTGAACAGTTCTCCCGGAGGACGGTTAACACTCGTAAGATCTATCCCATTGGGTGTTACTTCGCCGGTTTGAAGCGGTCGAACGCGGTCGTAATCCCCGATTGCCATCGACAGTTCGAGGGGCATACGTCGACTCCGACTCCGGTAAGTAAAAATCCAGGCCATTTCAACCATCAGAGTGTTTAATATTTGTAGTTATATTCGTGCTCTACCGGTATAGACAATATCTCGAACGGAATCCGATGCCGAAGCGACAGTCGATCGCGCTCTGCGAGCGCTCGTGTAGCGATCGACTTACCTCGTGCCAGGCACCGGTGTAGTACCGATAGAGCGTGATCAGTGCGGGCACGAACATTTCTGCGACTACGAGAGATACAACACCATGACGCCGAGCGGGGTGACGATACCGAGATATGCGATCGGCAGCGCAAACCCGTAGAGATCGATAAGAGCAGTGTAAAACGACTAGTGTGTATCTCTTGCGCCGCGTAGCGCGCCGATGGCCCCTCGCCGAGGCCGAGTCCGATCGTCGCGACGGCAGTGACCGCGACGAACGTTGCAGCTAGATTTATGGCCGCTGGATCGGTGACGAACAGTCGCGCGATCTGTCTCGCGAAGACGATTACAAACACAGCGGCAATGACGTAAGTGAGCAGCGATAAGGAAGACGTGGTCGCCGCATGCGGCGGCGACATTCTTCGCTTCTCGCTGCTGAGGTGTCGCCCGACGAGGCTGCTTGAGGCGATCGAGAACCCCACGAGAGGCTATTGATCTGGTCACGCGTTCGGCGGACGATCTCGTAGCCGGCAACCGCAACGGAACCGGAGACGTCCGCGATAGCCAGCAGCGGGAACGCAACTGCGGTTCGAGCGAGCTGCTGGAACATTATCGGCGTGCTTACGGAGACGATCGATCGCAGCGGTGGCGGATCGACGTATGGTCTCGAAAGCGAAAGCTGAGCGGGTAGCGGACGTCTTGTCGAGTACGGCTTTCCGAGGAGTCCCCAGACGAGTCCGACCGTGATGAGCACGATCGAGAAGGCGGTGCCAATGGCGGCACCGACGACACCCATTCCGAAACCGAATACCAAGACCACGTTGAGCACAATGTTAACTGCCGCACCGCCACCGCGGATCACCATCGGCGTGAACGTATCGCCAACACCGTCGAAAATACGGCTGGCGACCTTGTTGTAAAACTCGAAAACGATCGCCGGCGCGACGACCAGTGGGTACTGCTAACCTACTCGATCGCCGCCGGATCGTCGCTCATCATCCCGATCAGGAACTCCGCTTGCCAATGGAAGAGCACGACCAGTGACATCGATAGCACCGTCGCGACCAAGTAGCTCTGGGTAATCGCCCTATTGGCCAGCTCGATGTCGTCGGCCCCGTAGTGCTGGGAGATGAAGCTGATTGAACCGCCAGAGAGCCCGAGTGAAACGCGATTGCCGAGTTGCCAATACGCGTGAGTCACGCGATGGCCGGCAGTCCGAGGACGAGGCCAACCATCGCGATGTCGGCAGTCTGCTTTGACATCCGAGCTAACCCGGTGATGATGCGCGGCCACGCGAGATCGGCCGTGGCCCGCAGCCGTAAGCGTTGAATGACGTGTGCACACTCCAATAGCTCTGCGAGCACCCAAAAGAGAGCTCTGAATAGCCGAGTACTCATTTATCGATACGTTACGAACACGCGTAATAATTGTTCGCATATGGGAGAACGACGACGTTTAGTCGGCCGTGAGGCGTGATCGGTATGAGCGATTCGGCTGTTGATCGCTTATCGTCCGTACAGATAGACGATTACTACTGGAACTAGTCGGAATGCGAGGTCCTTACCGCCGTGTTTCGCATACCGGACTCGATCGTCAGGCGGCGCTAGAGGTGGTGAATGACGCTCACGTGCATTTGAGAACTGTTTTCCGTAACACACTATTACCGGTATCCAATAAACTAACTCTATCAAATGCGCTATATCGTCTTATCGTGGTATCTATCGACTCCACACATTTGATAGCAGTTTTTCTCGCGCTCGGAGCCGCAATTACGAATGCGATGTCCCAGTTGTGCCTTCGTATTGGCACGACTCGAGGGAAAACCACTGATGCAGTCCTCATCGTAATGCTGACGAATATTACTATACTTCTCCCAATCGTTCTCGTCGCTTATTATCCCAAATTTAAGATATCTACAGTTTCTGTGATATCATTCATCGCTGCCGGAATACTCGGAACGCTACTGGGTCGTGCGTTAATGTATACGAGTATAGAACGAATGGGGGCGAGCAGAACGGCACCGATCGTCGCCACCCAAGCGATCGTTGCAACGGCACTCGGTGTCATCCTCCTCGACGAGTCCCTTACCGCTGCACATCTGGTAGGGATTCTTCTTACTGTTACCGGCGTGAGTATGATTGCTTGGGAAGCGAGTCAGGATTCGAAACAGCTTCCTCGTCGGAAATTGATCGCTGGATTACTCATTCCGTTCGGTGCTGCGGTTGCATACGGTACTGAACCAATCTATGCGTCTTACGGGTTCGAAGCAGAGACACCGGCCCCAGTTGGCCTCGTCATTAAGACAGTTGCAGCGACGGCTGGATTTCTTCTGTACCGCCGATATCGTGGTACAGTTCTACCATCGATCAGTCTTGCTTCGAACAATACGAAGTGGTTCGTCCTCGCTGGTATCACGAATACCCTATTTTTACTCTGTTATTATCTCGCACTTGAGCTCGCACCCGTAAGTATCGTCGTTCCGCTTCACATCACCAGTACACTGTTCGTTATCGTGTTCTCGTTCCTGTTTATGCCACGGCACTTGGAACAAATAACCTGGAAGCTTACCGCCGCGTCGACGGTCGTCGTCATCGGAGTGATTATCATAACTCTTTCTGGTGGGTAAACAAGAACACAAGCATATTTATATATCTCTACTATATTAAAATTTCATTATATCTGCAATATGTGAACGGCTCACTTCGTTCGATATTGGTTTCTATCGGTTCTATTGAATCCGCCGACGGCGTCGGGACAAGTCGTTAGAATGATTGAATTGAAGCGGAAGAGGCCAGTTTGTGCAAAAGGTTCTCTTCCGCTTCGTTAAACAGGCTGTCTCGATCACACGAAAACTTACTGATGCAGCGGTGATGCAGATCAGCCATCCTGCCGGCAACGGAGTTGCGGGCTGGAAGCATGCTGTCCTGCATTTTCTCCGGCTCCACATGGAAGCGACACTCGTTGAAGTCCTCGATTGGGCCGAGGAGATGGAGCGGGTACGAGCCGCGCTCGTTCTCGAGCGCGGCGGGTTCCCCGGCCCATCCGCGCTCTGCAAGTCGTTTGACCGAGCGCCGATGCGGATCTGGCGAGAGCTGCTCCGACTCTCGTCGGAGCTGCTCGAGCAGTCCGGTCACGCCGCCATTGACGCCACGTACTTCGACCGTCGACAAGCATCGACCCACTACCTCAACCGCTGTGACCGAAACGTACGGACGATACAAGCGACGTTTCTCGTCGATACCGCGCAGGGCGCGGTTATCGATGTTCACTGCAGCACGAAGTGGCCGAATGGAACCAACATCGGGCCGCAGGTCGCTCGGCGCAACGCCGGCGACCTGCTCAGCCTCGCAGCTGACAAAGGCTACGACGACATGAGCTTCCGCGAAGAACTTCGTGCTGAAGGCGTAAGACCACTGATCAAATATCGCGTCTTCGCCCCCTACGATCACGCGCACAATGCGCGGATCGAGGATGAACTCTACAACCAGCGCTCGATCTGTGAAACCGTGAACTCAGTGATCAAGCGCTCGTACGGCTCCACCGTCCGAGCGCGTGCATGGTATCGCCAGTTCCGTGAAATCACTCTCGCAACCGCAGTCTACAACGTCGAACAAGCCGTCAAACAATGAATCCTGTCGCCCTCTGCGGATTCAATAGAGCCGTTTCTATCCTATTAATCTCGCTTTCAGCTCATCGAATCACTTCTTGCACGCTCGCCGCCATGAAGGTGTCGCAGCGAGCCGCTCCTCAACCGCGTCGACGAGGACAGTAATAGCGCGTTCCATTTCGGGCAATATTGGGATCTCTGTCTCCTACAACGCGTAGTAGTCCGCTGTTAGACTCGAGGCCTGCGGAACTGAAGCCGAATGCGAACTCGCTAGTAGAAGACACTGAATAGGCCGAATTGCAGCGGGAGCAAGAGCAGGATCGTCGCGGTTGAACAGGTGACCGTCGCGACGATTAACTCCCGCGTTTCGATGTCTGCCTCGTTCAGAATGACGATGAGAACCGCCGACTGGTAGGGGAAGAAGTACGAACTCAGCGCCAGTGTTTCCGCGAGCAAAACGGGCGTAAAGGGGAGACCGGCCGCGTCTATGTACGGAATTAGGATCGGAGTCAGGACACTCGCGACGGCCAGTCCCTCCATCAGGAAGGTGAGCCCGAACGTGACGAGGAAGACGGCACCGAGGACGACCACGAGCGGTCCATCGGTCGGTACGAGGTCGAGCATATGGGTCGCTGCCCCGTCGGTGAATCCGGTTTCGGTCAGGCCGTCACCGATGGCGAACACCGCGGCGATGAAAAAGAGGATCGAGAAGTCGACGTCGCTCCCGGCGGTCTCGAAGTCGGCGACGCCGACGTTCGGCAGAAACGCGATGATGACAACGGCGACCGCACCGACCACCGGATGGAATCCGTGGACGAAGTCGGTCGCCCAGATCAGCGCACCGACTAGCAGGAACGCGAGCATCCGTCGCTGGGTGCCCGTCTCGGTCGATCCCTCGTTCTCGGGGAGCTCGAAACCCGATTCGACCGGGGGCCGAAAGAGGGCATAGATGATGCCGACGACCAGTATCACGCGGAGGAACCCCATCACGGGGTACATGTGGAGCCACCAGTTGGACCAGGAGATGGTGTGGCCGCCGATCGATTCTGCGAATCCGGAGATGATGATATTGGGCAGGTCCGCGGTCAGGATCCCCGCGGAGCCGTAGAACGTGGCGAACAGCGGGCCCAGATAGAGACCTACCCGGGCCTCTCGAGAGTCGAACAGCGACCCGAGCTCTCGGAGGATGGGCGCGAGCGCGAGGATGCGGACGAGCGCCGACGGGACGAGGAAGGCCAGGGCGTGAGCACCGATCGAGAGCGCGACCAACAGCCGCCGGTACGTCCGGACTGAATCGGTGTCGGCCGACTCGCCGATCGTTCTGGTCGCGACCCACCGTCCGACCCCGGTCGCGAGACCGCTCTGGCGGGTCGCTTCGCCCATCAGTAAGCCGAAGCCGATGAGCCACGTCGCGGGTTTCTGGAACCCGGCGAGCGCTAACTCCGTCGAGAAGGTAACGGCGATCAGCCCGAGTCCGATCAACCCTGTATACGAGGGCGGTACTGGGGCCAGGACCCAGAGAACGATACAGAAGAGCGTGATCGAGAGCATTGTTGCCGTCGCTCCCGTGGCAAGCAGCCACGTTGCGACGGCGACGGCCGCGGCGAGGAGAAACGCGAACGTCGGTGATCGAACCCTCTCTATTGCCTCCGATTGCTTCATTGGAAACTGATTGTCAGTACCATGGTAAAGCCGTCCTGGTTTTGCGTCTTCACTTCGGAATTTTGCACCGGGTCACGACATCGCTCGCCTCCGAATCCTATTATTGGTTTTTCTCGCCCGATATCGATTCGATGAGCGTTGCAACGGCTCCAGCCCCGCGTTCCGGCGTATCGAACGTCGGAACCCCGACGTCCTCCATCTGTCGTCACTTGTCCTCGAGGGCCGATATCGCGCGGGGAGATATCGAACGAGTCGTCGTCTGTCATCGTGCGCGAACTTGTGAGGGTCGTCTCAAAAGTCTACCTACTGCCGCCGAACCAGGTGGGACCATCCGTTCGGGGCGCCGTCGGGGACGTCCGTTCGGTCGATGACAATGGGAACGGGCCGCCGTTCGGGTCTATCGCGGGAGAGCCTGTGCGAGCAGTTCGACCGGCGTCGGGGGCGACTCGCTGTCGAGGGAGGTGCCGGCGAGCGAACTCTCGGCCGGGACCGGGTCGATCCGGCTGTCGCCGAGTTGGGTCCGGCAGGACGTTCCCGGCGCGGCGACGACGTCGGCACCACTGTCCTCGATCTGGTCGACGAGGATATCGCCGATCGACTGACTCAGCGAGTAGTGCTCGGCCTCGTAACCGAACGTACCGGCCATGCCACAACAGCCCGAATCGAGCGGATCGACGGCGTAGCCCGCTCGTCGGAGGACGCCCACCGCGTGGTGGTCTTTCTTCTCCGCTTTCTGATGACAGTGGCCGTGGTAGACGACCGATTCGGCGGGGGCCGCCCATGCGACGTTCTCGTCGAGTCTGAAGGAGTCCAGGTACTCACAGAGGCCGTAGGCGTTTGCGGCGAACGACTCGGCGGACGTCCCCGAGCGCAGATCCAGCGCGTCGGACTGGAACATCACGGCGTCGGAGGGCTCGGCGACGACGATGTCCCAGCCGTCGCGAATGCGGGGCTCGAGTTCGGCCACGTTCTTCTCGATCGCGTCGCGGGCGGCGTCGACGAACCCTTTCGACAGCGCCGGCCGGCCGCTGTCGGTCCG
>NZ_JAQIVI010000520.1 GCF_028618695.1 Natrinema soli | reverse complement strand
GCCGTCGCGACGAGCACGACGGC
Source organism: Natrinema soli (assembly GCF_028618695.1). Next base: position 1,474 of record NZ_JAQIVI010000520.1, on the reverse strand, counting down.
CGTCAGACAGAGAAAGATCGTCGTCGAGAGGAAGAGCGCGACCGCGGGCGGCACGTCAGTGGTCACGGCGCTCGTCAGCGGTGCCATCAGCCCGTACGCGAGGAGAGCAACGATCACCCACAGCAGATACTCCATACGCGGTATCGGATAACGGCGGCCTATACTGTCACGATCCCGGAACCGAGTGCCGGGACCGAGACTGGCGATCGGAATCGAGAGCAGCGAGAGGCGACTTACTCGAGATCGTCGACCAGCTCGCTCGCGACGCCGGTGTAGCCCGTCGGCGTCAGTGCGTGCAGTTCCTCGCGGACGTCCTCGTCGACGTCGAGTTCGTTGAACAGCTCCCGAAAGTCCGCGAGTGTGACGTCTTTCCCGCGAGTGACGGCCTTGACCCGCTCGTAGGCGTCGGCCTGCCCCTCGCGCCGGAGGATCGTCTGGACGGCCTCGCCGATGATCTCGGGGGTGTCCTCGAGATCGTCGCGCATGACCTGCTCGTTGGGGACGACTTTCGAGAGCCCCGACGCGGTCTTGCCGTAGGCGATCAGGCAGTGGGCGAAGGCGCCGCCGATGTTGCGCTTGACCGTCGAATCGGAGAGGTCGCGCTGGAGCCGGGAGGTGGTGACGTAGTCCGCGAGGAAGGAGAGATCCGAATTGGCCTTCGAGAGGTTGCCTTCGCTGTTCTCGAAGTCGATCGGGTTGACCTTGTGGGGCATCGTCGACGACCCCGTTTCGCCCGCGACGGCCTCCTGCCCGAGGTAGCGGTCGGAGACGTAGAGCCACATATCCAGATCGAGGTCGAGCAGGACGTCGTTGGCCCCGCGGAAGGCATCGAACAGCGTTGCGAGGTCATCACAGGGGTTGACCTGTGTCGTGAGAGGGTCGAACTCGAGTCCCAGGTCCGTGACGAACTCCCGCGCGAACGCCTGCCAGTCGACGTCGGGATAGGCGGCGACGTGGGCCGCATAGGTGCCCGACGCGCCGCCGAGTTTCCCCCGCAGGTCGTCGGTCGCCCGCCGGATTCGACCGGTCGCCCGACCCAGCCGCGAGGCGTAGACGGCCATTTCCTTGCCGAACGTGGTCGGCGTGGCGGGCTGACCGTGGGTGCGCGCGAGCATCGGGAGGTCGCGGTGTTCGCGAGCCGTGTCCGCGAGCGTGTCCCGAACGTCGTACAGTTCCGGGAGGAGCACCTCATCGACGGCGTCCCGGACGAGCAGCCGGTGAGCGAGGTTGTTCACGTCCTCGCTGGTCAGTCCGAAGTGGATCCAGGCCGAGGCGTCGCTGACCTCGGGCAGTCGGTGCCGAACGAAGTACTCGACGGCCTTCACGTCGTGGTTCGTCGCCTCGAAGTCGCCGTAACCCTCCGTCTCGAGTTGCTTGATCAACCGAGCGTCTTCCTCGGCGAAGTGGCTGTACAGCCCGCGGAGGTGCTCGCGTTCCTCGAGGCCGAATTCGAGCGGCGTCGCCTCGAGGTCGG
>NZ_JAQIVI010000052.1 GCF_028618695.1 Natrinema soli | reverse complement strand
CCCGCTGCTCGAGCACGCGGGCCCCGACACGTGGCGGCTCGATCCCGACCTCGCCGGCGGCGGCGCGCTGATCGATCTCGGGATCTACCCGCTCAACACGATCCGGTTCCTCCTCGATTGCGAGCCCACGGGCGTGTACGCCACCACCCGCTCGAGCGGCGACCCGTTCGCCGACGTCGACGAACACGTCGCGTTCCAGCTCGAGTACGAGACCGGTGCGACGTCCTCCTGTACCGCCAGCTTCGACGCCCACGCCCGGAGCGCTCTCGAGCTGGTCGGCACCGAGGGGATGATCGACATCGAGTCGCCGTTCGGCGGCGTCGTCCCGCAGGAGATGGTCGTCGAGAGCGGCGACGTCCGGATGGAGTACACCGGCCCGCCGGTCGACGAGGTCCACGAGGAGTTCGACTACTTCGGCTACTGCGTGTTGACCGGGACCGATCCCGAACCGGACGGCGAAGACGGACTCGCGGACCTTCGTGCGATCGAGGCCGCCTACGAGTCGGCCGAGACGGGCCGTCGAGTGAGCCTCGAGTGAGACGGCCTGTCGTACCGATTTACCGGAGCAACCGCAGGGTGGTTCGCGGTTGCTCCGGAACTGACTTACAGCGGTCCGTATGAGCCGTTCCGGCCGAAACGCGAGGACCGGCGGCTATTCATGTCCGGATCGCCTACGGACGGGTATGGAGGACGTTACGGACGCTGGAATCTACGCGCGGGAATCGCCGTACCTCGACCGGTACGTCCAGATCGGTGCCGCCAGCGGACGAGTCCTGAGCGTCTCGTTCCCGGAGATTCCCGACGACGGTGCCGAGGACGACCACGCCGTTCTCGATCGGATCTTCGAGTACCTTGACGGACTCGAGCCGATCACCTTCGATGACGTGCAGGTCGCGATGACCATGCCGACCGATCAGCGGGCGGTCCTCGAGGGGGTCCAGGAGATTCCCTACGGCGATCAGGTCACCGTCGAGACGCTCGCCCGGATGACGTCCGGCCTCGATCACGAGGACGACGACGACATCATCCTCGTCCGAACTGCCCTCGACGAGAACCCCACCCCGCTCCTCATTCCGGATCATCGCGTGCGCGACGGTCCCAGCGCCGCACCGCCGGACATCGAACAGAAGCTTCGGTCGCTCGAGGGGCTGTAAGCCGCCGGCTGCCGAACTCTGTTCTTCGGTTCCGTCGCAATCTCTTCCGGCGCCTATTGACAGACTAATTGCGGGCAGAACGAAGTTCTATTTCGATGGCATTCGATGCCCCCCGTGCCCGCCACAGGTATCTCTGCTAGAAATCCGATCGATCGACCTTTTCAGGCGCTTCGAACCCCGTCGCCAACTCGAGCAACTGCACCAGAATCCGTCCCGTCGCACCCCAGACGGTGTAGCCGTTAACGCGGAAGTAGTGAATCACGATCTCGCCGTAGTAGGGATGGCTCCGGCGCTCGTACTCGTAGTTGTCCGGATCGAGCAGCCCTGAGAGGGGAAGGACGACGATTTCGGCAACCTCGCTCTCCTCGCGAACGTACTCCCGATCGGGCACGTGTGCGACGAAGGGCGTCACGGCGTACTCGGTGACCGTCCGGATGTCGTCGAGTTGTCCGACCACTTCGGCTTCGCTGCGCTCGAGGCCGATCTCCTCGTTGGCCTCTCTGAGCGCCGTCTCGAGGATCGTCTCGTCGACCGGCTCGGCCCCGCCGCCGGGGAAACTCATCTGCCCGGGGTGTTCGCCGAGGTGGTCGGCCCGGCGGGTGAAGAGCAGGTGGTCCTCGCCGTCGCGGTCGACGATCGGCGCGAGGACGGCCGCGTCGTACTCCTGATCGGTGATCTCGGTGGGCTCGTACGCCGCGATCGGCTCGAGAGTCAGTCTCGTCGTCATTCCTCGAGGACGTCCTCCAGTCGCGTCCGTTCGTCCGCGAGATCGACGGGGGCCCACGCCTCGATGTCGTAGCTGACGTCGAGCAGGGTTCGGAGTCGCGCCGCGTCCCCCTCGGTGACGGCCTCGTCTGCGGCCGCGACGAAGCGCTCGC
>NZ_JAQIVI010000519.1 GCF_028618695.1 Natrinema soli | reverse complement strand
CGGCGGCAGCTCCCCGTCGAAGACCGGCTCGAGCGCGTCGAGCAGTTGCTCCAGCACGGGGCCCCGGCCGACCGGTTCCGGCCGGTGGACGACCGGGCTGAGCTGGTCGCGATCCACGACGATACGTCGTCCCTGCCGCGCCGATCGACGGCGAGCGATTCGCTCCTGAAGGTCCATTACTGCGCGTTTGCCTCCGTCGTGGTTCCGACGAGCGCCGCCTCGAGCACCTCGAGCGTGTGGGTGATCTCGTAGCCGGTCCCGTGTTCCATCTGCATCGAGCAGGTCGGACACTCCGTGAGTCCCGTGTTCGCGTCCGCGTCTTCCATGTGGTCGAACATTTCCGACCCGATTTTCATGGATGTTTCGTAATTTTCGGCCTTCCAGCCGTACGTGCCGGAGATCCCCGAACAGGAGTCGCCGACGTCGTGGGCGTCGACGCCGTCGATCGCTGCCAGCACCTCCATCGTCTGCCCGTCGAGGCCCTGGTTCCGCGCGTGACACGGCGCGTGATAGGCGAAGTTCGACTCCCCGTCGATCGAGGTCCCCTCGAGTTCGCCCTCGAGGTCCTCGTGGACCCGGAGGTACTCGACGGCGTCCCAAGTGTTTTCGGCGACGTCCTCGGTCCCCTCGAAGTCGAACAGTTCGGGGTACTCCTGCCGGATCGACATCGAACACGAACTGCAGGAGGCGACGACGTCCGCGCCGTCCGCGAGCGCCGCGGCGAGTTCCCGGACGTTCGTCTCGGCCGACCGGCGCGCGTCCTCGAGCATCCCGTTGGCGAACATCGGCGTCCCCGAACAGGACTGGTCGGGGACCATGATCTCGTAGCCGAAGTGTTCGTAGACGCGGACGAGCGCCTTCGCGACTTCGGGCGTGTTGTAGTTCGCGTAGCAGCCGTGGAAGTAGGCGATGCGTTTCTCGTCGCTCCGAACCTGCTCGCCGCCTCGCTCCGTCTGCTCGCGGGCCGAGTGCCCGCTCGCACGGTCCGAGGGACTCTCCGAGTCCCTCGCGACTCGCGCCTTCTGCGCTCGCTTTTTCGAGGTGGCGTTGCCACCTCGCTTCGCCCACCACTCCCGAAACGTCTCCGTCGCGAACGCCGGCAGCTCCCGCTCGCCGGTGATCCCGAGGAGCTTCTCGCCCAGCCACTGCGTCGCGGAGAGCCCCATCACGAAATTCGTCGTCCGCGGAAACATCGACCCGAGCGGGGCGAGTCGGCGGTAGTTCGCGAGGATGCGATTCCGAACGTACTCCCGCGAGAATTTGTCCATCTGTTCCTCGACGTACTCCCCTCGAGCGGTGTTGTGCATCTGCGAGAGGGGGACGTCCGACGGGCAGGCGCTGTCACAGCGCATGCAGTTCGAGCACTTCATCACCGAGTCGTCGATATCGTGGTCGTCCTGGCGCTTGAGCCGCCACTGCTCGGGGCCCTGGAACTTCGGCCCGGGGAACTCGTCGTCCACCTCGGCGACGGGACAGTTGGTGTCGCAGGTCGAGCACTTGTAGCAGTCGTCCGCGCCCGGCCGGAGGTCCATCTCCTCGGCCTCGGGAAACACCTGAATCGGCTCGAACTCGTCGTCGCCCGATACGCCATCGTCGGTCAGCCGTTCTGCGTCGCTCATCGAATCACCTGAATCAGTCGGTTGCCGCCGTTCGTGCCGCTCGCATCGTCCGTGTCGCTCGCATCGATCCGCCGAATTCGATCGCGAGCGTGCCGTCGGTCGGTTTTCTCGCTCGAGGCGCACGCGTCGCCCGTCACCGTTCGCCCTCCGAGGCGGCGCGCCGGCCCGCGACGTAGCCCGTCGCGAGCG
>NZ_JAQIVI010000518.1 GCF_028618695.1 Natrinema soli | reverse complement strand
CCGCGCGCCGTGAACGCGTGGACGCCGTGGACGATCCCGCCGACGACGAGTAACGCGCCGAGCGCGATCGATACCGAGAGCCCGGTGACGGCCGGGGCGGCCATCGCGAGGATCCCGATCAGTCCGACGATCCCGCCCGCGATCGCGAGGGGTCGCCAGTCGTTCTCGAGGGCGTAGCCCTCGTCGTCTCCAGTAGTTGCTGTGATACTGTTCATCTGTGTCACCGGTACTACGTACGTCGTGTAAGTATATAACACAACTATACGATTTGACAGTCGGTCGCGGAAACGGACCGGTCCGAAACCGGGACGGACGACGTCTGGGATCTCCTCGAGGTCGTATCGAACGTAGCTCACATGGTTGAGATACGGGCGAAGCACGGCAGTTATTTCGATGGGGATGACAGCACGGGTCGTGACCGACGATCCCGATGGCGGTGATCGCGAGTGTGACCTCTGCGGGGAACGGGTCCCGGCGGCCGTCTATCACGAACACCTGCTCAAGTCGTGTCCCGGCCGTTCCGGGGAGTGACCCCACCTCGAGCGGCCCGGCTTTCCGGCCAACTCCGAGTCGAGGGGCCCGATAGCGGCGTTTCCGAGAGAGCGCTCTCAGACGCCAGCGTTCGAGGACGACTCCGTGCCGCGCTCGAGACGTTCGGAGAGATAGTAGGAGTACACGATGGTGATCGCGGCCGTCAGGAGCGCGGGGACGACGAGGAAGTAGACGGCGTAGTCCTCGAAGAAGAGGCCGATCAGCGAAACTACCGCGGTGAGCTTGAACAGCCGGCCGCCGAGTTCGTGCGTGCGCTCCCAGACCGCCTCGCTGCTGAGCGTCCAGGGCGTGCGGATGCCGACGAACCAGTTGGGTTCCGCGCGCGTGAGTAACGCACCGACGCCGTAGAAGAGGACGGCGATCGAACCGAGGACGAGGAGCGCGAAATCGAACTCGTAGCCCAGGTTGAACGCGAGGATTCCGGCCTGGAGGACGAACATGAACCCCGCGAAGGCGACGACGAACCAGTCGTATGCGGCTCGGAACGCGTCGACGTTCTCACCGAGCGGGTCGATGCGAGGGACCACTGCGAGGAGCACCACCAGCGCCGCCGAGAGGACGGGAACGAACGCGAGACCGAGCGTCTTCGACATCGTCCCGTCCGGCTCACCGGCGGCGTTCCAGTGGGTCACGAGCGGGTCCGAAAGTTCCGGTGCCGCGAGGATACTGGCGACGCCGGCGAGGACGACGAACGCGCCCGCGAGCGCCAGTCGGTGCGTCGTCTTCATACCGGTTACTACGCCGTCGCTATTTATCAATAAACGGGGCCGAGCGACGGAACGGGGCCGGCGGGACCGTCCGTCGCTCCCGACGATTCCGGCGCCGGGTCGGTTTTCTCGAGCCGAGACGGTGGGAAACACCTTTCCGTCTCGTCGGAATCAGGGCCTGACAGTGACGGGAACGTTGAATTCAAGCATCTGGGACTGTCCGGAGTGTGGTCGATCCGTCAACCGATTCGTGAACGGCTGTCGGTGTCCGTCCTGTCGAGAGAACGTCTCCGAGCGCTGTGACTGCGGGTCCGACGCGACGAACCGGTAACCCGGCCGCCGACTCAGCGGGAGTCTCGGAGACGGTCAGGGATTCGGAATAGGGGTCCGAGCAACACGACCGAGTCGAAAATCACGAACCGTCCGGTTGGCTCCCCCCGATACTCCCACTCACTTCTCCTCGACGTGGCGGATTTCGGAGGCGACGCCGCGCGTGCTCTCCGCCATCTCGCGGCCGAACATTTCGGCGCGGCCGACGGCGAACGCCTTCGGTCCTTCGACGACCACCTCGTCGCCGACGCGGATGTCCACGTCGGCGTCGACGACGCCCGGCGCGAGCACGCTGCCGTGCGGGACGAAGCCGTCGATCTCGACGCGCTTCGTCGGCGCATCGCTCTCGAGCCACTGTCTCGCCCCCGCGAGCGTGAAGGAGAGGGTACCGTACTGGGGGACCATCGTCGCGAGCTGGGTATCCTCGCCGTCGCGAACCTGGATCTTGGGGTAGCGACTGGTCGTCTGGATGTCCTCGAAGAGGTCGTCGCCGGCCCCGTCGCCCAGCAGGTAGTCCGCGATGGCGCGGACGGTGTTGTGCTCGCGCTCGCGCTTGGAGTACTTCAGTTCACCCGACAGCGCTTGCGAGAGAGTCGCGAGCGACTCGTCGTCGGTCGGGTGGTCCGCGACCGTGTAGGTGATATCGAGGTCCAGTCGGTCCTCGACGCGTTCGACGATGTCGCGGTAGCCGTCCTCGGGGACGTGGGCGATGATCTCCGGATAGTCGTTGCGCTCGAGGTAGCGCTGCAGGACCGTACTGACGAACCGCTTTTCGTCTTCGGACCAGCGGCCGGTCACGACGGTGTCGTAGTGCTGGGCGGGGTAGGTCGTCTCGAGTTCCTGCGGGACGACGCCGATGGGGCTGGTCATCGAGACGAGGTGGGCGCGCCACTGAATCGCGTCGTGGAACTGGCGGTGGCTCTGCGACTCGCTGTAGGGCTTGGCGGCCGAACACGGCACGAGCACGAGCGGATTTTTGAACCGGTTGCGGTACCGCGTCGTCACCCGGTCGGCGAAGCGCTGGATCTCTACCCGGCGAAGGGTGTCCGCGGACGCGGCATCGATTTGGGAATCCCGAAGGATGGGCGTGCGCTCCTCGAGGTAGCCCCACTGCGAATCGAGTTCGCGCATCGCGGCGGTGAGCCACTGGTCGTGGCGGGCCTGTCCCTCGACGTAATCCCGGAGGCGGCCGTCTCGGATCCGTCGGCGAACGATCGCCAGTTCGGATTCGAGGGCGTTGACGTTGTGGTCCGCACAGTCCTCGCGGGTAAACTCCTCGCGGGGCTGTTGGCAGGCGGGACACGAGCAAGGCAACTCATCGAGATCCTCGAGGAAGTACGCCTCGTCGGTCGTCAGATAGCGGCCCTCGGTGCCTTTCACGACCGCGGCGGTCTCGTCGAAGAGATCGACGCCGGCGTAGGCCAGCAGGGCGACGTTCCGCGGCGTCGCGACGCCGGAAAACAGCAGGGCGGTGTCGGCGGGGATCGCCTCCCGGACGGCCACGACGGCCTCGACCAGTGCCGCGCCGTGCCCCATCACGGACTGGACGTTCGAGAGGGCGTAGGCGTCCGTTCCCTGGGATTCGACGCTCTCGCTCGAGACGACCGCGACGCTGGGATACTCGACGTCAGGGGAGTCGACGGCGAAGGACTCCTGCACTTCCTCGGCGGTGCCGCCGGGGAACGCCCGGTGGGGGAGCACCGTGAGTCGCGACTCGTCGCCCGCGGGAATCCCGCGATCCTCGCTCCAGAGCGAGCCCGCGTCCTCGAGGACGTCGTCGACGAGTGCGGGCGTCGTCACCGGCGAAGAGAGGCGGAGTTCGCCCACGCGCGCGGCCCCGTCGCGCTCGTGTACTTCGAAATAATCGGTCATACTCGATATGACCGCGGCGAGCGAAAGAGGTTGTCGATAGCGAGCGGATAGACGGCGATCGGGTACCTGAGGACGAGGAACCGCCTGCGATTGGCCGACGACACGGCCGGAATCCGAGCGAGCTCGATGCCGGTGAACGTCTCGAGGCGGGCGGATCAGGAGGTCCGTCTACGGGCGATTCACGAGCCGAATACCAGTCGTTTATCGTGAATATTTCGGCGTGGATTACTGAACGCTAGAACTGAATCCATCAGAGGACAGTTGAGAAAATTAACCTTTATGCCCTTGCAGTTGGAGGTCATCCTATATGTCATCGGAAACAAACCTTCGATCGACGGACGGGTTCAGAGCGTTTCTGGCCGTGTTCCTGGTCGCAGTCGTTGGGGTAGCGACGATCGGACTGCCGATCGTCTTCGGGGGAATGACAACGACCGTCGAAGCGACCGAGCCGGAGCCCGAGTTCGAATCGTACGACTCGATCTCGCAAGCCGAATCGCAACTCGGCTCGGCAGACGAGATCTATCTCGGCGAGGACGGCAGCGCCGTCCTCCGCTACGACGACGAGTCGGATGTCAACAAGTTCGAGATGGGCATGGACGTCAGCGAAGGACTGGCTCACATACTGGTCGTCGACGACATTGAGAACCCCGACGACGAGCTAGAGTCGGCGAACTTCTCAGCGATCCTCGATCAACAGGGGCTCTCCGGAAGCGGCTCGATGGTCATGCAGCAACCGGAGGACCTTCGGGACCTCAGCATCGACGTCTCCGGCGAAGTCTCCGAGGACACGAACGAGTTCGATGCGTCCGCGTCGGGAACGTTCGACAGCGAGGCGACAACGACCGGAGCGGTCAGTACGAGCGGCCAGCTCACCGTAACCGCGGACCGACTCGAGACGAGCGGGGATGTCTCCGTCGAAATGAGCGACATGGGTGGCGCCGAGTCGGACATGTATCTCGATGCTACCCTCAAGGAGACGACCGACGGCTACGCGGTCGACGTTACGCAGGAACAGACCGTCACGGAGTGGACGGCCAGCCAGTGGGAGACGCGGGAACAGGCAAAACAGACGCTCCAGAGTCAGTATGGTAGCGTCTCAACGGCGCTTGGCGGGACCAGTGCGATCGAAATCGAGGACTACAACTTCGAAGCGGGGGCGAACGGTCAGTCCCAGCTCGAGATCGACTTCACCGTCGAGTACATCGGTATCGACAACGGTATCGAAGAGCAGCTTACGGATCAGCTGGCGAACGATCCGACGACCGACCTGAGTCGATCGGACGCGGAAGAAATCGCGACCAGCGTCACCGACCTCGAGATCGAGACCGTCTCGTTCATGGTCGACGTGAGCGGTAGTTCGGTGAACGCCGACTGGGACGTTTCGATCGCGAACTACGACGAACTCACGTTCGCGATGTTCGACCTCGCGGAAGCGACCGCCACGGACGACCAGCTGCCGGCAGACCAACTCGAGAACGCGCGAACGGCTCTCGAAGCCCAGCAGGCGGCGGGTCTCGAGACGGAACTCACCTGGGACGGGTCGATCGAGCAAACGTCGTCCGATACGATGACGCTCGACGCCTCACTGACGAGCGACACCGAAAACTGGGACGCCTACATCGACGAGCTCGAGTCTCGAGACATCGAGCCGCCGAACGACGTCACGTTCGAGTTGACGGCCACAACCGACGGTGACCAGCTCTCGATGGATGGCTCGTTCGAACTCGAGGCCGAAGACCTCGCCAGTCAGGCGGTCAAGAACATGGCGCAGTCGGCGCAGACCGGGCCATCGGGGCCGACGATGTCCGCGGATGCCGACCAGTTCGTTTCGGCGCTGGCAGAATCCAAGCTCGAGATCGCTCGCGTCGATGCCGGTCTCACGGATGGAACGGTGCGCGTTGAAGGTGGCGCGAAGTTCGAGAATATGAGTGCGCTCACTGACACGGTCGGCGGAAGCATGGCTATCAGCGGGATCGCGACCGAACAGGACGGAGAGACGGCGTCGATGTACGTCTACGTCGACGACATGGGCGAGATCGACACTGCATCGGCGACGAAATCTGATATCGAGCAGTTCGACGTGGTCGATTCCGAGACTACCGTCCACCGGGCCGGCGAGTGGGACGACGACCTCCCCGCGATCGAGACCGACGAAATGAGCGAGTTCCTCGAGACGCAGGACGACGAAAACACGGCGGAAAGCGATGACGAGGACGAAGACGACGGCTCCGATAGTATTCCCGGGTTCGGGATCGGACTCGCGTCGATCGCCGGACTGCTAACGGCGCTCGTGCTCCGACGGCGAGCGTAACGCATCGGCGATCGGTGCGCCCGTTCTTTTGGTGACGCTAGTACCAGCACCCGGCAGCAGCGCCGGCTGTGCGATCGGACGATCGGTTGGACGGCGAGACGCGACAGCTATCGTACCAACTGGAAGTCAATGCATACCCGATCGCGCGACAGCTTCGCGATCGGTGTGTAAATCGTTTCAGTTGATACGTTAGGCGGCCTCGAGGAACGTCGCGGTCGCCGACGTGTGCCCGCGGTTGAACGAGAGGACCTTGATCCGGATCACGTCGGTCGGCTCGCAGCCGCCGGGGACGTCCTCGACGAAGACGACGAACCCTTCGATCTTGCCGACTGCCTGTCGATCGCCGGAGTGGTGGTCGGTGAACTCGCTGATAGCGACGGTCTCGACGTCGCCGATCTCGACCGGTGGGTCGCGTTTCTGGGCCGCTCTGTGACGGTCCCGGGATCGCCGCTCGTCAGCGGAGCCACCGCGGATCCGTTTGAATACCCACGAGCCGATCACGAGGGCAACGAGTAGGCCGATACCGAGCACCGCTTGAGCGAGCATACTGAAACGGGCCGGCGCGTCGGGCTTCCATGTTCCGATTCCGACGGCGCGTCGGTGACCGGCGGCGATCACTACGGGTCGGAACCGCTTTTCGCCGACGGCGCGACGGGTGGGTACGGCTCTCGAATCGCCGCTGCCCTTTTATCTCCCCGTCCGTTCGAATACGTCGTGACCTTCTCATTCAGCGGATCGACCGGCGACGACAGTAGCGAGCCACTACACGTTGCCGTCCTTCACGCGGTTGCAGCACACCGGGACGTAGACCCGATTGAGCTGCCGCCCCTCTACGAGTGGATCGATCCCAATTCGCTGGACGCCCTCTTCGAGCCGACCCGACGTGACGGGACCCGATGCGGCCGTCTCGAGTTCACCTACGACGGCCACGCGGTCACCGTGGACTGCGCCGACGGCGTCACGATTTCGGTCGACGGCTCGCCGGCCGCCGAGTCGATCACCGCCGGACCCGACCTGGTTCGCTGACCGGCGCGTAACTCGAGTTGTTGGTCGCCCCGCGTCTGACTGACGGACGACGATTTTCACTTCGCGCCGGAATCCGCCCGACTTGAATAGGTTTTTTTCCGCCGCATGATTCGAGCCGAGCGGTGCGTTCGGCTCGAGCGGGCAATCGGACGGTACCGAAACCGGATCCGAAACGGAATCGAGCGAAAACGGATCGGATTGCGGAACGGCCGAAACGCACGAGTTCAGCGCCTTCAGCACCCTCGTCGGCACAACCGACGGTGTGGCTGTCGTCTCCCGTCGGGTCGTTTCGAGCGATGCCGATCAACCGAACGACGACTGACGCTGCGTCCGTCGCCGTGCCAACGCGAGTTCGGCAGTGGGAAACCGTCGCCACCGACCGTCGTCGTCACCGGCCGTCGTCACTCCGGAGATCGACCAGATCGACCGAGTCCGGAACGC
>NZ_JAQIVI010000517.1 GCF_028618695.1 Natrinema soli | reverse complement strand
CGGCCACCCGTTCGTCAGCGGCCGTCACCCGCTCGACCTGCGCGGCCTGTTCGCCCGGCGCGAGAAATCGGTGGATGACGCCCACTCCGCCGGCCCGCGAGAGTTCGATCGCCAGTTCGGCCTCCGTGACGGTGTCCATCGCGGCGGCGACCAGCGGCGTTTCGAGTTCGACGCTCGGCGTGAGCGACGTCGAGAGATCCACGTCGTTGCGGCTGTCGACTGGCGAGCGCTTCGGGACGAGGAGCACGTCACCGTAGCTCAATCCGGTGCGAAGATCGTTCATGACCCCTCAGTACTGAGGGCTCCCGTCGGATAAGGCTCTCGGCATTCGGTCAGTTCGTGTGAACCCGCTCGCGGTGCTGTGGTCTCTTCGCGAGCCGGACCGCCGCGGCTACGCTCGAGGATCGCGATCCGGCCCCGGGTACTCGCCGCCCTCGATGGCCTCGACGGCCTCGTACAGGCTCTCGGGATCGAAGAGGCGGGCGAACGCGTCCGGCGGACGGACGCTGACGGACACCCGCGGCTGGAGGGTGAGCCCGGCTTCGGCCGATCGAAGGCGCTCGTCGTACGAGAGGAGGTGCGCCGCCTCACCCCGATAGGCCGAGGCCAGCGCGGGG
>NZ_JAQIVI010000516.1 GCF_028618695.1 Natrinema soli | reverse complement strand
CGGTGGGCAGCAGGTCGACGCCGCCGCGGGTCGGTGCACCCGATCCGCCGGGCGGCACGTACTCGCCCGAGAGGGCGTCCGCGGTTCGCGGAATCTCGTCCTCGGCTCCCTGTACGCGCGGCTGGGCCTCCTCGCAGATGTATGCGAGGGCCTTCCGCAGATCATTGTGGGCACCCGACTTCGCGCGGCCGTTGCCGATCGTCTCGAGGTCGACGATCAGGAGGTTGACGTTCACCTCGTCGTCGGGGCTGGCCTCGCGTTCGGATTTCGGCACGTCGAAGTCGTGTTCCGCGAGCGTTTCGATCAGTTCGACGCTGGTCTCGTAGACGACGTCCGCGGCCTCGGCGTAGGTCATCCCGAGGTCTTCGGCGTACTCGCCCGGCGAGTCGAGCATCGTCTGATAGTCGACGCCGAGCGCACCGGCGACGCTCTCGCGCAGGCTCGGTGCGCCGGGGTTCTCGAGGCGGGTGAGCGCGACCAGATACTCGGTCAGGCGCTCGTCGGCCGGCGGCTCGGACATCGTGTGCAGGCCCAACCGAATCTGGGTCGTCTTCACATCCGTGAGGTACTCGTGGATGCGTTCGACCAGTTCGTCGATATCGACCTCGTCGCCCTCGACATCGCCTTCGGCAAGCGTCGAGCCGGCCTCATCCGGACCGCGAACGTCGACCTTCTCGTCGATCGTACCGGTGATACCCAACTCGACGGCGAGATCCAGTTGCTTGACTTTCTCGCGCATGAGGTCCGCGAGGTGTTCGCCGTCGTCGGCGCGAGCGTCTTCCATCCCGGCCTCGCGGTACTGGTTGGCGAGTTCCTCGAGCTCGGATAGCTCGTCGTACGTGCCCGCGTTTCGCATGACGGGCGTGAGGTAGTCGACGATGGCGGCGTAGGAGCGACGCTTAGCCTGCGTTCCTTCGCCCGGGTTGTTGACGATGTACGGGTAGACGTTCGGGATATCGTCGATCAGCTGATCCGGCGCGCTCTCGCCGTTCAGGCCGACGGTCTTGCCGGGGAGCCACTCGAGGCTGCCGTGGGTTCCCAGATGGACCACCGCGTCGGTTTCGAAGCTGTTGCGCAGCCAGCCGTAGAAGGCGTAGTAGTCGTGTGGCGGCTGCAGGTTCGAGTCGTGGTAGACCTTCGAGGGGTCCATCCCGAACCCGCGCGGGGGCTGGACGGTGACGAGGACGTTCCCGAATTCGACGCCCGGAATCGCGAACGGGCGGTCGGGGACCTCGCCCCACTCTTCGATAATATTCTCCTGAAAGCGCTCGTCGGCGTCGGCGAACCACTGCTCGTAGGTGTCCGGCGAAACGACATCGACCGAGAGGTCACGGACGTCCTCAGGGGCGACCCACCGGTCCTCGAGCGTGAGCTGTGCGGTCAGTTTCTCCACCAACGACTGCCCGCTGTCGGGCATTTCGTCGCCGAGATCGTACCCGCGCTCGTCGAGTTCCTCGAGCAAATTGACCGTCGACTCCGGCGAATCGAGGCCGAACGCGGTCCCGATCCCGTCGTCGCTCGGCGGGTAGTTGTGGAGGACCACGGCGACCTGTTTGTCCTCGTTGGGCGTGTGTCTGAGCTCGGCCCAGTTGACCGCGAGCCGCGTCGCGTGGTCGATCCGGTCCGCGATCGGGAAGTGGTGTTTCGGCGCGGAGCCGATCCCGGCCTCGTCGTCGGTGCGTTCCTTCCCCGAGATGGGGTGCGTGATCACGTTCCCGTCGAACTCCGGCAGCGCCACGGAGAGGGCCAGTTCGAAGCCCATCACGCCCGTGTCGCTGGATTCGTAGCGCGATCGCGAGCGCATCGTGGTGACCGTCTGCAAAACGGGCACGCCGAGGCGGTCGAGGAAGACATCCTCCGCGGAACTGCCTTCGTCGTCGGCGCTGCGGCCGCGCTCGTCCATCGAGAGGGAGAACATGAACGAGGAGAGCACGGCGTCGACGATGGACTGTCCGTCGCTGTCGAGAAGCCAATTGTCCGTCACCCACTCGGCGTCTTCCTGTTCGTCTGTATCGGTCGCCGGGTTACAGAAAATCGGCAGGGCATTAGCTCCCTGTTCCTCGAGCGCCCGGACCTGCGCGTCCACGTACCGGGTGTTCTCGTGAGTCCAGTGGGACTCGTAGAACCAGACCGCGACCGTCGGTTTGTCGGGGTCATGGGTCGCGAGCAGATCCTCGTACTCGGCCCCCGGATGATCCGGGTGGTAGACGCCCTCGGTGGGGAGTTCCGACGGCTCGTCGTATTCGACATCGCGACCCTCGTACTCGGCGGCGAGGAACCGACACAGGTTCGCGGTGTTGATCGTCCCGCCCTTCTCGAGGTAGTCGTAGACGAGGTCTCGATGGGGCGCCGAAACCGTCGTGTCCTCGACGGCGAAGGCGTCGCCGGTCGCCTTGACGATCAGCGGGACGCCCGCTTCCTCGAGCGCGCCCGTCGCGTAATCGTAGCCCGGCATGCTGTCTTCGGCCCCGTGCAGCCAGAAGACGGCCGCCGCGGCGTCGCGCAATTCCTCGACGAACTCCTCGACGTCGGCCTCGTCCTCGAGGTCGCTCTCCGATCGGACGACCAGCTCGACTCCCTCGAGGCGCTGTGCGGCCCGGCCGATCGAGCCGAGTTCGTTCTCCGTCGCAGTGTAGATCCCGATCCGTGCCATCGTGTTTTTAAACCTCTGTTGTATTAGCGCAAGTATGGTTGCAAACGCCGGGGGCAAAAAGCTGTCGTCACTCCCCTTTCCGGCGATCGTCGGACAGGACGATCTGAAACGGGTGCTGCTGACCGTCGCGGCCAACGACGGCCTCGACGGGGCCCTGATCGTCGGCGAGAAGGGAACCGCGAAGTCGACCGCCGTTCGAGCGCTCGTGGATCTCCTCCCCGAGCAGCGGGCCGTCGCCGACTGCCCGTACGGCTGTTCGCCAGACGACCCCGATCTGCAGTGCGATGCGTGCCGCGAACGCGAATCCGACGACCTGCCGATCGAGACGCGATCGGTCCCGCTCGTCACGCTCCCGCTCGGTGCGACTCGAGACCGAGTCGTCGGCACCCTCTCGGTCGAAGACGCGCTGGCGGGCGAGGCCGACTTCGATCCCGGCCTGCTGGCTCGTGCGAACCGCGGCATCCTCTACGTCGACGAGGTCAACCTGCTGGACGACCACCTCGTCGACGTCGTCCTCGACTCGGCCGCGAGCGGCGTCAACACCGTCGAGCGCGATGGCATCAGCGTCTCTCATCCAGCCAACTTCACTCTGATCGGCACGATGAACCCCGAGGAGGGAGATCTGCGCCCCCAACTGCGGGATCGATTCGCCCTCCAGGCCACTGTCGAGGGCTGCCGCGAGATCGACGACCGCGTCGCGATCATCGACCGCGCGCTCGAGACCGACGGCGGCGAAACGAATGCCGCGACGGACTACGCAGACGAAGTCGAGACGCTGCGCGACGACCTCGCC
>NZ_JAQIVI010000515.1 GCF_028618695.1 Natrinema soli | reverse complement strand
GTCGAGCGCGGGCTGTACGTCCGCGTTGCGGTGCCAGTGACCGGCGCGGTTGGCACCGACGGCGAGCGGTGCTGGGTGTACGTCGGTGATCCGAATCGGCTCGGCGTCGACGCGACGTGGCCGGGGGACGGGTCGCTCCGCGAGCGCGTTCGAACGCTCGTTTCACGGAGCGTTGTCGTGGTACGGACTCACGAATGACGTCCGTCTGTCCTCCGTCTGACGACCCGTCTATCCCGCTCCCGTCTGGTGGTTTCACTTCCGCCGCGGGTGCATGAGATTTATATACTCAGGGTACACTGTTTCAGTCGCACGTCACACGCCGTGCATTCCCTGTATTCCCTGTCGTGCTGCCCTGTTGCAGCACATCGCTGTTGGGGGGACGGCGACGGGCCCGACACGGCTCTCCCGGTCCCCGACAGTAATCCTTACACCTCGTCCCGAGTAGACGGGCGTATGCTCGAACACTCGGATATTCTCGAGGCGCGCGAGCGGGTACGAGAGACATCTCGACACACGCCCCTCGAGCACTCGCACACCTATTCGTCGATGACCGGGGCCGATATCCGCCTGAAACTGGAGAACTTCCAGCGGACGGGCGCGTTCAAGATTCGCGGCGCGACGAACCGAATCGCGACGCTCTCGGCGGCCCAGAAGGAGGCGGGCGTCGTGACGGCCAGCGCGGGCAATCACGCGCAGGGGGTGGCGCTGGC
>NZ_JAQIVI010000514.1 GCF_028618695.1 Natrinema soli | reverse complement strand
GTTTCGGTCGTGGATCCGCTCGAGAACGGCGTCGACGACCTCGGTCGGCGAGTAGTCGCCGTCCCGGATCGCTCTCGCGAGGCCGGCGGCGGTCGCGTGCGTGGGTGAAGCGACCATAGCGGTCAGTCCGTGATCCCCATCGACTTCGCGATCGTGTTGAGTTGGATCTCGTCGGTGCCCTCGACGATCCGCAGGATGCGCGCCTGATGGACCAGATCCATGTAGGGGTTCTCCTCGGCCAGTCCGTTGGCCCCGTGGACCTGGACGGCCGCGTCGGCGACCTCCCAGAGGACGTTCGTCGCGAACCACTTCAGCACCGACGAATCCATGATCGTCCGCTCGTCCTGGGCCATCTTCCAGGCGAGTTTCAGCCCCGCCGCGTCCGCTGCGTAGGTCTTCGCTCTCCCCTTTGCGAGCTTCGCCGAGACCTGCTGGAAGTTCCCGATCGGCTCGCCGAAGGCCTCGCGCTCGGTGACGTACTCGCCCGCCTCGGAGAGCAGGTACTCCGAGTACCCGATCGCTTCGGCACCCAACTCGAGTCGCCCCAGCGAGAGGAACTCCATCGCGGCGTAGAAGGCCTCGTCGACCGCGCCGAGGACGCGGTCCTCGGGGACGCGCACGCCGTCCAGAATCACTTCGGCCTGCGAGCCTTCAGCGCCGACGGCGTTGTTGTACGATCCGATTTCGTACTCGTCGCGCTCGACGATGAAGCAGGTGATGCCGCCGTAGCGGCCGACCTCCTCCTGCGGGGTCGTCCGCGCAAAGAGCTGGATGAAGTCGGCGTAGGGCGCGTTGGTGATCCACTGCTTGCGGCCGTTGATGAGCCACTCGTCGCCGTCCTTCTCCGCGGTCGTCTCCATGTTCGGCGAGTCCGACCCCACGCCGGGCTCGGTCTGGCCGAACGCCGTCGACTTCTCGCCGCGGACCACGGGATCGAGGTACTCCTCGCGCTGGTCACCCTCGGCCTGCAACAGCAGCGGCTTCGGCCCCTCGGGGCCGGCGAGGACGTAGCGCTCGAGGCCGCCGCCGTGGCTGGCGAGGCGCTTTTTCGCCCGATACCAGGTGACCGGAGAGATCCCGTCGCCGCCCGCGTCCTCGGGCAGGTTCATCGCGTAGAAGCCGGCCTCGGCGGATCGGCGTCGGATCTCATCTCGGGCCTCGAGCACGTCGTCGGTCACGCGCCCGTTCTCGTGGTGGCCTTTCCGCGGATTGGTGTAGGTGTCGCCGAGGTCCTCGACGATGGGTTCGACCTCGCGCTCGACGAACTCGTCGATGCTATCGAGGATCAGTTCGGTCTCTTCGTCGGTGTCGAAACTCACGCCGCCGGTGGTGTTTACTCCCATGGTAAATTCTCTCACTCCGTGTACTTATTGGTGCGCCGCGGGTTCGTCGTCCTCGGCCTCGAGGACGATGTCGAACTCGTCGCGCAGCGATTTCTTGTCGAACTTCCCGGTCGACGTCTTGGGGATCTCCTCGATGAACCGGTACTCGTCGGGCAGCCACCACGAGGGGAACGTCTCCGAGAGGTGGGCCTCGAGGTCGTCCTCGGTGACGTCCGCGCCCGCGGTCGGCACGACGACGGCCAGCGGCCGCTCCTGCCAGCGCTCGTGGTCGACCGCGATGACCGTCGCCTCGCGGACGCCCTCGTGGGCGATGAGTTCGTTCTCGAGTTGCACCGACGAGATCCACTCCCCGCCGGACTTGATGACGTCCTTGTCACGGTCGACGACGTCGATGTATCCCAGCTCGTCGCGGGTGGCGATGTCGCCGGTCCGCAAGAAGCCGTCCTCGGTGAACGACTGCTCGTTCTCCTCCGGTCGGTTGTGGTAGCCGTCGGCCACCCAGGGGCTGCGGACCTGCAGTTCGCCCATCGTCTCGCCGTCGTGGGGGATTTCCTCGCCGTCGTCGTCGAGTATGCGGGTCTGTATACCCGGCACGGGCAGCCCCGCCTTCGCGCGGTATTCGTATTGCTCGTCGCTGGGCAGTTCGGCGACCTCCTTGCGGAGCGTGCTGAGCGACCCCAGCGGCGAGGTCTCGGTCATCCCCCACCCCTGGACGATCGGCGCGTCGTACTCCTCGTCGTACTTCCGGATGAGCGACTCGGGTGGCGCGGAGCCCCCGACCGTCAGCCGATCGATGTTCGAGATGTCGACCGCGGGATTCTCGTCGAGGAACTCGGCCATCTCGAGCCAGATGGTCGGCACTGCGGCGGAAAAGGTCACCCCCTCCTCGTCGATCAGCCGGGCGATCGACTCGGGGTCGGTGTGGACCGAGGGGAAGACCTGCTTCGCGCCGACGAACGTCGCGGCGTAGGGGATCCCCCAGCCGTTGGCGTGGAACATCGGCACGACCGGGAGGACGACGTCGCTCTCCCCGACGCCGTTGGCGTCCGTGTGGCCGCACATGATACTGTGGAGGTACATCGCCCGGTGGGAGTAGGCGACGCCCTTGGGCAGCCCCGTCGTCCCCGAGGTGTGGCACATGCCGTACTCCGCGTCCTCGTCGATGTCGGGCCACTCGTACTCCGCCGGCTGCCCTTCGAGCAGCGACTCGTAGTCCGTGACCGGCTCGAGGTCGGTGTCGGGTACCTCGTCGTCGAGGACGACGTACTGCTCGATGGTGTCTAACTCGTCGGCGTTGGCCTCCACCTTCTCGATGAGCCCCGGATCGACGAAGATCACCCGGTCCTCGGCGTCGTCGACCGTGTGGACGAAGTGGTGGTCGGGCAGCCGCATGTTGCACATGTGGATCGACCGCCCCGAACACGCCGGCCCGAAGTAGAGTTCGTAGTGGCGGTAGTGGTTCGTCGCGACGACGCCGACGCGGTCCCCCCGCTCGAGGCCGAGATCGTCGAGCGCGCCCGCGAGCCGATTTATCCGCCCGTACGCGTCGGCGTACGTGTAGCGGTGGACGTTTCCGTCGGGCAGTTTCGTCACCAGTTCCCGGTCGGGAAACAGGTCGACCGCCCGCTCGAGTAACTTGTCAAGCGTTAACTGGGCACCCATCATGGCCGTCTGCAGTGTTTCTGTCCAGCGACTTATGGTTTGGGTCGATATCGCTCCCGAAACTCGCTTCTGGGCTCCATCACTGCTCGTTTACGCGCTCAGCGCGGTGTTCGGCGGAGGCCGTCACCACGACCGTCTCTACGTTCCGTCGGCGATCTCCTGTCAACGTAGCCGAAGAATTATACCTGCGGTCGTGGAGCGGTGGATCATGTTGTACGATAGCATATACGATGCGGTCGCCGACCGGCACGAGTCGGGGATGGGGTGGGACGAACACGTACACGTCGGCGACGAGGAGTCGCTCAACATCGCCGAGGAGGCGCTGGGTCGTCACGCCAACTCCGACGAGACGGGCCTTCGCATCCGCGACTTCGAGCGCGGCGAGACCGAGGTGTACACCTTCGCCGAACTCGCGGCGGCGGCGAATCGGGTCAGCAACTACCTGGTCGAACACACCGAGCGCGGCGACCGCGTCGGCGCGATGCTCCCGACGCGGCTCGAACTCTACGCCGTCGTCTTCGGCACCATCGCGGCCGGACGGATCTACCTCCCGCTCGCGCCGGTGTTCGGTCCCGACGCACTGAACTACCGGCTCGAGGACTCGGGCGCGGCCGCGCTGTTCACGACGTCCGAGGGCTGCGAGGTGGTCGACGG
>NZ_JAQIVI010000513.1 GCF_028618695.1 Natrinema soli | reverse complement strand
GCGATCGCGGTCCCGTTGAACGAGAGCAAGAGGAGCCACGCGATCGCTTGCAGCGGTGCCAGCGCCGCCGTCGCCAGCAGTTTCGCGTCGATCACGTCCGCGAGCGAGAGCGGCGCGACGCGGAGCAACTCGAGGGTCCCCCGCTGGCGCTCCTCGATCAGCGAGTCCACGACGATGGAGCCGCTGATGAACACCGGCAGGAAACACAGCAGCGGCAGCAGGATGGTGTAGGTGAAGCCGACGTACGGGCTCGCCTCGATCTCGTCCGGTACCGGCACCGGTGACTGCTCGAGTCGACTGTTCTCCACGTGTCCCTGGCGTTCGACGCGCTCGACGTGTTCCAGGGTATCCCGAAGCTGGACGACGAGCAGGGTCGTCCGGAGCCCCGACTCGGACGCGGTCGCCCTCACGACGAGTTGCCCGTCGTCGTTTCTGTTCGCATCGAGCACGGCCGACACCGCGCCGGCGTCGAAGGCGTCGTAGGCGGCCCCGCGGTCGTCGTACCGCTGGGCGGTGACGCCGTCCCGTTCGTTCGCGACTGCGAGCAGCGTGTCAGTATCGTCCCCGGTGACGGCGAACTCGGTCCGATAGCCGTCGACCGCCCCCGGGTCGGACAGCGAGACGAGGCCGACGACCAGAAACGAGGAGAAGGCCGCGATGAACAGCTGAATCGCGAGCGCCAGCAGTATCGTTTTCTCGGAGCGCAACGAGGCCAGTTCGCGGCGCGCGACGGCCCAGCGCGCGCCCCAACTCGAGCCCGCGTC
>NZ_JAQIVI010000512.1 GCF_028618695.1 Natrinema soli | reverse complement strand
GAGCGACGAGTCCCGCTACATGGTGACCCAGTCCAGCGACGCCTCGGCGACGGCCGACGTGCTCGTGGCGGTCAACCACTTCTCGGAGCGAGACCTCGCGATCCAGAGCGCCGACGGTGCCGATTCGGACGGTGACGGTTCCGACGGTACCGATTCCGACGATGACGACGGCGGCAACGGTGACGACAGCGTCCCCGGATTCGGTGCCGGAGCCGCGCTGGTCGCCCTGCTGATCGGGACCGCCGCCCGGATCCGACGGTAACGAGCCGCCCCCGGTCTTCCGCGTTTTCGAGCCGTCAGGACGGACAGTCCGAACAAACGTCTTTTTGCGTCGGCCCCGAACGACCGCTATGGGACACGTTGCGATCGTCGGTGCATACGGCAGTGCTGGCGTCGCCGTCGCCGACGAACTCTGCGAGCGACGCGACGAATTCACCGACGACCTCAAGCTGACGCTGATCGACGACGGCGATCCCGGCGGCGGACTCTGCATTCTCCGCGGCTGCATGCCGTCGAAGGACGTCCTCTCGGCCGGCGAGCACCGGTATCTGGCGCGTCACGACGATCGGCTTGAGGGCGTCCCCGAGGCGGATCCCGAGCGAATCGTCGCCCGCAAGGACGAGCACGTCTCGAACTTCGCCGAACACCGCCGAAGCCACGTCCACGATCTCGCCGATCGAGACGGCGTCGAACTCCTCCGCGAGACCGCCCGCTTCGTCGACGACCGCGTGCTCGACGTGGGCGGACGGCGGCTCGAGCCCGACTACGTCGTCGTGGCGACCGGATCCGTGCCGAACATCCCCGATCTACCGGGGATCGACGAGGTCCCCACTCGAACCAGTACGGACGTCCTCGACGCGACCGCGTTTCCGGACTCGGGGATCGTGCTGGGCAACGGCTACATCAGCCTCGAACTCGGGCCCTACCTCAGCGAGATCGGTGACGTCGACCTCACCGTGATCGAGCACGACGAGCGCCCGCTTGAGGAGATGAAAGACGCGTACGGCGAGACGGTTCTCGACATCTACCGCGATCAGTTCGGGATCGAGGTTCTGACGAACACGGACGAGAAACGACTCGAGTCGACCGCCGACGGCGGCGTCCGGCTGATCGCCGAACGGACGGGCGACGGCGAACGGGAGGACGGCGGCGAGGGAGACGACGGTGGCGAGCGTCCGGGCGATAGCGAGGAGATAACCGTCGAAGCCGACGAACTCTACTGCTTTACCGGCCGTCGGCCGAACCTCGACGGGCTGGGACTGGAGAACACTCGACTCGAGCCAGATGACGGCTGGGTCACGTCGACGATGCAGGCTCGCGACGACGAGCGCGTGTTCGTCGTCGGTGACGCCAACGGCCGCGAGCCGATCCTGCACGTCGCCAAGGAACAGGGGTTCGCGGCCGGCGAAAACATCGTCGCCCACCAGCGAGGTGAGGACTGCGAGCCCTACGCGAACGTCCCGCACCACGTGATTTTTTCGGGACTGGGCGTCTACCCCTTCGCCCGCATCGGTCACACGCCGTCGACCGCCGCGGCGACGCACATGGACGAGATCGTCGTCACCCGCGAGGCGTCGTCGGACGGCGTCTTCGAGACGAAAGGCCACTCCGAAGGCCGGGCGACGCTGATCGTCAGCGCCGACGACGGCACCGTGTTGGGGTATCAGGGGCTGCACCGGCACGCCGACGTGATGGCCAAAACGATGCAGGTCGTCGTCGAGATGGGACTGGACGTCCGCGAGGTACCCAAGCGGGCCTACCACCCGACGACGCCCGAACTCCTCGACGGCCTCTTCCGAGCGGCGTGTGCTGAACTGGCGGAGCGCGAGGACTGCGTCGCGGAGACCGATTCGGAGGATATGATTCCCTAAGCTCGTTATACTCCCTCGAGGGGAAGCGGCAACTCGTTCGAGTCGTCCCCTCGGATTCGTCGCGTCCGGCGACGGTAACGGATCGATGGCGGTCGGGTACCGCTTTTTAACGGCTGCCGTGATAGCCATCTCCGTGACTCGAGTCGTTCGACGGGCGACGATCGATGACGTCTGGGCCGTTCACGAGATTGCGCGCGAGAGCTGGCACGCCGCCTACGACGACGTTCTCGGGCCCGAGACGGTCGACGAGGTCGTCGACGACTGGTACGCGATCGGCGATCTCGAGTCCGCGATTACGGACGTCAGCGGCCGCGAGGACGCCGCGTTTCTCGTCGCCGAACGAGCGCCGGGACAGTCGTCCGCTGCCGGGCTCGAGCGCGGATCCGAGCCTCGCGGCTTCGCCCACGCCGTCCCATGGCCGGAAGATACCGCCGTGGCGTTTCTCGCGCGCCTGTACGTCCGACCGGACGACTGGAACGAAGGGACCGGAACCGCGTTGATCGAGCGCCTCGAGACCGGTCTCTCGCCGGCGTTCGATCGGATTCGGTTGGCCGTCCTCACCGCCAACGAGGTCGGCGTCTCGTTCTACGAATCCCGCGGCTTCGACCGCGTCGAGACCCGCCCGTCCGATCTGGCGGCAGGGCTCGAGGAGCACGTCTACGAACGGCAGCTATCGACCGCGGACGAGTGACCGCGTCACCGTCGCCGAACGGGTTGCCGACGCTCGATCGACCCGATCGGCGTTCCCGCGAACCGGTCCAAACGGTTACGTGTTCGATGCGTGTATTGGCATCTCATGCCAACTGGAGCGACGTTCGATTCCGACGGCGTTCGGCTCGCATACGACGACCTGGTCCCCGAGGGAGACGGCGGAGCCGCCGCACCGATCGTTCTCGTCCACGGCTTCGCCTCGAGCCGGCACGAGAACTGGCGGAATCGCGATTGGGACGACACGTTGCTCGAGGCGGGCCGTCGAGTCATCGCACTGGACTGTCGGGGCCACGGCGAAAGCGAGAACCCCCACGACCCGGCGGCCTACGAGACCGACGTGATGGCCGCCGACGTGGTCCGACTGCTCAAGCACCTCGAGATCGAGACCGCCGACTTTCTGGGATACTCGATGGGTGGCCGGATCGGGACAGAAGCGCTGTACCGCCATCCGGAGCGGTTCAACGCCGGCGTCCTGGCCGGTATCGGGGCGGCGACGCTCGAGCCGAGCGACGCCGGGGATCGGATCGCAGACGGCCTGCTGGCCGACGACGCCGAGGACGTGACGGATCCGATCGGCAAGCGTTTCCGGCTCTTCGCGGAGACGACGGACAATGACCTCGAGGCGCTCGCGGCCTGCGCCCGGACGCGAACGGCACCCGCGGACTGGGACGAGATCGCGCAGGTCGAGCATCCGGTGCTGATCGTGGCTGGCGAGCACGACGATATTACGGGTGACCCCGAACCGCTCGCTGACGGGTTTCCCAACGGCGAGGCGGTCGTCGTCGACGACGCCGACCACCTGACGACCGTCCCCGACGAGCGGTTTACGGCGGCCGTGCTCGAGTTCCTCGAGCGGGAGGGGTTGTAGATCGAACTCGTTACCGCTTGCACACTTACTTGACGGCTGTACGGTCCGGTCTGTACAGCGGCGGTTGACGACTCGAGTACGCTGCTCTCGTGGCAACAGGGAATCGCCACGCCCTCCCCAACCGATTTCTCCTCACGGGTGCTTCGCACCCGTTCGGATGGTTCGTGGGACCGGAGTCCCGCGCTAACGCTCGCTCCTTCCAGTCGCTCACTCATCCCTCGCACGGAGTTCTCGTCCGCCCTCACTCTCGTTCGGACGGACGAAAGCACGCGCCACCGCACGTGGTTCAATCGAGCAGCAGGAAAAGAGGCCGAATGCCGATTCTATAGCGTTTTCTCGGCCTCTTCCTCGTCTTCGACGACTTCGATCCCGCGGTTGTTGACCGCCATCGGATCGAGCCCGACCTCCTGGAGGAAGGTCTTGTACTCGCGCTCGCACTGCTCGGCGTCTTTCTGCTTGTCGCTGGCGCGGTCGCAGAGCTCGACGAGGTTCTCCGGGACGTCGTTCTGGTAGACGATCCAGTGGTTGATCAGGTCGCTGAGCCGCCGGATGGGACTCGTGAAGTGGCCGTAGATCTCGAAGTTCAACGCGTGGTGGCCGCCGAACGGGTCGTTCATGTACCGCGCGCGGGGCATCACCTTCATCACCGCCCACTGGATCTTGTCGAGCTGGCGGCCGGGGGCGTCCTCGAGCGTCGCGTTGACGGCCTTTCGCGGGTCGTCCCAGGTGCTCCCGGGAATCGAAACGCCGTCGAGGTCCTGTATCTCCCGGAGGGCCTCGGACCACTCGTCGGGGCTGGGCTGCGGGTGAACTCGGTACATGGCCGAGACGCCGCGATTCCACATGAGTTCGTGCGTGACGGCCTTGTTGGCCTTCAGCATGCACTCCTCGATGATGGTGTGCGCGCGGTCTCGGGCGGGGTTGAGGACGAGCGAGCCGTCCTCCTTGCGCTGTTCGTGCATCTGCTCGGCGAGGTCGTACACCAGCGCGTTCTCCTCGTGGAGCGGCGCGTCGGGGTCCTCGAGCCGACTCTCGGCCTCCGCGTAGGTGAGCCGCTCGTCGGACTCGATGACCGACTTGTAGATCTCGATGTTCTCGTAGGTCAGATTCTCCTTGTCGAGGTGCATCTCGACGGTGTGGGCCAACCGATCCTCGTTGGGGACCAGTGAGCAGACCGTCTCGGCCAGCACCGGCGGCAGCATGTGGACCGTGTAGCCGGGGAGATAGACCGTGTTCCCGCGTTCGACGGCCTCGTCCCACATGGCCGTCTCGGGGTTGACGTAGTGGGTCACGTCGGCGATGTGCACCCAGAGGACGTACTCGTCGTCGCGTTCCGCGATCGAGATCGCGTCGTCGAAGTCCTGCGCGTCGATCGGGTCCGTCGTCCAGGTCGTCAGATCGCGTAGATCCTCCCGCTCGCCGATCTCGTCCTGGATCTCCGCCGTCACGCCCTCCGTTCGGGCCTCGGCCTCCTCGAGGACCTCGGGCGGGAACTCGTCGCGGAGTTCGAACTTCTCGAACAGCTCCTCGCGCTTGTTCTCGAGATGGCGCGCGAGATCCTCCGAGACCTCGACGGGTCCCTGGCCTTCAACCGTCCCGGCGTCGGCCTGTGCGTCGTCACTCATGACGTGGGCTACGGACGTGAGGGTGAAAGTCGTGTCGGGATGCGGACCGGGCTCGACGCGAGGCTACCGCTCGCTTTCCTCGAGCGCGCCGTATCGCTCCTCGACGGTCTGCAGATACCGCGAGAGGAAGCGCTCCCGGTCGGTACCACCGGCCTCGAGATCGACTAACAGCGCCTCGAGTTCGTCTCGCGGGTGGTGACAGAGGTCGCGGTGACAGGACTTACAGAGGTGTTCGAACGTCTTGTCGTCGCGGTCCCAGCGGTCGCCGTGTTTGTCGTACTCGCGGGCCTCGTCGCGCGGGCGCTCGGTGCCACAGGCGAGACAGGTCACCGTCTCCGTGCGGGTCCGAGAGGGCCACATGGTTGGCCTGACGGCGCGGGTTCACTTAGCGATTGGCACACGTTGTACCCGACCGGCCGATCAGGGCAGCCGATCTACCGGGACCGATCGCGCCCCTCGGCGGCGCGGCCGCCCTCGTCCGCACGGTCGTC
>NZ_JAQIVI010000511.1 GCF_028618695.1 Natrinema soli | reverse complement strand
CGACGGTCGCGGTGCCGACGGCGACAGTCCCGGTGCCGACGGCGACGGTCCGTGGCCGCCGTGGGCGCTCGAGCAGGGTACCGACCGGTCGAGCGATTCGATGGCGATCGTCGACTCGTTCATCGACGAAGCCGAAGCGTCCACGCAATCGGAGCCGGAATCGGGGGTAGCGTCCGGGCGTATCTCGAGCGACGCGCTAGCCACATCGCCGTCGGAGGGAGCCCCGGAGCGATCGACCGCGTCGGCCCCCTCGGCTGAGATCGACGGCTTCGAACTTCGGGGTACCCCCGCGGTCTCGAGACGGGAGGGGGACGACGACCGGCCCGAGAGCCGTGAGGCGGAACCGGCCGGGGTCGACGCGGAGGGGACTGCAGGCGGCTCGAGTCGGCGCGATCGGTCGCGGCGCACGGACGAGGAGACGAGCGGCACAGGTGGGGAGACGACAAACACGGACGAGGACACGACGAACGCGGACGGGTTCGGGACGCTCTCGGGAACCAGCGAGACGGCACGCATCGACAGCGACTCGTTCGGGACGGCGCTCGAGCCCCAGTCCGACGACGACCGCTACCGGGCGCTCGGCGCGGCGCTCGACGCGGGCGGGAACGTCTCCGTCCGAGGGCTGCTCGAGGACGACGAGTTTCTTCCGGAGCTCCCTGCGGTCGAGTCCGATGAGACCCGTATCGAGTTCGCCGACGGGTGTGCTCCCGTCGGTGTCCCCGAGGCGGCGACGACCGAGCAGTCGGGGTTCGAGTGGGTCGATTCCGGCCCGCTCGAGACGACACGGCTCTCGAGTCGGTAACGCGTCGCGCGTTACGAGGGATTTTCGTCCGATTCGGCCCGCGGACCGGCGGGCGGAGACAGGGCTGGAACCTCGACGGTGACGATCGAACCGGTCGGATCGTCCGTCGCGAACGTCACGCCCCCGTCGGCGATTTCGGCACCCCACTTGGCTGACCAGAGCCGAGACCGCTGCCGCGGTGCACGGGCTCTTCCCAAGGGCTGAAAGCGCGTGAGCGCGCCGAGACAGGGAGCGATCGCCGTCGGTCACGACGGGAGCTACGCCGGGCGCAAGTTTTTTCGCCTATCGTCGAGAGTCGGGACCTATGGCATCCGAATCCCGGACGGCCGGTGTCGGCGGACAGTCAGCGCACGAGCGGCCGGGATTCGGTTTCTTCTTCGCCCGGTAACGCCGGGTCGGTGGATCCGTGAACGCTCACACCGAGCGCTCGCGGCGAAACCAACCGCTCGCTGCCCCCGGCCCCGACGCCCGGGCATATCGGAACCGCTAACTGACCGACACGCAGGCATACGAACAAGCGAATGCAACTTCCAGCACAACAGGTCGCGGTCCTCGAGGCCGCGAACGCGGACGAGGCAACGTCCGTCGACGCCCTCGCCGCGGCGACCGACCTCCCCCCCGAAACCGTCACCGGGGCCGTCTTCGAACTCGAGGACGAGGGACTGGTCGCCGTCAGCGAGCGCGTCGACGAAACGGTCGCGCTGACCGACGAGGGGCGCGAGTACGTCACCGACGGGCTCCCCGAGGTCCGGCTCTACGAGGCCGCCCTCGAGGCCGGAGGCGATGCCGATCCAGTCTCGATGGGACGGGTCATCGGCGCGTCGGGGCTCGAGGGCGGTGCGGTCGACATCGCGCTCTCGAACTACGCGCGCAAGGGCTACGGCGCGATCGACAGCGGCGAGATCACCGCCGACCCCGAC
>NZ_JAQIVI010000510.1 GCF_028618695.1 Natrinema soli | reverse complement strand
GCGTCGATCCGCTGCGGATCTTCGGCTCCGGCGCGCTGGTCGCGACCGTCCCCGCGGACGCACTGGACGACTGTCTCGAGGATCTCGCGGATGCGGGAGCCGAGGCCGCCGAGATCGGGACCGTTCAGGGCCTCGAGGGCGGCGAACCCGAACTTCTTCTCGACGGCGAGTCGATCACCGACCCGATCGAGGACGACCTCTATCCGCTGTGGGAGGCCGCCGACGCGGACGACTGACCCGCGACTCCGTCGGTCCCCAGCAGCGCGTCGACGGTCACCTCGATCAGTACGGTTTCGGGGTCGACCACGACGTCCGCCTCGGTTCGTTCGATGGACTCGGTTTCCCCACCACCCGTGAGGGCCACGATTCTGGCGTCCGTGTGCGACCGAGCCGCGGCGATCACCGCGTTCGCGTCTCGCAGGGCGGCGGTACCGACGAGTACCGCATCGCACGTTTCGAGGCCGGCCCGCTCGAATGTGTCGTCGGCCGTCGGGTCACCGATAAGTACGTCGATGCCGTCCGAACGCCGTGCGCGCTCGTCGCTCGTCACGACCGCGACCGACGCGCGGGATGCGAGGGCGTCGACGACCGGTGCGACCGTCTCGTCGTACCCGAGAACGACGATTTCCGCGCCACTCCTCGTTCCACCGCCGGCCGCGGCAGCGTCGGAACCGAGACGAGCCGTTGCCTCGCGACCGGTTCGGGAGAAGTGCGTCTCGAGTGCGGGTCCGAACAGGCTGCCGGCCGTGGCGGCCAGGGTCGCCGGGCCGAGGACGACCAACGAGATAGCGAACAGACGGGCCGCTTCGGTGCTCGCGTGGACGTCGCCGTAGCCGACCGTGCTCGCGGTCACGGCGGTGAAGTAGACCGCGTCGACGACGGTCGTGACCCCGTCGAACCCGGTCCTGAGCGCGTACGCCCCGGCGGTTCCGTAACAGAGCACGCCGACGATAGACAGGAGCGCACCGATCTGCGTCGCGTCGAGGGTACTCGAGCGCGTGAACCGCCCGCTCGTGGCGACGAGGACGGCGAGTCCGCCGGCCGAGAGAACGACGAGCGGGACGGACACCGCTCGGAACTGGACGATACCGTGTGCCCCGGACAGGACGACGAGGAGGACGGCGGTGACGTACGCCAGCCGGTACCCCCGACGCATTCCCCAGGCGGTGACGAGCAGGGCGAAGCCGACGATGGTCCCGCTGAACTCCGCGACGGCCTGGAGATCTCCGAGCGTGCCGCCGGTCTCGAGGGCCGGCCGAGTGAGAATCGCGCCGACGCCGGTCGTGATCGACGTGAGCGCGATTGCGGCGACGATCCAGACAGCGACGCGACCGCCGGGTCGACGCGGGTGAAGTGCCTCGAACATAGCGATTCCACACCGGCAGCGGGGGTAAACCCCTAGTCGAGTCCGCCGCCCGACGGGGCGCGCGAATTTCGGACTATGAGAAACCTTGGCATGGGCTTATTGACGCGGATCCACTCCGAGAGTCATGGCGAAGATCACGGACGAGGGTCCCGACGGAACGGCTTCGGAGGAGGGAGACGCCGATCACAGTATCGACTCGGGAAAGGTCCAGGGCGTTCGTATTCCACTCGAGGACGAGAGCGTCATCCACGTGCCATATACTCGCCTGTACTGGAGTCGAATGAGCGAGGACGAGGGGAGAGTGGACTACTCGTCGGCGTAGACGGCGGTTCCTGTCCGCCGACCGGCCGGATCCGGCGGCCGGCGTAGCGACGTGACGAGGCCGCACTCACGAGCCCGTTTCAGGGCGTCATCACCACCTTGATGCAGTCGTCGTCCTTGTTGTTGAACGTCTCGTACATCTCCGGGCCGTCCTCGAGGCCGACCTGATGACTGATGACGAACGAGGGATCGATCTCGCCGTCTTCGATCTTCTCGAGCAGCGGATTCAGATAGCGCTGGACGTGCGTCTGCCCGGTCTTGATCGTCAGCGCCTTGTTCATCACCGAGCCGAACGGGAAGTTGTCCGACCGGCCGAGATAGACGCCGGGGACCGAGAGCGTGCCGCCCTTCCGGCAGCACTTGATCGCCTGCCGGAGGACGTGTGGGCGGTCGTCCTCGAGGTGCGCCTCCTGTTTGACCTGATCGGCGAGTCCCATAACGCCCGTGCCGTGGGCCTCGGTGCCGACCGCGTCGATGCACCGGTCCGGGCCGCGATTGCCGGTCATCGACAGCAGCCGGTCGTAGACGTCGTCCTCTTCGAAGTGGATGATCTCCGCGTCGCCATGGGACCGCGCCATCTCGAGTCGCTCCGGGATTCGGTCGATGGCGATCACGCGGTCGGCACCGAGCATCCACGCGCTCTGGATGGCGAACTGGCCGACCGGCCCGCAGCCCCAGACCGCGACCGTGTCGTTCTCCTCGATCTGGGCGTTTTCGGCCGCCATATAACCCGTCGGGAAGATGTCGGAGAGGAAGAGAACCTGCTCGTCGGACAGGTCGGAGTCGACTTTGATCGGCCCGACGTCGGCGTAGGGGACCCGGAGATACTCCGCCTGGCCGCCGGCGTAGCCGCCGAGCATGTGCGAGTAGCCGAACAGCCCGGCCGGCGAGTGGCCCATCACCTTACTCGCCATCTCGGCGTTCGGGTTCGAGTTATCACAGAGGGAATACATACCGTTCTCGCAGAACCAACACGAGCCACAGCTGATCGTGAAGGGGACGACGACTCGGTCGCCCTCCTCGAGCGTCTCGACCTCGCTGCCGACCTCGACCACCTCGCCCATCGGCTCGTGGCCGAGCACGTCGCCCTCCCGCATGCCGGGCATCCTGCCGTTGTAGAGGTGGAGGTCCGATCCGCAGATGGCGGTGGCCGTGACCTCGATTATCGCGTCGCTCGGATTGACGATCTCCGGTTCGGGAACCTCGTCGACGCGGACGTCCTTTTCACCGTGCCAGGTGAGTGCCCTCATCGATTCGTCCTCCGTTCCTCGAGTCGATTCAACTCGGCCGGCGCGCTCTCGTTACTACCACTCATTAGCAAATCCGGTCGTAATCCACACGCAAGGCGGCACTAAACGTGGGCCCTGCGTCTGCAACTATCGCTGTGAGCGGTCGAGTGATCGGTCGGCGGTCGAGTGATCGGTCGTTGGTACCGGTACTTCGCCCGGTGCGGGTACCGGTACTACGCCCATCGCGGGTACCGGTCCTACGCCCGCCGCGACTCGAGCGCAGCAACCTCGAGTCGTCCGACGGCTGCCGGAGCGAGGAGGATTCCGGCGAGGAGAATCGCGTAGAGGACGACGAGCAGGGGTTCGATCGACGCGACGGCGGACCCGATCTGCTGGACGACGGCGACGAATCCGCCGCCCACACCGGCGAGTACGACGCCCTCGAATCGGGACCGCAGTGCCGGCAGGGCCGAGAGCCGCTGCGAGCCGAGGAGCCCGCCGATCGAGCCGCCGAGTCCGAGCAGTACGTCCTCGATCGGACCGACGACGAGGACAGCGACGACGGCGAGGACGAGTGCGACCGCGAACCCGATCGTCGGATCGCTCCCGCTCAATCGATCCATGGCGACGACGAACGCGATTCCGAGGACCGCGCCGACGATCACGTCGCCGAGGTAGTGAACGCCGAGGGCGACCCGTGACAGCGAGACGGCGACGATCAGCACGCCGGCACCGGTGACTGCCCGCCGGTCCCCCGATCGGTCGTACGCCGAGACGAGGCCGCCGTAGACGACCGTCGCCGCGAAGGCGTGCCCGCTCGGAAAGCCGTAGCCCTCGCGCTCTC
>NZ_JAQIVI010000051.1 GCF_028618695.1 Natrinema soli | reverse complement strand
GAGGTCCAGCCCCAGCCCTGCGGGCGGCTCGGCGCGCACCAGCGGGTCGGGGACGGGCGCGACGAGATCGCCGACCTCCTCGCGGAGTTGTCGCGGATACGGCGTGTCGGCGGTAGCCTCGTCGACGATTCCGCTGAAGACGAGCATCGGCTGGTCCGCTCGCCGGTCGACATCCCAGTCAATGTGGTCGCCGCTCGAGGCTCCCATGAACTCGGCAACCGGCGTCACCTCGACCGCCAGCTCCGAGGCCGCCGTCTCGTCGGTTTCCCGGAGTTCGAGCAACCGGTCGTCGTCCAGGATGGTCCCGGTCGGACGCGTGGACATTGGCGGCGGTACGGCGAGCCGGCGGAAAAGACGAGTGCCGGCGAATGACAGGCGACGGTGCAAGCACTCGGAGAGCGAATCGAACACTGAGTTGAAGCGTACGTTCTTCCCGTCCGCGCTCTACGAAACGACCATGGCTTCGAGATCGACGACACGCGATTCGGTGTCCTCCCTCTCGCCGCTCGTCGGTTTCGGTCTCGCCGTGGCGATTACGCTGGCTGCGGTGATCGGTGTCGGCTTACTTGCGGTCGTATTAGTCGGCTAGGAACCACCCCGTGATACTCGCGGTCTGACGCGACCGACCGTTCCGAACTGCCGCCGACCGCGAGGCAGAAAGACGAACGAGTCGGTGATCGGATCCGCCGGAACGCCTCGAGCCGACCGCCTGCCCTCTTACTCGTACAGCGGGTTCTCGTCGCACAGCGTCGCGACGTCCGCGCGAACGTCCTCGATACCGGCCTCGTCCTCGGGGGCGTCGACGACGCGGGCGATCAGGTCGCCCACTTTGCGGCAGTCGTCCTCGTCGAAGCCGCGCGTGGTCAGCGCCGGGGTGCCGGCGCGGATCCCGCTCGGGTTGAACGGTGAGCGCGTCTCGCCGGGTACCGTGTTCCCGTTGAGGACGATACCGGCCTTCTCGAGCGCTTCTTCGGCGTCGCCGCCGGTCGTCTCGGGGTGGCTGTCGCGCAGGTCGACGAGCACGAGGTGGTTGTCGGTGCCCTCCGAGACCAGCGAGAGGCCGTTCTCGGAGAGACTCTCGCCGAGCGCTTTCGCGTTCGCGACCGTCTGTTCGGCGTAGTCCTCGAACTCGGGTTGGAGAGCTTCCTTGAAGCCGACGGCCTTGCCGGCGACGTTGTGCATGAGGGGACCGCCCTGCCCGCCGGGGAAGACGGCGGCGTCGATATCGTCGGCGTACTTCTCGTCGCACATGACGATGCCGCCGCGACCCGAGCGGATGGTCTTGTGGGTCGAGCCGGTGACGAAGTCGGCGATGCCGACCGGCGAGGGGTGAACGCCGGCGGCGACGAGGCCCGTGATGTGCGCGATGTCCGCGAGGTGGAGCGCGTCGACGTCGTCGGCGGCGTCCTGAATGCGCTCCCACTCGATCTCGCGGGGGTACGCGGAGTAGCCCGAGACGATGATGTCGGGATCGAACTCGGCGGCGTGGTCGGCGAGGTCGTCGTAGTCGATGTAGCCCGTTTCGGGGTCGACCTCGTACTGCTCGACCTCGTAGAGCTGGCCCGTGAAGTTCGCCGGATGGCCGTGGCTGAGGTGGCCGCCGTGGTTGAGATCCAGCGAGAGGATTTTGTCGCCGGGCTCGCACATTGCGAAGTAGACGGCCTGGTTGGCCTGAGTGCCCGAGTGGGGCTGAACGTTGACGTGTTCCGCACCGAACAGCTCCGTCGCGCGGTCGATGGCCAGCTCCTCGACCTCGTCGGCGAACTCGCAGCCGCCGTAGTAGCGCTCGCCGGGATAGCCCTCGGCGTACTTGTTCGTCAGGGCGCTTCCCTGGGCGTCGATGACCGCCTCGCTGGCGTGGTTCTCGCTGGCGATCATCTGTAACGTCTCTCGCTGACGGTCTACCTCGCCCTCGAGCGCGTCGGCGACGGCGGGATCGACGTCCCGAACCTGGTCGTGGTCCATGTTCGATGTGCGGTCTGGCGGCTGTATAAGTGTACCCTTCCCCGGCAAATCGAGCCACTACCGGCGGTCCGCGACACGACGGATCCGAACGGATAGTGGCGGTAGTTTGGTATTCGACCGCACCCCGATACAACTAACTTGCCGGAGTGACATTCAGCCAACCGAATGATCGAGTGGGCGGTAAACGGCGACACCCTCCACGCCACCGACGCCGACAACGCGGAACTGACGGTCGACGGATCCGACCTCACCGTCGATACCTCCGATGTCGATATCCCGCGCCCGGTCGACGAGACGGTCGTCGTGACGACTGACGAACTCCGGTTTCCGCACGCGGTGGTGTACGCGTTCTCGCTCGGTCTCGACGAACAGTACGAGCTGGATCCGGCCGGCGAGCCGCTCGCGTTGTCGCCCGCCGAATACGTCGTCGACATCGATACGGAGATCAAAGCGTACCTGCGCTTTTCCGGCGCGGTGCGGATCGAGAAGACCGACGACTACGAGGAGATCGTCGTCTCCTTTCCGAGCCGAACCCGCGTCATTCTCGGCCTCCGCTGTCGGCACGAGTTCCCCGCGGGAACGATCACCGTCCCCGACTCCCCGTCGGCCGTCGCCGACGCGATTACGCACATGGCCGCCTCACAGAAGACGGACAATCCAGACCGTTCGTACCCGACGCTTCGGGGCCACCCGTCCCTGATCGAACGCGGCGACACCCTCGAGATTTCCGACTGCATCCGATCTGACACGCCCGATCACGGCATCGAACTGGTCGTCCCGCCCGACTACGAGTCGCTGTTCGTCACCGCACCGCTGGCGTACTACCTGCAGGCGACGGTCCGCACGACCGACGACGCGCTCAGCGGTCGAACCGGTCGGGGCTCCGACCGGCCGCGCCTCCGACTCGTCGATCACGCAATCGAGGCGGAGCTCTCGTCGATGCCCGGCCTCGAGCGCGACGTCGAGCGGCTGCTCCGGAAGACGTTCTTTCTCGACTGTCTCGTCCGCAACGCCGGCCCCTACGCGACGACCCTCTCGGAGCTCAGCCTGCTCGAGGCCCTCGAGATCGACGCCGAGGCG
Organism: Natrinema soli; assembly: GCF_028618695.1. The sequence goes on along the minus strand of NZ_JAQIVI010000051.1, from coordinate 10,518 downwards.
CTGTACGAGGCGTCGCCACAAGATCGGCTGGCGACCTACCTCGACGTGCCGTACGCGGCGATCAAGCATCGGCTCCCGGAGTGGCACCTCTCGACGTACGTCGCGCCCGAGTACCAGAGCGTCGAAACGATCCCGTTCCTGCTCGATCGACTGAGCATGATCTACACCCCTCGGACCTCCGAACTCGAGGGGCGAGAGTTGGTCGAACGCTCGCTCGAGGATTTCTATCGGGGCGACGATCCGGACCGCAAGTGGACGAATCGCCGCTACGGATCCGATGCGACCAGAGCCAGCACTGGGCGGGTCGCGTCGGTGGACATCGTCAAACCCGACCTCCGGAGCGGTCGAACCCACGGCTGGCTCGCCGACGGCGTTCCGATCGACGTCTTCAAATCCGCGCCAGAGGCCTACCACAACCGCTTCGAGTTCCTCGAGCGGGAGAGCGATTCCACCTCGATCTGCGTCGTCCTCAACGATCCGGAGATGGCCGGCGAGCACGACCACGTCGCCGAGATCTATCGACAGCGCTCCGAGGAGCTGACGATGGACATCGCCGTCGAGGAATCCCTCGAGACGGCCGCGCTCGCCCGCCTCCTCGAGGACGACCACGACTTCGTCCACTACATCGGCCACTGCGAAACCGGCGGGCTGTGCTGTCCGGACGGGACGCTCGCGGCCTCGAGCCTCGATCGCTGTCGCGCGCAGACATTTTTCCTCAACGCCTGTGGCTCCTTCTACGAGGGGCGGGCGCTAATCGAGAAGGGCAGCGTCGCCGGCGCGGTCACGGTCACCAAGGTCCTGAACGACCACGCCGTCAAGGTCGGCTCGACGTTCGCCAAGCTGCTGGTCCACGGCTTCAGCATCGAACGGGCGATGGGCCTCGCACGCCGGCGCATCATGATGGGCAAGGACTACGCCGTCGTCGGCGACGGCACGCACTCGCTCACGCAGGGCGAACACGAGCCACCGACGACCGTGACGCTCGAGGAACTCGCGGACGAGGGCGACGCGGAGTATCTGCTGGGCGTCGACTGTTACTCGACGCGAGCGACGGGGTCGTACTACTACCCGCACACCGAGACCAACGAGTACGCCTATCTCTGCGGGAACGAATCGACGTTCAGGCTGACCGCATCGGAGCTCGTAACGATGCTCAAAGAGACCGAAGCGTCCGTGATATACGACGGGGACATCTACTGGTCGAAAGAGCTGTGGCCCCGATTCGATCAGTGAGCGATCCTACGGCCCGCCGTACGTACTGACGCGTTTCGCCCGCATCGTGACGTTCTGCGACGATCCGTCGGTTTGCAGTCCGGTTCGTACCCAGTCGGCTACCTCGCGTGCGATCGACCGCGGTCGGCTGTCTCGAACACCCATACGATATCGTAATAACACGTCCTCGGTATATAATTATTGTTAATACACGAATGCGTTCGTCCCCGCCCGTCATATCATCTCGCCGTCCCGTCAACCGCTGACCGAGCCTTCCTTCCCGTAAGTGTCACAGGTATCCCATCGGCGAACTAACGGGTTATGGGACAAAAATTACCGGTTCATGGGGGAGACGAGAAGTTCTGCTGTGCGAACGGCCAACAAAATTAAGTGCTATGGTCTCTATTACTTCTGTATAGGCATGACCTCGAATTTACTCAACCACCAGATTGACGATATCCTCGAGTCAGTTCTCGAGGAGGCGACCGGCGACGTGTATATGGTCAACCCGTCGCGTGAAGCGATCGAAGAGTTCGTTTCCGTCGCGACGGCGTTCGACGACGACCTGCCGTCGGTACACATGCTCGCCGACGAACGAACGCTCAAAGAGATCATGGACGACTTCATCGTCGCCTCGAACGCGGCCGACCTCATCAGCGACGGCTCGCTCTCGCTGCGGACGCTCGAGCAGGCCCCCGAAAACTCGCTGCTGGTCACCGACGACCGCGTCGTCGCCGTCGTCCACGCCGGCGACCGCGTCGGCGGGCTCATCACCGACGACGAGAGCTTCGTCACCGAAACCTACGACACCTACGCGGCCCGCTGGGAGGACGCGTCCGCCTTCAACCTCCGGACGCCCCCGATCACGGACGTCCGCGAAACCCTCTCCGACGAGATCAGTCCGGAAGCCGAGGCAGACTTCGCGTCGATCCTCGACTCGCTCGAGACCGCTCGCGGCGACGGCGACGGCCTCGACGAGGTCACCATCTCGCTGCTCGTCGCGGCCAAGAACGAGGCGCTGCTCTACGACATCAGCAAGTGGGGCGAGGACGTCGGGATCGCCTCCAAGGCGACGTTCTCCCGGACGAAGACCAAGCTCGAGGATATGGGCCTGATCGACACCGAGAAGGTCCCGATCGACGTCGGCCGGCCGCGCCTTCGCCTCAAGATCGGCGACGAGCGACTCAGCGAGGCCGACAACGGCCAGTTGGCTACTGTGGCGCAGAGCATTCTCAACTAACAACCTTTTACTCTGCAGTCTGTTGCGCTGGCGGCTTCGCCGCACAGCGCAACGTCCCTCGGTAAAAGGTTGATCAAAAGCACTCCTCCTTCCGTTCACTCACTCCCGTCGGTCGTTCGTTCACATCAGTCGTCGGCCCGCTCGCTCGTTCCACTCGCTCGCGGTCGTAACGGGAAACGGCCTGCCCTCCCCCGGGTCACGCGATTCTCACTACCGTTCGAACCGCGTTCCCGGCCACCGCATTTCCTATTGATTCGATCGCGAGTTCCATGGCGCAAACCCCAAGTCACCGCCGCGAGAGGATTCGAGTATGTACGAAGCCGTCTACGCCCACCCTGACGGGAAGAGCACGGTCGCCAGGTTCGCGAAAACGGCGGCCGACTACGGCTTCGAGGGCGTTGTCGTGCGAAATCATTCGGACGCTCGAGCGGCGTACGACCCCGAGCGGATCCGCGAGGAGTACGGCATCGACGTGGTCGAGGGAGTCGAAATCCGCGCCGACGATCGACAACAGGCCAGCGGCGCGGTTGGGAATCATCGGACCACCGAAACCATCGTCGGGATCCACGGCGGCACGAACGCGCTGAACCGATTCGCCGTCGAACAGTCGAAGGTCGACGTGCTCGCGCATCCGATGGCCGGCAACGGGGACGTCAACCACGTGCTCGTGAAGGCCGCCGTCGAAAACGGCGTTCGCCTCGAGTTCGACCTCTCCGGCGTACTCCGGGAGAGCGGCGGCCGCCGGGTCCGGATCATTCAGTCCTTGCGGAAGCTCCGGGAGATCGTCGATCACTACGACGCGCCCTACGTCGTCAGCGCCGACCCGACCTCCCATCTCGAGATGCGGGCCCCCCGCGAACTGCACGCGCTCGGCGAGGAGATCGGGTTCGCGCGAGAATTCATCGAGGACGGGCTCGCGGAGTGGGGGCGGCTGGCCGAGCGGAATCGCCACATCGACTCCGAGTCGTTCATTGAGCCGGGGGTCGAACGGGGCAGGTATGAAGAGGAACCTTGAGGAACACGCCGCCCGGTTCGACGAGAAGGCCGGCGAGTACGACGAGTCGAAATCCGACGAGTACCACGCCTGCGCGAACCTCGTCGTCGAACACGCCGCCTCCGAGAGCGACGATATCGTCCTCGATCTCGGCACCGGAACGGGCGCGATCGCGCTCGCGCTCGCCCCCGACGCGAAGCGCGTCGTCGGCCGCGACATCAGCGAGGAGATGATGGCCGAAGCCGAGGAGAAGGCCGCCGAGGCGGACCTCACGAACCTCGAGTTCGATCGTGGAACCTTCCGGGAACCGAACTACGACGGGCCAGTCGATCTGGTCACCTCGAACTTCGCCCTGCACCACCTCTCGGACGACGAAAAGCGCGAGGCGGTCGCGGTCATCGCCGACCTCGAGCCCCGCAAATTCGTCCTCGGGGACGTGATGTTCTTCGGCGAGCCGGATCCGGACGACCCCTTCTACTCGCCCGAAGTCGACGATCCGGCGACCGTGGGACTGCTCGCGGACGCCTTCACGGACGCGGGCTTCTCGCTGACGGCGGTCGAGCGCGTCCACGAGCAGGTCGGCGTCCTGGTCGCCGAGCGGAGTCCGACCGCGGTCGATGCGACGGCCGAGGAGTAACATGAAACACCTTCCGAAACACCTTCGCCCGCGCTGGCGGTATCTCGCCGTCGAGCTCGAGACGTGGCCGGACGAGCGGATCGGCCGTCGACCGTTCCAGCGTGAACTGTGGTATGCGGGCCAGAACCTGCTGGGCGATCCGGGTAGCGCCGACGCCGATCTGACCGTCGTCAGGTTCGAATTCGCCGACGGAACGGGGGAAGCGATCGTCAAAGTCCGCCGCGGAGAGACCGAACCCGCCCGGGCGGCACTCGCCTGTATCGACGAGATCGACGGCGCTCCCGTCGGGATTCGAGTCAGCGGTATCAGTGGCACGATCCGAGCCGCTGAAGAAAACTATTTAGGACGCGACGGGCAAGAATTCGAAGAGAGAAACGTCGTGTTCGGGAACGAGGAGCGAGTCGCCGTCCTACGGGACGGCGTTGGGGACGTGCGACTCGATGAGGCGTTCGTGGGCGCGACAGACCTCGATTACGGTTTAGTGTGATACTATGCAGGGACAACAACAACAGCAGGCGTACGACCGCGGCATCACGATCTTCTCGCCCGACGGCCGACTCTACCAGGTCGAGTACGCTCGGGAGGCGGTCAAGCGAGGCACAGCCAGTATCGGCGTCCGGACGAACGACGGCGTCGTACTCGCCGTCGACAAACGAGTCCCCTCCCCGCTGCTCGAGGACTCGAGCGTCGAGAAGATCCACAAGGCCGACGATCACGTCGGCATCGCCAGCGCGGGCCACGTCGCCGACGCCCGCCAGCTGATCGACTTCGCCCGCCGCCAGACGCAGGTCAACCAGCTGCGCTACGGCGAGCCCATCGGCGTCGAGACGCTGACCAAGGAAGTCACCGACCACATCCAGCAGTACACGCAGGTCGGCGGTGCCCGGCCGTTCGGCGTCGCGCTGATCGTCGGCGGCATCCAGAACGGCGAACCGCGCTTGTTCGAGACTGATCCGTCGGGGACGCCCTACGAGTGGAAGGCCCTGGCCGTCGGCTCCGACCGCGGCGAACTTCAGACCTACCTCGAGGAGAACTACGACGACGAGGCCGACCTCGACGGCGGGATCCAGCTCGCCCTCGACGCGCTCGCGTCGGTCAACGACGGTTCCCTGCTCCCCAACGAAGTGGGACTGGCGACCATCGACGTCGAAACCGAGTCCTTCGAACAGTTCGACCGGGACCGGATCGCGGACCACCTAGAGGAGAACGACCTCCTCGATACAGGCGAGGACGACGAGGACGAGCCCGACGACGAACCTGCAGAGTAATCGAGACGCCGATTTCGGTTTTCGACTCCGTTTTTCCGACTCACTGCGCTGAGTACGAGTGTCTCGCTCCGAATCGACGATTACCGACGGGTCAGCCGCGCTGAAACGGATCGAACTCGAGACGTCACGGCGCGGTTCGATCGAGATCATCGGTACAGTTCGGGAAACACTCTTTTAATTGGCGGCGGAACCCTCACTCATGATTTCGCTTGACGAGGCCGTGACGGCGCGACTCGAGTCACACGGGGCGCGCTTCGAAGTGCTAGTCGATCCGGACGCAGCGCTGGAGATCAAACGCGACGAGTTCGACGGCGAACTCGAGGACGTGATCGCCGCCGAGGACGTCTTCGAGGACGCCTCCCGCGGCGATCGGCCCGCCGAAAACGATCTCGAGAAGGTTTTCGAGACGACCGAACCCCTCGAGATCATCCCCGAGGTGATCAAGCGGGGCGAGATCCAGATCACGGCCGATCAGCGCCGCGAGATGCAAGAACAAAAGCACAAGCAGCTGGTCGACACCATCACGCGCAACGCGGTCAACCCGCAGATGGACAACGCGCCCCATCCGCCCGAACGGATCGAGAACGCCCTCGAGGAGGCCGGCTTCACGGTCGATCCGATGGAGCCCGTCCAGGAGCAGGTCGACGACGCCCTGGACGCGCTCCGGCCGGTGATTCCGATCCGGTTCGAGGAGGTCACCGTCGCCGTGCAGGTACCGGCCGATCACGCCGGCAGCGCGCAGGCGAAGATCCGCCAGTTCGGCGACCTCGAGCGCGAGGAGTGGCAGAACGACGGCTCGTGGATCGGCGTGCTGACGTTCCCGGCGGGACTGCAAAACGAGTTCTACGACACCGTCAACGAACACACCAGCGGCAACGCGGAGACGGAGATCGTCAAGGACAAAGACGATCTGAAGACGCGATAATCGGAAGATTGGACAGGGATTCAAGCGGATTTACAGCGGTCGGAACACCGACTATCCGCGCTGAAAGCCGATCAGGAAGCCGCCGGTAAAGCCCGCACCGATCGACAGCGTCGAAAGGACCGACTGAAACCAGTGAATGTCCGCGCCCTGGGTGCGTTCTTGCGTCTTGAGGATGCCGGCCGAAAGCCGATTCCAATCCACGACGACGATTCCCTGCGACTCGAGGTAGCGAAAGGCCATCAGCTGGACGCCGACGATGACCGCGAACAGCTTCGCGATCTTTTTCGTGGCGAACCCGATGACGCCGCCGATAAGCGCGCCACCCCCGAACTCGAGGCCGAGTGTCGTTGGATCGAGATCGATCATTATCCGCTCCCATTCGAGTCGGTTCCTATGATTGTTGTGGTCGAGCGTATTTCGCCCGCATTCAGTCGGGTGGTTTTCACGGTGGGTTGCCCGCGCGGTGGCGACGATCGAATCGGGTGCCCGCGTCGGGCACTGGATTCAAGACGGTTCGCCGCGTACGATTCGCTATGAGCCGCGTCCGTCCAACAGAGGTGTTCGACCGGCATCGTTAGCGTTATCGAATCACCGCGACAGTGCCCGCCCCGTCGCCACGGCCGACACGTGCGAGCAGCGAGGCGTCGGATCGACGAGCGACGCGACTCGAGCGAGCACGACCGAACGCGCCCGGGGGAGACACACCTGTCCGCATGAATACGATCATCGTCAAACGCGTCGATTCAGGCACCGCCGACACGAGCGAGATCCGCGATCTGGCACGGGCGGCGGGCTATTCCGTCGTCGGCGAACTCACGCAGTCCCGACGGGCCGACGCGGCCCTCCAGATCGGCGAAGGGAAAGCGGAGGAACTGGCCGAACTGGTCGCGGAGACCGACGCCACGACCGTCATTTTCGACAACCGTCTCGGCCCCTACCAGATGTACAACCTCGGGCAACTCCTGCCCGACGGCGTCGAGGTCGTCGACCGGTTCACGCTGATCCTCGAGATCTTCGGCCAGCGCGCTCAGACCCGAAAGGCACAGCTCCAGGTCGAACTGGCGGAGCTTCGGTACGAACTGCCCCGGGCGGAGGCGAAGACGAGCCTCGCCAAGCGCGAAGAACACCCCGGATTCATGGGGCTGGGCGAGTACGACGAGAGCCGCGAACGGGACATCAAGGCCCAGATCAGCCGGATCAACGACGAACTCGAGCGGATCGAGCAGACCGAGCAACACCGCCGGGAGCGCCGTCGCGACTCCGGCTTCGATCTGGTCGCGCTCGCGGGCTACACCAACGCGGGCAAGTCGACCCTGCTGCGCCAGCTCGCGACCGATCTCGAGGTCGAGGAGAACGAGGAGCTCCACCCCGATCTTGACCCGACGGCCGAGTCCGAGGACAAACTGTTCACGACGCTGGGGACGACGACCCGGCGCGCGGCGATCGATCGCCGGGACGTGCTGGTGACCGACACCGTCGGCTTCATCAGCGATCTGCCCCACTGGCTGGTCGAGTCGTTCAAGTCGACGCTGGACTCGGTCTACCGGGCGGATCTGGTCTTGCTCGTCGTCGACGTCAGCGAACCCATCGACGAGATCCACGAGAAGCTCGTCACCTCCCACGACACCCTCTACGAGCGCAACGAGGCTCCGATCGTGACCGTGTTGAACAAGATCGATCAGGTGACCGACGAGGAACTCGCGGAGAAGCGCGAGGCGCTCTCGTCGCTCGCGCCGAACCCGGCGACCGTCAGCGCCAAGGAGGGGCTCAACGTCGAGAACCTGCTCGAGCGGATCGACCGCGAACTACCGGATTGGGTAGAAGAACGGCTCATGTTGCCGATGACCGAGGACACGATGAGCGTCGTCTCGTGGATCCACGACAACGCGAACGTCGACGACGTCACCTACGGCGACGAGGACGTCGTCGTCTCCTTCGAGGCCCGACCTGCGGTAATTTCACAGGCGCGCTCGCGCGCGAGCGAGCTGCGGACGGCCGCAGCGGAATCGGCGTCGTAGTGATCGCGATCGCAACCGCTCGAGTCAAATCGCGACGTCCGCTCCTCGAACGCACCGGTACAGTTCGATTCCATTTCCGTCACGGAGAGTTCGACCGCTGTCACGACCCTCACTTATAAATCGTTGACTCGAGTCCCGTAGGATATGGAACGTGTTGCAATCATCGGCGCCTCGATGACCCAGTTCGGGCAACGCGAGGGGGAATGGATCCAGGACCTCCTCGCGGAGGCCGGCATCGAGTGTCTCGAGGATGCGAACGTCGAGGCCGACGAAGTCGAACACCTGTACGTCTCGAACATGGCAAGCGGCGAGTTCGAGGGACAGACTGGCGTGCCGAACGCGCTGGCCCACGACCTCGACGCGATGCCGGCGTACACCCAGCGAGTCGACCAGACGAGTTCGAGCGGCGGCGCGGGAATCTTCGCCGCCTGGCAATCGGTCGCCAGCGGGGCCAGCGATATGACCCTGCTCGTCGGCGGCGAGAAGATGACGCACAAGACGACCGGGGAGGCCACCGACGTCATCGCGTCGCTGACCCACCCCGTCGAGTACAAGACCGGCGTCACCCTGCCGTCGTTCGCCGGGCTGACGGCGCGGCACTACCTCGAGCGATTCGACGCGCCCCGCGAGAGCCTCGGGAAGGTCGCCGTCAAGAATCACAGGAACGGCGTCGACAATCCCCACGCCCAGTTCCAGAAGGAGGTCGACCTTGAGACGATCCTCGAGTCGCCGATCGTGGCCGATCCGCTCCGGCTGTACGACTTCTGTCCGATCACGGACGGCTCGGCGGCGCTCATGCTCTGTCCGGAGTCCGTCGCCGAAGAGTACGCCGACGACTACGTCGTCATCTCGGGGATCGACGGGGCGACGGACACCCACGTCGTCCACGAGCGCGAGGATCCGACCGTGATGGGCGGCGTCGTCGAGAGCGGCAAGGGTGCCTACGAGATGAGCGGCCGCGGCCCCGACGACATCGACGTGGCCGAACTCCACGATATGTTCACCATCCTCGAGTTCCTCCAGATGGAGGGGCTGGGCTTCGCCGAGCAGGGCGAGGCCTGGAAACTCGTCGAGGAGGGCTACACCGAGCGAGACACCGGCGAGTTGCCGGTGAACACGTCGGGCGGACTCAAGTCGAAGGGGCATCCGCTGGGTGCCAGCGGCGTCGCACAGGGCGTCGAAATTTACGAACAACTCGTCGGCGAGGCCGGCCCGCGGCAGGTCGATGCGGACGTCGGGCTGTGCTGTAACGTCGGCGGCTTCGGCAACTGCGTGATCACGACTATCATGGAGGCAGCACAATGACGATGGACGCGACGCGATACGAGGACGGTTCGATCAGCTACCCCGGCCACCCGCGCGGCCCGGGCGGAACAGAGCCGGTCGAGACGATCGACCTCAGCGAGTACACAGCGGAAGTCGTGACGTGGACGACCAGCACCGCGACGCCGCCGGGCGTCCGCGAGCCAAACCATCTCGCGATCGTCGAGTTCGATGTGAGCGAGGCGTCAGATGACGCCTCGAGTAGCCGGACGCAGTCCGGCGACGACGGGGAGTCCGTCCGAGCGATCGGCCAACTCACCACCGGCGACGTCGAAACCGGCGACGAGGTCGAGCCGGTCTACGTCGACGAACTCCGCGAACCTGGTGCGGGCATCAGAGAGCCCGAGAGCCAAGAATGGGACGGGTACCGGTTCGAGCCGGTCTAAGCCGGTTCGAGAGCTCTCCGAGTCCAGTACAGCGAATTTAGTTTTCGTCGCTTCCGTCGCTTCCGTTTTCGGTGCCACCAGCTCCCGCATCGGAGCCATCCACGTCCGATCCGTCGTCATCGTTCTCGCTCGAGTCGTCGCCGTCCTCGCCGTACTGATCTCGCAGCGTCTCGAGTTCGGCGTCGACGTCGACGGCGGTATCGGGTTCGTCGTCGGATGCGATCGCATCGCCGTCGCCGAGGGGCCCGTCCTCGATGTCGATCGTAACCGCGCCGTCGGCAGGCGTTCGATCGGAACTCACCGGTTCCGCGTCCGATTCCCGTTCGGTGGCCTCTCGGAGGCGACTGTCCACGTCGTCGCGGAGTTCGCGGGCCTCCGTGAGGAGCTCGCGCGCCCGTTCGTCGGCGGGAAGCCCGCCCTCCGAAGCGGCTCGCTGGAGTTCAGTGAGGACGGTATCGAGCTGAGAGAGCGTCGTCCGCCGGAGTTCGCTCGCGCGCTCGGTCGCCGCGTCGGCC
>NZ_JAQIVI010000509.1 GCF_028618695.1 Natrinema soli | reverse complement strand
CGACGACCGCGGCCTCGTGATCCGCGGCGTCCCCGACCCCGAGCGCGTTCGCGAGCATCCCCGCTCGAGCGTCCACGCCGTCGCTCTCGAAGAGATACTCGAGGACGTGGGGAACGACGACGCCGTGGGCCGCCCCCTGCTGAACGTCGTCCGTCCGCGTGAGGCCGTGGCCGAAGGCGTGGACGATCGACGCCGTCGTCTCCCCGGGTCTCGAGATGCCGTACTGGACGAGCACGACCCCCTCGAGGACCGTCTCGAACGTCCCGATATCCCGCTCGCCGTCGCCGAACGCTCGCAGTCCGTCCTCGAGTTTCTCGAGGCCGTGGCGGGCGGTCGCGTCGGTGACCGGCGTCGCGTTGCGCGCGTAGAGCGTCTCGATTCCCTTGTCGAAGCCGTTCATGGCCGAGCCCGCGAGCACCGATTCGGGCGTGGTCGCCACCAGTTCCGGATCGTAGAACGCCGCCGCAGGCATCAGTCCCGGATCGGAGATGCCGCCGCCGATCTCCTCGTCGACCAGCCCCGACTCGGGGGACGCGGTGACCCCGGCGACCATCGAGAGATCGGCCCCGGCGAGCGTCGTGGGAATCGCGACGATCGGAACCAGCCCCTCGTCGGGGACCGTGATCGTCCCGGTCTCGGCGAACTCGGTGGCTACCTCTCGGGCCGCG
>NZ_JAQIVI010000508.1 GCF_028618695.1 Natrinema soli | reverse complement strand
CTCCAACGGCCCCGTCCGCGCCCAGCGCGACAAACTCGAGACGCTGGGCTGGGAGGACGCCTTCGACGCCGCGCTCGTGACGGGCGAACTCGAGGCTGGGAAACCCGATCCGCGCGCGTTCGAGGCGATTACCGGCGAACTGGGCGTCGATCCCGCCGATTCGGTCTACGTCGGGGACGAGGTCGAGGCCGACGTTCGCGGCGCGACCGAGGCGGGGCTGCGAGCGATTCAGGTGCTGCTCGAGGACGGTCCCGAGCCCGATTCGCGCGCGAGCGCCCACGTCGAGCAGCGGGAGATTGCATCGGCGCTTCCGGACGTTCTCGCGGCGCTCGAGTGAAACGGCCCCTGTGAGATCCTCCTTACCCTGAAGGGTGTTTTTCCATCGGCACCATTGTGCTCTCCACAGAATCGATCAATACAGGAGAGGGACGGGTATCGTACCAGACCGGGTATCACCTACGGTGGCGCGCGCTGGGCCGCGGTGAATGCCAATGAACCGCGGCACGACGTTGCGCGAGGGATGAGCGAGTGAGCATAGCGAACGAGCGAATCGGCTGGGGAGGGTGAGGCCCTCCTAGGTGCCAGTAGAAGTCGTTATAGACTCTCAGACGGTTATTTCACCAAATCTAATCAGCCGATGTGTCGGTACGTGTATGGAATGTGTATTTCAATGGAATTGAGTAAGACAACGGGTCCTGCTATCGTGGCAACAGGGAATCACCACGCCCTCCCCAGCCGATTCGCTCACTTCGATCGCTCATCCCTCGCGCAATGGTGTCGGCCGACCGAGTGCTAGCGAGGGCGGCCGACAGCGCGCGCCACCGCTCGAGGAATAATCGATCAGGAGATATCGGTCCTACGCGTCGGGTTCCTCGAGCCGTCGGCTCACCGCCTGTAACACGTCCGTGGCTCGTTTGACCTCGGCCCCGCTCTCGACGAAGACGAGCGTTTTCGGCGGCTGCGTTGCCTTCGGCCGGACCCGAAGATCCACGTCGGCTGCCGCCTCGGCCGCGACGTCTTGCCCAGCCTCGAACTCGAGGTGCGCCCTGTCTTCGTGAACGAACGCGCGAGCGATCCGCTCGTCGTGACGAGTGACGTCGTAGGCGCGAGCGCCGTCGGCCGTCGGTTCGACGTCGCGATTCGGGTTGGTCACTGCAACGTGTGCGAGTTCGCCGTCCTCGCGGCCGTCGAGTTCGCTCGAGAGGAGTTCGGCGATCCGGCGGCCGTCGGTGATCCGATCCTCGACCATACCGGTCGGTCGGGGCGGCGGGATTAACCGTCTTCGGTGTCGAGGACGGCCGTCCGAGCGATCGGGACCAGCTCGTCGACCGCGAGGCCCTCCCGTCGGGCGTAGATGACCGCGGCGGCCTCGATACTCAGGCCGAGTTCCTGTTGGAGGGTGTTAATCGCACCGACGGCCTCGTGTTTCTCGACTCCCTCGGCGACCAGCGAATCGAGCACGCGTTCGAACGCGGAGCGCTCTTGCAGGAGGTCCTCGTTCGGGGCGAACTCCTCGGGTACCGTTACCGTGGCGGGATCGAAGGTCACCTCAAGGCCGTCGTCACCGCGCTCGAGGAGCCCTTCCTGCGTGGCGATGTCGATCAGCCGTTTGGCCTGATCGGGGGAGAACCAGTCCCGATCGAGCGAGAGAGCGACGACGACCTCGTTTTCCTTGAGGCGACGCGCGCCGTGCTGGATGAACGGGGCGGCGACCGCGACGCGAAGGCTCATCGGAGACGACTCTCTCGAGCGGTGAGAAAACGATGACGGTTCCGTGCGGTCCCGCCTCCGGAATCACGGTCGCCGGCCCGTGATCAGTCCGAGGCGCGACCGCCGTTGCCGCCGTTGCCGCCGTTTCTGGACGGCGGCGGGAACTCGGCCGTGGTCGGCTCCGGCGTTTCGGGCAGGACGCAGCGATCGGGTTCCCGATTGACGTGATAGTACCGTTCCGGCGTGTTCGCGAGGGGGTGTGCGGGGTTCTGATCGCTGTCGATGCGGGCGGCTCGGACCTCGTCGAACCCGTTGAGTCGGGCCTGGATGCCGCGCCAGTGATACTGCGTCGCGGTCGGGACGGTGACCGGACGGGGCGATTTCCCGTCGGGGTGCTGGGTCGCGAGGATGGCGTTGTTGACGTTGCTGGCGAGCGCGTCGTGGTCGATGAGGACGCCGACGGCGGCGTCTCGCGGCGCTCGAGCGGCGAGGACGTCCAGTCCGAGATGCAACGCCCGATACTCGGCGACGTTGTTGTCCGGCGGCGTATCCGCGGTCGCGACGCGTGCGACGCGCGTGCCGTCGCGCGTTTCGATAACGGCACCCAACCCACCGCCAGCGTCCCGGAAGGACCCGTCGGTTGCGACGTAGAAATCACGATGGTGGGTCCGCGGGGGGTGGGCAATGTGGGGCGTGGGCGACTCGTCGAACAAGTCCCGCAGTGCGGGCCGGCCGTGAGCGGCCATGTCAACGCGTAGGTTATTTGTACACTTAACGATACCGCCCGTGGTAACAGATGACACTGTTTCACATGGGAGTCAGCCGTTCGACGTCGTATCGGTACGCATCTCTCGGGAAAATCAACTGATTGTGAAGGTCAGCTTAAATGGACTAGTTTGGGTATTTGGTGGCTGAAACAGCCGAACTGCCGACCAGAGGGGGTTCCGGTTTCGACCGATCGGTTCGGACCCTATCTGTGTTGGCCGTAGGTGTAATACCGCTTGGTACTTGGTCAAGGTATGAACCAGACGAACGCCAGTCGGATGGAAGCGGCGTGCTCTCTCCTCGCGGAATCCGAACGGCGGTACCTGCTCTACCAGTTGGCGGACGACCGAACGGCGAACCTCGAGGATCTCGTCGCACAGGTCGCCGCCTGGGAGCTCGACGTTCACGCCGGCGCGGTCGATAAGGAGGTCAGACAGCGCGTCTACGTCTCCCTCGTCCACAACCACCTGCCGCGGCTCGAGGATTACGACATCATCGAGTACGACCTGCGAAGCGGCGACATCGTGCTGGCAGAGGGATTCGAGGACATCAAACCCCTCCTCGAGCAGTTCCGGCAGACCGAGGACGAACCCGAGATCCGCGAACGGCCGCCGCTCTAAGGGCCGGAAGATCCCGCACCGAAAGCCGGCGGTCCTGAGGCGTCTGTGTTCCGGTATCTGTAGATCGCGTTTTCCGACCGCGACGGAGATAACTCGCCGGCGACTCGTGAGAGCCGTTTCGAATCGAAACGCATAGGAGATTTCTCCCGAGACAGCCACCGTGTCTCGATATCGAACTATCGGTCTCTTTCTGACGCTCGCAACGCTATGGGGCGCGGCGTTCGTCGCGATCAGTGCGGGGCTCTCGTATATCCCGCCGGTCCTGTTCGCGGCGTTGCGCTACGATGTCGCCGGCGTCGTGATGCTCGGTTACGCCGCGGTCGCCGTCGATCGGTGGCGACCTCGTAACGGGGCCGAGTGGCGACAGGTCGCCGTCGGCGCCGTGCTCCTGATCGCGGCCTACCACGCCTTCCTGTTCGTCGGTCAGCAGCACACCACGGCGGCCGCCGCCGCTATCCTGGTGAGTCTCTCGCCGGTTCTGAGCACCGGGTTCGCTCGAGCGCTGGTCCCCGCAGACGCCCTCTCCCCGGTCGGCGTCGTCGCCGTCGTCGTCGGCCTCGCCGGCGTCGCGGTCATCGTTCGGCCGGATCCGTCAAATCTACTCGCGACCGGCATCGTGGCGAAGGGGCTCGTTTTCTGCGCTGCGGCGGCGTTCGCGCTCGGCAGCGTCCTCACCCGCCGTTTCGACACCTCCCTGCCGATCGAGACGATGGAGGCCTGGTCGATGCTCGGCGGCACGCTGATGTTGCACCTCGTCAGCGTCGCGATCCGCGAACCGCTCGAGCCGGCCGCGTGGATCCGCCCTGAGGCGATCGGCGCGCTGGCCTACCTCTCGCTGGGCGCGAGCGCGATCGGTTTTCTCGTCTACTTCGACCTGCTCGAGCGACTGGGGGCCGTCGAGATCAATATGGTCTCGTACGTCGCACCGATCGTCACCGCGGTGGTCGGCTGGCTCTATCTCGGCGAAGTGGTCGATACGGCGACGCTGCTCGGATTCGGGCTCATCGCGGTCGGTTTCTGCCTCGTCAAACGACGGGCGATCCGACGGGAGTTCGGCCACGTTCGATCGCGAGGCTCGAGCGAGTGAGCCGCGCGCCGCTACCGTCGATGCGCGTGGCCGACGTACAGCGCGAGGAGGTTGCCGAGGAGCAAGCCGAGAAACAGGAGTCCGTCGAACGAGGACGACAACCCGGTCGCGAGCACGGGGACGTACAGAATCGGCATTGCGATCGCCGTCCAGAATCCCGCGGCGCGGATCGGCGTGGCGAGCCCCGGTGTCGCTCGCTCGAGCGCGCCGTGCTCGTCGTCACGGCGTTCGCTCGACGGGCTCGAGTCGGCGGACCGGCGGTCGGTGAGGGAGGGTGGGTTCGCCATTGGGGGAGTTACGTATTCTCGGCGACGACGCAAATACCGATCCGGCCGTTTCGACCAATTGCGACTGATTCAATGGAATCGCCCGCAGTGAACGAGCGGTTTACCGATCGAAACGATGGGGAGCCGCAATTAGGCAACCGATTCGTCCGAACGTGCCAACAGATCGCCGCATTACTCTCGTACCCACTGAAACGATTCACACACTGATCGCAACGCTATCGCGCGATTAGGTGGACGCTGATTTCAGTGGCTACTATAGCCGCCAGTAGACGCGATCGAGCCGAGGTGCGTGACAGTCGACGAACGCGACCGGTCGAAATGCCGATCCGAACCCGATTCGCCGATCCGGACCCGACTCGCCGATTCGAACCCGACTCGCCGATTCGAACCCGATCCGGATCAGAGTTTAAATGGGAAGGGGCGGCAACGCTCTCCATGAGCGATATCGAACGCATCGAACGGCGGCTGTCGACCGTCGAACGCGCGGTCGTCGACGGCGACCTCGAACTGGCCGCCGTCGGCAACGCCGCGTCCCTCACCGAGGACCTCGCGGCTCTCACCGAACGGATCGACACGCACGAGCAACGGATCGCCGATCTCGAGGGACGGATCGACGCGCTCGACGGACTCGTCGGTTCCGTCGAATCAGTCAACGAGGCCGTCGAACGACGGGCTAACGGGGCCGTCGCAGCCGTCGATCGGCTCGAGCACCGCATCGACGAACTCGAGCGCGTTGTCGACTCTCGCGATACCGGCGATTCCGGCGTTGGTAGGGTTGTCCCCACCGATCGAGACGGCGGCGCGCTCGAACGTGGAACTAAGACGGCCGACGGCGGAGAGGAACCGTCCGATAGCGACGGAGCGGGGATCCGAGGGAAGACGGCCGCGGCTCCCGACTCGGCCACCGATGGATACGGTCGCGGGGCACTACCGTCGATCGATGCGAACGAGCAAGCCGATGGCTCGCGCTCCGTCGAGCAGACTGCAACGGAGATCGTCGCAGCACCGACCGGCGAAGGCGAGAGCCCGAACCGACAGGACGGGCCCGGTTCCGACGATCGAGCGGACTCGACGGCGACGAGCGCCGATAGCACCTGGAGCGGACGGCGGGCCACACAGGACGCGATCGATTGTCGGCTCGCGAACCCGGCGAACGGCGACCGCTCGAGCGAGGGATCCGCGTCGAACGAGGGGGCGGCGTCGAGCGAGGACGACGAACCCGGAGGCGGCGTAGTAGAGTTCCTTCGGTCGAAGCTCCCGTGATCCGGATCGTCGTCGCCGTGCTGCTCGCGATCGCCCTCATCGTACTCGCCGTCCCGGCGATCGAGCGGGGTGCATCGCTGAACACGCAACGGCAGGTCGAAACGAGCATCGCGGCGATCGACGATGCGGCGACGTCCCTCGTGGAAACGGAAGAGATCTCTCCCGACGACCATCCGAACCCCAGGCGAGTCGTCGACGTGCGATTGCCTCGAGGATCGCTCACGACCGACGCCGTCGCTCACTTCGAGATCACTGTGGCGGAAACCGGACGGTACAGCTCCGTCCGGTACGTTCTCGCGGACGGAACGACGCGGACGGGGGTGATCGACGAACCAGTGGTCTGGAACGACCCACACGGCAACGAATCGGTCGAACTCGACGGAGCCGGTGAGGTGCAACTCGTGTTATCGCTCCGAGCTGACGAGAACCGAACGCCGATCGTCGTCGCCACCCGTGCTCGAGTTTAAAATGGATGCCGCTGCCAGCACCGGTATGTCTCCGGACGGGACCACGCGCCTTCGATCGGTCATCGACGACCTGCCCCTCGGCGGCGTGTTCGGGAGTCGAACCGACACTGCCTCGTCGTGTGACTGTACTGCATCGTTCGACGACGAGACGCTCGTTCTCGACGCGACCGACTGCGACGGCGACCTCGAGAACGCGACCGCCTGCCGTCGAACGGCGATCGAAGCGCTCGCCGATCGAGCGGCCGCACGGATCGTCGTCAGATCGAACGGCCTCGAACGCCGGTACGCCGACCGCGGCG
>NZ_JAQIVI010000507.1 GCF_028618695.1 Natrinema soli | reverse complement strand
CTCAAATATATCAACGGACAGGATGTCAAGGTCGTGACTGCGACCGACCTCTTAGAATCGTAACGACAGTCAGTAACACTTTAGGACGGTATCACGAGTATGGACGGGCGAGACGAGATCCGCGTCGACCGCTGATGAAACAAGGCAAGTACCTCAGGGATTGGTTCCAAAGTAGTTCACTGACCAGTCTTCATGTGTGGCAACGTGATCCCAGTCACTGTGCTATCAAAGCTATCATGGGATTGGGAGTACTTACTTTGTCACCATAGTCCGGCAGTTGAACCAGCTAGGATTGTTCCAAGCAAAAATACCGCTATTAGAGCCAGCACTAGTACTGTCCCTCCAATGTCTAGCTTACTCATTGCTATACCATTTTTTGAATTTATACGCTTGATGGTTATTCATTTCCATCAATGATATTCGCATGACTAATATAGTGCGCGAAGCCCACTTCAATTCTGTGTTCTAGTTTGTGGGTTCGCATCGATAGCCGGGTTACAGCTGGAATCAATCGCTTATATCGGACGTGATGCTGTCCTCACGATCATCAGGAGTAGGCGTTTGACCGACACTACCTTCCATTCGGGTAACAAACTGGTCGGCTGCATATACAGATCCAATTCCGAGCACGCTACCCGCCACGACATCGAGCAACCAGTGGATCCCAAGGTACATTGTTGAGAAGACGACGCCAGAGACCACAAACGCTGTAATCAAAAACCACTGGGGGTAGTCTCTGCGAGAACGCCAAGCAAATAACAGGACAACGATCGCCAGCGATGTGTGCAAAGACGGGAAAACATCTGTATTTGCTGAAACCGCCGCTGTGAGGTCCTGGGTCTGTGGATAAAATTGATACATCAAGCCGTCAACAGTCGACAAATGGTTTCGGGGACCGTACGCGATAAACAGCGTGTAACAGAGCGAGCCGATCAAGTAATTGAGAAGGTATGCAATGAGTAGTTCCTTGAGATAGCGTTGTGATGGCAGCATAAAATAAAGGATCGGTGCAGCTATCACAAGGAACGGAAATCCAAACATGTACATCGCCGAGAAAAATCCTAACGTGGCTTCGGGAACGATGTCTTGAAGGACTGCAACGAGCTCACCTTCAATAGCGTAGAGTTCATTGGTAATATCCCAGTCGAGGGCGTATGAAATTTGTAAACTATACTCATGTGTCGCCCGCTTAGCCAGGAAGAACAGCGCCGTAGCGCTGAGATAGGGTGCGACGTTCCGGAGTCGGTGATTGAACTCAGTACGTGTGCGGCGGAGTTGCTGAGCATTAAGACAGAGCAGACATGTTATAAACAATCCAATAAGTACGGCAAGACTAGTCAGGGTGATCATATCTATGAGTGCCATTCGTCGTATCACTCTGTTCCTATACCTATAAATTAACGGTGATGGTATTCCCATCTATATATTCAATATATCCGTAATATAATTTTACCAACCTGTATTTGATTGATTCTACTTCCGCGGTTTAATCGTGATCAGGTAAGATAACTATGAAACCGGAAGACAGCGCTGTCATCCACCGAAAGAGACGTCTGAAGTTCGAGGGGTGACACGGCAGATGGTCAAGCGAAATTATCGTCAAATATCGAATGAGCAGTGCTGTACCGTTCTGCGATCAGTGGTCTCTCGTCCGAAGACGGTTGAATGACAGTGTTACTGTCTGTTTTGGCCTCAATCGCTGAACCGCGGAAGTAGGAGTAATGGATAGAAATTTAACTGACAGTCATTGCATCAAGAACGGGCTTCCAACCGGAATATAGAATCTGATTGCGGATTTTAGTATCTGTGCCCAAAGTTATTATCGTGTGACACTCGAGGGATGTATCTACGATGAGCGGCTGAATGCCATCATCGGGTGGTCACTAACGGGTATTGTAGCGGTTTGATCCCGAAACGGTTGATGGGCTCAGAATACTATTGAGAGACTACTGACGAACCCGATCGTAACAAGGAGCCGGCCGAGACTTCCAAGAAATGTCGCTATCGCGAATTTTACGTAATTCTGTTCAAGAATTGCAAACGCGTAAATCGAGATCGTATCGGGGAAAAACGGAACGGATAGGGCCATCACGAGCCCACTGTAACCGTACTGTTGTGTGAACTGGACGGATCGTTTCTCGGACCACTCGAGAATGTCCCATCTTGACTGTCGTAACCAGCGCGTGATTGGACCGGATTGTTTGACTTCCTGACCAATGTGGAACGCAAATACGCTCCCGGCAGCCTTTCCGGTTGCACTCACAAGCATGATACTCGAGAGGTGCGCCCACGATGGGAGGTCGAGATCAAGCGGTGCGGCCAAAACGATCTCACTCGGGCCTGGGGGCGCAAATGCAATCAAAAACGAATAGACGAAAATAATACCCATTCCAGGCCAGCCTGTCGCCGACTCGACGACTGTCTCGAGGCTACTCGCATCGAGAATGATTGGCGTCTCAGGCGGAAGAAGCAGTATTTCGTTCATCATGTGTTTGAATGAACCCAGGTCTCTCTCGTCGCCACTCGCTTCATATCTGCCACGTGTCGAGTATGTATCGATAGGACGCTCATCCCGACCAGTCGTAACTTCCAGTAGCGAGGAGTTCGTTAGTTGCTGTTGATGGACAGGGACTCGGTAGAAGTGTTCCTTCCTGATCCGGACGACTGCTACGAGCGACTCTGTCGCGCCGAAGCGGGCGCGACGGAATCATGCGTCTATTTCGGGGAGAGCGATCCAGCCAGCAAGAAGGGAACGACGGGAAAAGACGCTCAACAGTACCGGTGCAAGGAGTGTGAGACGTATTTCAACGATCTCACGGACTCGTTTTTTGAGCATCAGAAATTCCCCATCGAGGAGATGCGATCTGTGCGGTCGGCACAGATCGCGTCGGAACTGCAGCGAGACTACGAAGCGGTGTTGAACTTCTGCCACGATCTGCAGGAGTTGTGCGGTGAGTTGGACGATCTGACGCTTTCGGACGTGTGTGAAGCCGACGAAATCTACGTGACAGCGGGTGAGAAGGGGATCGAGAAGGAAGGTAAGAGTCCGCGCTTGCGCGGACTCAAAAAAAGGGACGAGGGAGCTTCGAATCGGACAAACCGCCAGTCGTGACACTCGTCTGTCAGAGCGACGGACGAGTTGAGTTTCTGGTTCGAGAAACTCTCCAGGACGTGGACGAAGAGATTGCCGACCGAGGTGATGAGACGGTGATTCTGTGTACCGATGACTATACGATCTACGATGACATCGACGAATACGACGGAATTGACGCTCATCTGGCGATCACGCACGATGACACGTACGTGATCGGCAACGCTCACGTAAACAGCTGTGAGAACCGCCACAGCTTCCTTCGACAGTGGCTGGCGAAGTTCAGAGGCGCCTCGAAGCACCATCTTCAGGGCTACCTCAACTTTCTCTCTCTCTCTTGCTGAATGATGACGTCAACTGGTTCAGCAAAATCCTGAGTTACGAGTCATCGAGATGAGCGTAGCAGTCATCGCTCGGCTTCCACTGCGACGGAAGGCACTTCGCTGGCGACGTGACGGAGACAGGGAAAGGGACTATCCAATATGTGAACTGCCGTCAGCGACCAGTACCACGGCTTCCCACTGATCTATTAGTTTTCTCTGACCGTGAGAACGGGGACTGGGGCGGAGCGGACCGTCTTTTCAGCGACGCTACCGAGCAGTATGCGATCGGTTCCGCGTCTGCCTGTCGTGCCCATCACGACGGCGTGGATGTCGTTCGTCTCGATACAGTCGAGAATTTCCGAGATGGGCGTTCCGTGTTCGACGTGTCGGACAGTGTCTGCGACGCTGTGTGTCTCCGCCTCCGAGACGAGGTCGTCGACGGCGTCGGTCGCAGATTGCTCTCTCTCTTGGCCCGAAATCGTTGACCGAATGTCCGGCCCGAGCGACGTCTCGTCGACGACGGACAGGACATGCACAGTTGCATCAAGGGCTGCCGCGAGCGAAAGCCCGTGGCGGGCGGCATGGGTGGCGCTCGGGCTGCCATCTGTCGGAATGAGGATGTTCTCGTAGGGGAACGTGAACTGTTCGTCGGGTTGCATTCGGGCCGTGAGAACGGGCACCGGCGACAGACGGACGACCTTTTCGGACACACTCCCGATGAGATATCGGGAGATTCCCTCTCGGCCGTGTGTCGGCATCACGATCAAATCGTGCTCGTAGCGCTCAGCGTACTCGCTGATCGTCGGCGCTGGATTCCCTTGGACGACGTCGGACTCATAGTCGACACCGAGCGTGCACAGCGTTTTCTCAGCTTCCTCGACAATGTCCTCGCCTTGCCGAACGAGTGCATCCACAGTTTGCCCCTCAACGACGGTGACGCTGTCACGAGTGGTGTCGGCCACGTAGAGGATGTGAATTGTCGCGTCGGCCCAGTGCGCGATTTCGCCAGCGTGATGGAGTACGCCCGCCGCTCCCTCGGTTCCATCGAACGGAAGTAGGATATCCTCGTACATGCTTGCTGGAGGTAACCACGCGGCGAACCTGCTAATTAGTTTGCTTCTCTTCAGAACGCTACTTTGTTGAGCAGGTAGCGGAGGAAAGTATGCCGACGTGGCTCCTGCGAGTGAGTAAGCAGGAACGTCGACTGCGAATGCTCAGCCAGCTGATCGAGTATAGCACCGAAGACGACGTCGTGAACTGCCTCGGGATCGGGCCCTGTGATATCCGCTCGTCAGCCTGTGAAAGAGATATTGTTGCGCGTAGCGATGCTCGCGTATCTCCCCTCGTGGTTCGGTGTGACAGCCCCTCATCCTCGAAGGCCAAGATATTCTTCTCGTACTCCCTCACACGATCGGCCAGCTGGGCTACTGGAATACGACGAGGACTGGCACGTCAACCGTGCGGAGAACGCGGTCCGTGACGCTTCCCAGCGACTGGCTGGCCAGGTCCGATTCGCCCTCGGATGCCATGACGACCAGACCGATATCGTTCTCGGTAGCGTAGTCACCAATAGCTTCCTGTGCCTGGCCTTTGAACGTCTCGCAAATCCCATTCAGCGTGACGAGGTCGCCGGGACCGACCATATCGACGAGGTCGTTTTTCAGAAAGGCGATCGTGGCCGGCGGTTCTTCCAAGTTGCTGTCTGGCGGGATGATAACGATTTTCTGGAGATCGACGAGTTCGGATTGCTCGCGGTTAAACCGAAAGCCCGGTCTTGAGTTCTCACACCCCGCGCATTCGTTCGGTTTTATGAGGTCGCCGTAGCTTTGGGGCATTCGAGAGAGCGTCCCGCATAACGGGCATTCGAACGCGGCTACCTCCGCATAGGGCGTGACGCCGTCCATATCAACGACCTTCCCTCGGACGGACAGCAGCTTGCCGAGTTGGCGCGTCCGATACTTCCCGACGCGAACCGTCTGTCAGCCGGGGAGATTGTAGACGCGGACGTTTACGCCAACGACGGATATCTCGTCAAGCCGAGTGAGCGTGTTCGTTGCGAACTGTCGCATCCGAGCAGGTTTCTGGAGGAACTCGTCGGCAACAGAGCCGTCCCACGACTCGAGGGTGTGCCAGTCGATTCGAAGCGAGCGCTCGTCGGGATAGGCGTCGCCAAGGTCCTGAACAGTCTCGAAATACGGCCCGGTGTAGAAGTCGGTGAACGCCTCGAGTGGGTCGGTGTAGGGCATCTATTTCAGTTCGTCCATAACGACCAC
Source organism: Natrinema soli (assembly GCF_028618695.1). The sequence continues at coordinate 38,488 of NZ_JAQIVI010000507.1, read as the reverse complement.
AGTTGCGACAGTACTCGTCCGCGTTGGAACGCTCTGGTATGCCGCAGTTCTCGGTATTGCTGTCTTCATTTCCTACAAAGCGCGTCGTTAGGTCTTCGAACGGAGTTTTTCGTATCCTGGCTTGGCTACCAGTGCAAAGGCGATTATAGCACCAACTGCAAGGATTCGCCAGTCTAACTGGATTTGTCCCATTGTGAGATTTCGCATCGAAGCGCCAGTGACAACATATGCCGTCGCCCATGGTAGTTCTCCGATCGAAGTCCCTGCAATAAAGGTAGACATCGGCACCCCAGAAAATCCAGCACTATACGAAATTGCATCAGCCGGCGCTGGTGAAAGACGAGCTGCGATAACACCGCGGACTCCGCCCGTTGTTTCAAACACGTCCTCACCTTTCTTAGAGAGCCAACCGAAGAAGCCACTGCCACCACGGAAGTATTGGGCAATGACAAACGGTGGAAGACAGGTCACGATAGTCCCGAACAGGGCAATTGGAATCCCCAGATACAGATCAAACCGGTACCCGACGAAAATTGAGAACAGGCTTAATGGAGCAGCTATAAATGGTCTAACAACATAGAGGGTAAACAGAACGAGCAGGAAAAGTCCGCCACGAGCATTCGAGAGTAAGAGAAATAATTTTTGGGTGGGAATCGACCACCACGCAATGCAGAACACAGCGAAGAGGAAGCCCGCAATTAAGAGTCGGGTATCGCGGATCATCAATCTATTCTCAGAATAGGAATTTCATCTTATAGTTCTCGCGAAACCACGAAGCCAATTAGCCGCCGCTCCGATCGATCACCTCCGCCCCACTCAAGATAAGTTCCGACCGGTCGTCGGCCCCGATCGCCGCCGCTAGCCTCCCACGGGCGAGCCAGCAGGCGCGACTCGCAGAAGAGAAAATCGGTTTCGTTGATGGCAAAACGCCAACTGAGTTCGTCGGCCAGATCGATCGCCAAACAGAGCAGGCAATCCACTTCACTAATTCAGCAGTTGCACCCCCACTCAAGCGACTGGCCCACCGCATCCAGCATCTTGAAAAAGGCATCGAGAACGCCGGTGACGATGAAACCCGCTCTGAATGGCTAGAAAACCAGTTGCAAGAGAAACATCACGCATTCGACCAGCGAACAGAGATCACAGGATTATCTGAGGAATGGATACCGAAGAGCCAAGTGCAGCGTGCTGTTCGCCGCAAGAGGCCACCTCATGAGAGCCACTCGACGAAGTGAACTGCGTACAATGAAATACAACCTCGATCTGACAGTTATTCGCCGCTATTGATAGAGATATCAGACACTGTGATGCCGACATTCTCGAGAGTGATATCGACCTGGCAAATATCATAGGATCGGCCATTATACTCGAGTGTCACACCATCAGCGTGCAGTGAGAAAGAGTTGATCGAGTATGTGCGCTCGTCGATCTCGACTGTCGGGAGCGCCTGACTCGAGATTTCAATCCCATCAATGGAGGCGTGCTTATCTTCGAGCGAAACATCGATACTACCCAGCTGCTTGGAGTTCGTCTCAGCGCCGTCTGCAGCCGCAACTGTGGCGAAGCCGGTTACACTGACCATCAGGACGAGGCATATTGCGAGCCGCTGTGTCATTGAACGCATATTCCGAAATACGAACCCAAAGCATATAACTTGATTTTAATTATTACTCATTGATATGGAATTGATTAATGTACAGTGCAAGTCAGAATAGCTGGTACTGGCACCAGAGTACGTGGCGCCCAGTTAATTCAGTCTGAAATTCTTGTGCAAGGCTGAACGTAGTGAGGTCCTCGATATGATTTCGTCGTCTCTCTCCTCAGGTAGTACCACGGCTTCGGTGGGATCGGCTAATCGACTATACCGGAGTTCCGCTGTAACGCCATTCTTCTCGAGTTCGGTCATCCACTGGTTCATTTCGTCCTCTGGTGGGAGTTCGATCGGTTCGACCGCGGGTTCGATTATTCCAGCGTCCCAGCGGAAAAGGGGGAAGGTCCCTCGCGTTTGTTACGCGGCATCATGACTCACCTGTTTCAACTGGAGCTGATGAAAAGTCGCCGACAGCGGCACGTCTGACGTGTGGCAGACGTGTTAGTTGGAGGTGACCTTGAGCACGAGCGGCTGGCCACGAGACAGGTCCGAGAGGCGGGAGCAAACCACGGCCTGGTCCGCGTCGGGTTTCGAGTCGTCGATCACAGCCCACGTGACTCGATCGGCCGAGGCGTTTGCGGTATTCCGGACGCTGTGAGAGAGCAACGCGATCGCGTCGCGAGCATCTGAATCCGGACACCGGGCGATGTTCTCGAGCTCGCCGCCACCGATCTCGCCGGGTTCGACGCCGACGCTCGCGCGTTTTCTCGAGAATCGGGCGATCGAACACACGGGGAGAGCGACACTCACGCTTCGAGAGGCCCGAAATCGGGGCTATCTCAAGGGTCTGGCGGCGTTGATTGACGACGTGGCCGGTGGCGGGGCTCGGCTTTCGAAGCGGGATATCGTCGTTTCGGCGGATGCGGCGCGGAGTCTGGGGATGGTTCGGTAGTAGGTGGTGTTTTTTGCGCGGGTGGTCTATAGGCCCGTCTATCGAGCTGTTCTCGAGGCGGCACGACGGCTGGTACTGTTTCGTCGTCTCCCGGCCACATGGACGATCGGGTTGCACAATCCTACGTGACAAAATGGTCCGCTCGAGCGAGTTCCCGCTGCTCCGGTGGCACGGTGGCAGCGATCATTGCGGGACCGAGCAAGCGAAAATCTCGATCGGCACTATCTGCTGAATAAGTGATTCTCTTCCACCGTAATCTCTCATTTCCTACCTACTCAGAATATGTCATGAGAACTGATCATAGGCCGTTGTCTGACGCGCGTCATTAGAGGAACGTCTGGTTTTATGTGTTAGTTCCTGACATCGGAGATCGTGCAACCCAATCAACCACTCAGTCTGAAGATCGTAGACAAAGTCGCCGAACGTGAAGGAGTCCAACCGGAAAAGCTCAACCCACCGATCCACTCCGCAATCAACACGGACGCGCTTGACTCACTCTATGAAGCACGCGACTCCAAGAGGAATCCGTCCACAATCGAATTTGCCTACAACGGCTACACGGTGACTGTCGATAGTAGAGGCGACGTGGATCTCGAGAAACGTGTCGCGGCCCTCGACCCTGAGAAAACCGCAGTGTGACCCGCTCTCTGCCCCGGGGCTAAAATTCAATCTCTTAGTAGTCGATCTCAATGACTGTCTCAGGAGGGACTTCGAAAGCCACTGCTCGAGTCGAACGCGTCTCGGCGATCTCTCGGCGCTGCTCGAGCGTGAGCTCGTCGCCCTCGAGGACTTGGCGGGAGGCCTAGACGAACGTCGGAACGTCATTGCAGGCACTCACCACTGCTTTCGTCTTGTTGCAGTCGTAGCAGTCAGCTGCACGTTCGATCGTGCGTCTCGTCGGTATGCGTAGTCGTCGTCGGTTCTGATTCGCATACTCGTACACCCGACACCCGAAATCCTCGTTTTTTCGACTCACTGAACGGTCCATTTCGGCCCAAAATTGGTGGACATGTCGGTCATCCAGAGAAACAGTCGTAATTCGATATATTCTCTTCGCTACGCTGTCTTCTGCTCAGATTACACGTTGATTCTGCCCTATGTATAGCCTATTTCCACAAATCTGTTCGTGATGTGGTCTCTAAACTAGCAATATTAAGCGAACGTACGCGCAAGCAAATTGACTGCCGTGTACTGGAGCGGGTATATTTCACAGCCGAATCTGGTAGGTAATCAGGAATGATTATTATCGGGTATTATGTATACTATGATAGACCATGAGTAACGGTGACAAGGAAACCAGTCCAGCGAGCAATAGTGAGTCGAGCGAACCGCCCGGTGGAATCGACGGACACGGTCGACGGGAGTTCCTGAAGGCGACCAATGTCCTGGCGCTCGGCGGGTTGTTCACCGCAGAACCGACGCGGGGTGGAAATGCTCCGACCGCCTCCGAATCAAGCGGTAAGACACGGTCGACGCTGTACACACCGGACCGTCGGTCGGCGGCGCGCGAGAACGCCGATCGATACACTTGGGCGGCAAACCGACGGAAGGAGGCGATCGAAACCGCAGACGAGTACCGAGAGGCTTACGAGGACATAGACGGACTGTGGCGCGCGGTCACCGCCCAAACAGTGCCACGCAGCATCTCCCTCTCGGACGCGGTCGGCGACAATAACCCCCAAAACGGTGCAGCGGTCTATGAGACGTTTGGCACGGATCCGTTGAACGCTACGCCGACGCGACGGCCGTGGGAACTCGTCGATTCGACGCCCGAAGTAGGACGCCAGGACATTACGTTCCCTGCAGCACAGCCGTGGAAACTTGTCGAACCCGCGACCGGTGGTGTATTTCCGACGAACGACTTCGCGGCCTACCGCGAGAGCGGCCTCGACGACCGCGGTACGTTCGATCCCGCCCTCGCGGACGACTCGCTGCTCGTCAACGAAGAACGGCCCGACAAGCCGGACAACTGGGGCGTCGACGACGGCACAGGCTGGGTTGACGAGGACGGCGAACTCGGTGTCGAAGGGGCGCGCTACCACTTCGTCGCCTACTACAACCGGGTGTATCGTTGGGAATATATACTCGACGCGGTGCGAGCGTTCCGAGACGCCTACCTCTTCACTGACGACGTCGCGTACGCCAGGGCGGGCACTGTCCTGGTAGACCGCATCGCAGACATCTACCCCGAAATGGATATCTCTGTCTATCGATACGACGACGGCTACGTCGGCATCCACGAGTGGACTGGCCAGGGAAAGATCGGCGGGTGCGTCGAAGAGACAGTCGCGATCAGAGTACTGCTCAGTGCGTACGACGCGTTCTTCCCCGCGATGACGAACGAGGATCTCCTTGCGTTCTTGGGCAAAAAGGCCGAAGAGTACAACGTCGGCAGCAAAGCGGGTGCCGACGACGTCCGCCGAAACATCGAGGAGAACGTCGTCCAGGCAGTGTTGCCCGCCGTTCAAAACCACCAGATTCACTCGCCGTCGGGCGGTCACCGAACCGCATTAGCAATGTCGGCCGCCGTCCAGGACGATCCCGGCGGCTACACCGGTGATGCCGTCGAGTTCCTCCTCCGTTCGGGCGAACGGACCCATCGTCGCGATGGGTCCTATTGGGGCGAGTGGTGGGTCACTGGCGGGGACTTACTCAGCGAACTCGTAGACAAGGTGGATCGGGATGGGAACCACAAGGGCTCACCCGCGGCCAGCGAGGCGGCGTTCCAGGCACTCCAGGACGTGACCGCTGTCCTCGACGACTACGAGGGCTACGACGGTCCGACCGTTGGCGACCACCCGAGCGTAGAACGAGCGGCGGGCGGTCGCGTTCCGCAGATACTCCACGAGAAGTACCTTCCCCGCGCCGGATCGATGGGTCGAACCGGTAACCCATGGCTGCCGATCGAAACCGAAGCGATGACGCGCGCCTTCGAGTCGTTTGGGAACGAACGCTTCGCCAAAGCGGCGTTCCTCGTGAACGGGTACAGTTACGATGGGATGCACGACGGCGTGTTCACCAAGGACCCTGAGGCCGTCGCGGGGTCGGTGCAGGAGGTAATCGACGCGGACGGACCGCTCGAACTGTCGAGTACGAATCAGGCGGGGACCGGACTCGCCGTGCTTCGCGACGGTGAACACTACATCCGCGGGGGCTATCGTGTCGTCGGCCAGTTCCCCTCGATGACCGTTCTCGACCACACGGCCGACTACACGGTCTACAGCGGGAGCGGCACCGTCCAGTTCGAAGCCGACACTGCGGGCCAGTCAATCAACTTTGAGTTCTCCGTTCCAGTGACTGAGACGTACGAGTTCACACTCAAGCCGTTCAAATCCACCGGATATGGCATCTACGAGGTGCTGATCGACGGCGAGACGGTGGGCGAACACGACTTCTACCGGGAGACCATCGGCGTCGGGGATGACACGGTCATCGCGGACGGCGTTGAACTCTCGGAGGGAACGCACCGTCTCACCTTCGAGAACGTGGGCAAGCTCGACGCCGCCACGAACTACAAGATGGGCGTCATCACAGCGACATTCCTTGACGAACGAGCCCAACGAGAGCGCGAGTTAGAGGCCGAACGGGGGAACACCCAGCGGTCGATATCGATCCAGTACGGAGCGTCCACCCCGGACGGGCCCGGCACGTACGGACGCCACCGCGACGCCTTGCATGTTGACGTCCATGCCTACGGTGGCGACCTTGCCCCGGACCTGGGTTACCCCGAGCAGACCGGATTCTGGCCCCACCCCGACTCGCCAGGCGACAGTTCTACGTGGCCGAAAGGGGAGTACTGGACGACCAACACGATCAGTCATAACACGGTAGTGGTCGACGAGGCACCCCAGGCCGAGACCGGAGTCGGGTCGCCACTGCACTTCGCCGCGACGGACCGCGTGAGCATAGCAGATGTCGAGTCGCCAGATGCCTATCCTGGCGTAGACCAGTATCGTCGCACCACCGCAATGGTGAGGATAGACGAACAACACTCCTATGCGGTCGACTTCTTCAGGGTCGAGGGCGGCGACGATCACTGTTTCAGTTTTCACGGCGCGGCTGGATCGGCCGCGACCGAGGGCCTAGACTTAGTCGACCAGGATGGGGGAACCTACGCCGGTCCAGACGTCCCTCGACCCGCTTACGGCGAATCCTCGGACTACGACCGAGAGGGCGAAAGCGGGTTCGACTACCTAGACAACGTCGCTCGTGACGGGGATCCGGGAGAGCGCTTCAGCGTCGACTGGGGCGTGACGGACGCGTGGGACGCCATCCCGGATCGGGGCGATGTACACCTGCGACTGACGATGGTCGGCGACGTAGACGAGGTTGCACTCGCAGACGGTCGCCCACCCCGCCACCCCGGAGTCCCTAGACACCTCCGCTACGCCCTCGCCCGACGTCAGGGATCGAACGTAGACAGCACCTTCACCTCGGTCCTCGAACCGTACCGCGGCGACCGGTCCGTCGAGTCAATCGAGGCGGTTCCGACCCGTTCTGGAGACGACGCTGGGCGGGCGGTGAAGGTGGCCCTGGCGAACGGACGGACAGACTACGTGGCCTACGCGCCGGGCGAGTCTATATGTATAGTTAGTGACAAGTTCCAGTTCGACGGCTTCCTCGCCGTCTACTCCGAACGGGAGGGCGAGCCGACGTTTGCCCACGTAGAGGACGGATCAATGCTCGCCCCCGTTCGAGACGGACCGCCACTTGTACGGGACAAACCGGGCGCATACGAGGGGGTCATCGAAGACTTTACGCGCAATGTCTCGCGCACGAACGAGTTCCGCGTGCGACTAACGAAGGGGCCACAACGCGGCAACGTCGCTGACGAACTTGCTGGCACTTGGCTATACGTCGAGACCGACGCTGGCGTACAAGCGTACCATATCGAGGACGCGACGGCCAATCAAGGAAACCAGATGACACTCAACGTGGGAGAACAGACGACGGTCGCGAGGTTCGCGGATTCGTCTGATCCCGACGCGGGCTACGAGTACACCATCGAAGAGCGAGCGCAGTTTCGCGTTCCACTGTCTCGGACCTGGGTACAGATCGACTGACCAACCTCGAACTACACGACGCGATACCATACACTACACCAAAATGACACGAATCCGACCACTGATGGAGACACGCCATGACGGAATCTTTGGCGACGCGCCGCTCGGCACCGACGCGACACACCGCGAGGACAAGTACCGGAGTTACGACGAACTGAAGCGGGTCCTCAATCACTTCGACACGAAGGGACGACCGTTCTCAATGTCGACGGTAGGGACGTCGAATCAGGGGCGAGGCATCGACATGGTGTCGGTCGGCCGAGGGAATACGGATGTCTTGCTCGTCGGACACCAACACGGTAACGAGTCCACGGGATCTACAAGCCTGCTCGCCTTGTTGTACTACATGGCAAGCGGGAAGTACGAGGCGTATCTAGATGAGGTAACTGTCCACGTCATCCCGCGGGCGAACCCCGATGGGGCGGCGATCGGGTTCCGTGGGAACGTCGATCCAGATGCCCCGGACCCAAATACAAGCAACGGGATTTTCACGACGACCTACCGTGGACGGGGATGGGATCCCAACCGGTATCACTTCCCTGACTGGACCGAAAGCCGCCTCTATCGAAACCAACCTGAGGAGTTTCCCGAAAACCCGGTTCCGGCGGCACGTGCGGTCACAGAGGCCGTCGAGCGCGTCGATCCCGAGTGGTTCCTAGACATCCACGGACAGAGTGCGAAGACGACCGAAGACGGAGAAGACGTCACTCACTCGTTGATGTGGCCTGTCCTGGGTGACAAACCAATCCCCGAAAACGGCCTCGCGCTCTCGAAGAGAATGTGTGTACAGATGTACGATCATCTGAGCCGATTTGATCAGGTCGTAAGTCGGTACCCTGCGACAGCGGGCTATCCGGGCGTCGCCCACAAGGCCTATGCTCTCCAAGACCGGGGCAGTGTCATCTTCGAAAGCGTCGAACCGCAGTCGGTCGATCAGTATCGGAACCGGACGCTCGCTGCACTACCGTCGTTCATGTCCCTAATCGGGACGACCGCGACCGGTGACCTCTACGACCGTGATCCAGAGCGCGTCGAGGATATTCCACACACCAGGTGAGTGCGTCGGTCACGTTTGAGGAGCGAAATCAGTTAACCAACCTATATCGCGTGGTCGTACACCGTCACGAGTCGTTTGCTCTCGCCGAACGTCAGCGCTACCGGTTTCTTACAGTCGATAGTTCCCATCAGTCCTGATTGCTGACTCAATTTCTGGAGTAAGCTGAGGGAGATCAGACCAACTAACTTACTAAGTCGAACAGAGACGGCGGTCTCACTCCGGTGAGTGTGCTGGCGAGCCTGACAAGACGCAAAGCCATTGCTCAGTCATAGGGCTGCCGCTGGACGCGGACAGTCTCAGCCCGCGTCCAGCTGGCTGTAGGTCGACGGGATTCCGGTACGGTTGGTTGGTGCTTCTTACTTCCGACGCAGTGTGTCGTCCAGTGAGTGATCAATCCACTCGCGGAACACTTCGAAGCGGAACCAGACGGGTAGTGCTCGCCACAGCAGACGATCACCCAGAGATTCCGCACAGGAAGCTCACGAGCACAAACAACAACCGAACAACTGGACTCCTGACTCGATAGGGACCACCGAGTATAGGTAGTTCCCGATTCCATTCTCGATTTTCTAAGTTTGGTTGAATATAGTCGAAATTGGAATAAGTGTCCTCAAACACCAGTGTCTCGATCATCACATCTATCACGCAGCGACCTCCGGTCAGAGGTCGCTGCGTGGCAGCAGCATCGCAATGCGGCTGACCGACTCATCAACTGGCAGTTCACGACTGATGACGCTCGAATCAAGCTACGCTGACTCTACCCAGTCGAGTTGGAGGAGAACTAGCGAAACAACGGCTGAAGCTGCACTCAGTACCGTCCTAAGTCTATTCTGCCTAGTAGATCTTCTTAGGAAATCGAACGTGACACGAGTTTTAGAAAGGTGATGTTCTAGGTAGTCCACGGTTGGGACGATACTCAGTAGTCCGTCAACCGTGAACTAATGAGTTCAGAATCAGGCGACTTCAACTTTAATACCACTTACATATCTATCTTACCGTGTGCAAGATAGAGAGGATGTACCCATCATAGAGTCCTCGTTTGCTTCTCCTTTTCTACACTGAATTAAACGCCCAGTAGGGCTGCGAATATATCCGCGAGTGTTGGAGCAGCCTTCATGCAACGGTGAAGCTAGAGTAGGCGAATATATCAGTGAATGTGGCCTGAGAGCGCGTAGTCAAGTTGATGCCTATTCTTCGATCTCGAACTGCGGATTCCAGACTACTTCCCACAGGTGGTCGTCTGGGTCAAGGAAGTGGCCCGAATATCCGCCCCATTCACGGTCACGTGGCGGGTCGGTGATTTTTGCGCCTGCTTCGTCCGCTGTCTTCAGTACGGCATCGACTGCTTCTTTCGACACAACGTTGTGGCCGAGGGTAAATTCTGTAGAACTGGGTGTTGCCTCCTCAACATTCGCGTCTTCCCCGATTTGCTGTTTCGGGTAAAGTGCAAGCTGCAAGCCATTATTCAACGGGAAGAAAGCAACAGCTCCACCTTCAAATTCAGTTCCGACTATACCCTCCGTCGGCCAACCCAAACCTTCGTGGTAAAAGTCAAGTGACGTTTCGAGGTCGTTGACTCCCAACGTGATAACAGTAATTCGTGGTTCCATAAGCGGACTCGCCTGTTCTGGACTGACGGTTTCCAGCATCGTAGAGGATGGACTGGTAGCGAAATATACCTTTCTCTGGCAATACGAAGGCGAGCTACAGTATCAAGAGAGCTACCGATCATGTTCAATGTACCAAATGATCCGTAGTTCACCCGTACTGAGCGCTTCAAGTAACCCCCATCCAAGTCCGAACCGGTGATCGATACGTCCTGTGTATCCATCACGCCGTTTCTGACAGATAGTCGTTCGTTAGGGTTCTCTGCAGTAGCTGAACAGCCCACCAAACTCATCAATTAACGGCTGACGGGCCACTCAGTGGTCAGGCTGCGATCGTGACGCGTCGGCGTCAATGGTGCGCTATGCGGCTGAACTTTCGCGACCGAATACGAGCGACTTGACGATAACGGGAACCGTTTGACCGGACAGTATCGGTTCCCCGATGTCCAGATAGTCGCCGTCGCTTGCAGCGATCTCGTCGATAACGATGAGCGGGGACAGGTCAGTCGAGATAGCACGGAGGCACTGGGCCAACGCTTTAGCACAGTTCTGTTGCGTTACGATGACGTATGGCAACTGGCGACGGGCATATCCCGATTCATCGTACGCCTGATCCAATGCATGAGCAAGCGCGGTGATACAGTCGTACGACAGTGTATCGAAGTTGGGGAGTGCCAGCGCGAGGCCGGCTACCTGGTCAGTCTCATACAGCGATAACCCTCGTTCGAGACAGTGTCGGAGATCGTCGGCCAATGACTCACGGTCAGTTCCCGAGAACGACGCTGTGACGACAGGGAGGTTCTTTAGGGGGAGAACAGACTCGTCGAACGATACTGTTGTCCCGCTGAATGATGTCGTCTGAGTCCCTGCACCGATGACGGTAGCACGAATCATTTCTGTCGGCGGCCAAACAATCAGTGAGGATGACTCGAGTCGTTCACGAATCGCTGTCGCGAGCATTCCACCAATGTCTTGATACGCAAAGAGATCATCGTCATCGTTCGCTGCGATCAATCGTCCCACGCCACCGCTGAAGCAGACACCATCAATGGTTCGGGATGTGTACTCGTTGTCCCTGATTGTCAGTTCTTTCGTCAGCTCACTGCGTTCGGTTCCGTCGATCGTTTCGAAGACTGAATTGGCCATCAGGTCTACAAGTTCGTGGAGTGCAGCCTCGCTCGGGCATTTTCCAACTTCGATATCGAGATTGGCCTCGTTGATCAGTAGCGCTGCTGGATTGGAGATGTGCGTAACCCGCCCCGCCGTGTTGAAGCGAAGCAGTCGACCACCGACGTTGAGGCAGCGCGTCTCGACAATCGAGTCCCCTGCAAACAGACACATGTTAGTCGTGCCGCCGCCAATATCCACGTTGAGAATCGTCTTCTGTTTGTCCGAGGCCCACGTTGCTGCGCCAGAGCCGGTACCGGCCAGAACGGACTCCAGTTCTGGTCCTGCCGTTGCGACGACGAACTCGCCTGCGTCGGCCGCGATGCGGGTCACTAACTCCTCGGCGTTCGTCTTGTAGGATGATTCGCCAGTCACGATGACTGCGCCGCTGTCGATACTCGCCGGCGTGTATCCAGACTGTTCCAACTCTGACGTTACCAAGTCCTCAATGGCTTCGACATTGAGCGTCTGTCGATCGAGAAGTGGTGTCTCGTAGATCGTTCCCCGATAGACGAGCTCCGTTTGCTCAATATCGACGTCCAGGGCGCCGAGACCTGCTGATGAGATGGTAATTTCGCTGACAACAAGCTGCGTTGTCGTCGTCCCGATATCGATACCAACACTCGTCAATGTGTCTGTCTCACGACCCATCTCTCAGTGCCCTCTCATGCCAGTTCGATCCCACTCCCCTGTTGGTCGTGTATCGTGGCAACGAGGTCAACGATCTGTGCTCCCGCCTCTATCGCCGGAAGTCCGTCGGGATGAATATTCGAAATCACTGATTTCGTCGCCGTTGGCTTTCCACGCTCGGGGTCATAGACCAAATATGCACTCAGGCTCTTGGCGGTGTTCAGCCCCGGCCGCTCCCCGATGAGGTTCACGACGATATCGGCTTCAAGTTCCTCGCCGATTGCATCCATGATGTCGACGCGACCAAACTCCACGAACAAGGGCGTCCCAACCGTGAACCCCCGCTCTTCGAGCCCGTCGGTGAGCATCGGGAGGAGGTCAGCAATGTTCGCCTCAACGGCCGTCGAACTGAGGCCATCACAGACGATTATCTGAACGTCAGGAGCGTGAGTGCAGGCGTCGCGGATCTGTTCCGCCGTCTCCTCACTGATCTGCCGGCCGCGGTCGGGTCGGGCGAGATACTCATCTTGATCCGACACCTGACTTGTGACCTTCAGGAGACCTGCGTTCTCGATCGTTTCCTCGGAGACGCGCGTGAGGACAGCGTCGCGTGCCTGTGCGTGGTCGGCGCGGAATGACAGTACGGATGCTGTCCGGGGGCGTGTCCCGCTTCGACCGAGACCAAGCCGAGATGGACTGGCACTGGCGATCCGCTCGAGTGCCGTCTCGTCCTCCGGATCGGTGTGAGGATCCATATCACTCATGAGTTTGTCGACTCCTGTTTCCGTCCGTCCTCGTATTCGCCCAGGAACATTGTCGGGTCGCCGGCTTTCGAAGTGAGGTGACCGTCTCTGGCGATTCCCATGTCTTCGAGCCATGACTCGAACTCTGGGGCCGGGCGCACGTCGAAGATATCCCATAGCGCTGCAGCGTCGTGGTAACTGTTCGACTGATAATTGAGCATCGTGTCGTCACCCATAGGGACGCTGATGAAGTAGTTCGAGCCGGCGGCGGTCAGCAACACTGCCAAGTTCTCGATGTCGTTCTGATCGGCTTGGATGTGGTTGGTATAACAGGCGTCAATGCCCATGGAGATACCCGTGAGTTGGCCCATGAACACATCCTCAAGACCTGCTCGGATGACCTGCTTTCCGTCGTAAAGGTACTCCGGGCCGATAAAACCAACAACCGTGTTCACAATAAATGGGTCGTAACGCTTTGCGAGCCCGTAACAACGGGCCTCTAGTGTTACTTGATCGACGTCAGCATGTGAGTCGCTCGATAGCTCCGAACCTTGACCGGTCTCGAAGTACATGAAGTTGGGTCCGGAGGCGGTACAGTGCTCCTTGCCGAATTCGTATGCGTCGTCAAGAAGACCGATGTCAATACCGAAGCTTTCATTGCCAGCTTCAGTGCCAGCCAGACTCTGGAAAAGGAGATCGGCAGGAGCGCCGTTTCGAACGGCCTCGATTTGAGTCGTCAAGTGCGAGAGGACGCAGTTCTGTGTTGGGATGTTCCACTCCTCAATGAACTCCTTCGTCACTTCGAGGAGGCGTTTCGTCTGCTCGTGATTGTCCTCAACTGGATTAATTCCAATGACCGCATCGCCGACGCCGTACGAGAGCCCTTCGCAGATCGAATAGCGGATGTTATCCATGTCGTCAGTCGGGTCGTTCGGCTGTAGACGAAACGAGAGTGTCCCTTCAGTCCCAATGGTATTGTTGCAGCGCGCGGTAATAGTCATCTTCGCGGTCGCCTGAATTAGATCCATGTTGGACATAAGCTTCGTGACGGCCGCGATCATCTCGCTCGTTAGTCCCGGACGAATACGATCGATATCCTCCTCGTTTGTTCGCTCGTCAACGAGGGACTCTCGGAGGTCGGCGACCGTCCAGTCACGGATTTCTTTGTACACCGCCTCGTCAACCGCGTCCTGAATGACACGTGTGACCTCGTCGTCTTCGTAGGGTATCACTGGTTTCTCACGTAGCGTGGCCAGAGAGAGCTGACTGAGGACGTCCTTGGCGGCGACACGTTCGGCGGCTGAGTCAGCAGCAATACCTGCGAGTTCATCGCCGGTCTTCTCCTCGTTGGCCTTCGCGAGTACCTCGCGGATAGACTCAAAGGACTGGCACGACCCGGTGATGGTGGATTCAAGTTTGGGAGTCATAGACGGGATGATAGGGTATATTGCCCCCAAGGGACTCGCTTATTACTCGGTCCGCCGACCGTGAGTATGGCCGTACTGCTCCGGCGAGTGGCGGTTCGTCCATGTGTATTGGCACCATCATCCATCTCTTATAGCTGATGCAGGTTCTATAGGTGTCTCTTTATGCGCTCATTTGCGACCATTTTTAACCTAGTTCACTTCGGTCACACTAGCTGTCCCACTTCACATACGTCCACTATTGGTGTAGTTTTCGTCCCTCTCATTGCCGCTCTCGACAGATATTAGCGTCCGAGAGCAAGTCGTATATGGGTGGTATGAGTGTCTATACCTAGATACAGTTTATCAATATGATCGAATACACGTTCAAGATTATACATCGAGGATGCTGGACTGAGACGGTCAACGACGAGTTTCCGGGACTGACGGCGACGATCGTCTATTCCTACCGCGTACGCGGAAATAGTATCACAATGATTGAGGCGGCAAACGTCGAGGCGGACGAGGTCGACCGCCTCGTCGAGTGGCTGGCGACTCACGAGGTGATGTCCATAGCACAACTAATCAACTACGACACCGACCGGAAAACGGCGGTCATCAGTCTCGTCGGCGACTATGATCATGACCCCAAAACCGAGCCAGTCCTGAATATCCTCCTGAAGAATCAGTGTTTCCCGTCGGTGCCGGCCACCGTCGCACGTGGACGCGAGCACTGGAGCGTCCTGACAGTGGATCATGAGCATGCGAGCCAAGCACACTCGGAGCTCCAAGAACTGGGCGCACTCGAAGTAGACGGACTGAAATCTCCTCAGGAGAGTCAACTCCTCACCAGTATGGGTGAGATCAGACAGGCGATACAGGACCTCTCCCCCCGTCAACGGGAAGTCCTCCATCGAGCTATCGAACACGGCTACTACGAGTCGCCGCGTGGGTGCAACATCGAGACACTGGCGGAATTAGACGATGCGAACGTCTCTACCGTCGGTGAGCATCTCCGCCGCTCCGAAGCGAAGGTACTCACGGCGGCCGTCCCGTTCCTCCAGTGATTATCGATTAGTGGTTGTATTAGCGGAGTCGCCACACGGTATCCTCTCCAATCAGAAACTATCCAGGTATTCCGTTTGTTCCCATACCGAGACGCTCTCCTGTGAGCGGTTGAACTCGTCTCGCTTTAGCTTCACAAACTCGTCGACGAGGGTTGCTCCGAGCGCATCTCGGAGGACAGTGTTCGATTCGAGATTGTCGATCGCTGTCCACAGCGTCCGAGGTAAGTGGTTATGATCCTCCTCTTCGTAGGCGTTCGCGAGCGTCGGTGGGCCCGGTTCGGTCTTGTTACAGAGTCCGTCAAGTCCCGCAGCGAACGTCGCTGCGAACGCCAAGTACGGATTGACAGCAGAATCTGGAATGCGGTACTCGATGCGTGTACCTGCACCAAGTTCCGGCGGGATTCGTATCGCCGTGGATCGATTATCCGGACCCCATGCGATGTTGATCGGTGCCCACCGGCCAGGAACCAGCCGTTTGTATGAGTTCACAGTAGGAGCACAGACCGCTGTAAGCGCCATCGAATGGTCAAGAATCCCGCCGAGGAAGTGCCGTGCCTCGTCAGTAAGCCCGCTGTCACGTCGACCTTCGGGGAATTCGAGTGTCCGATCGTCGCTCGCGAACTGGTTCTCTGAGCTATTCTTATTCCAGAGACTGAGATGGAAATGTAGCCCGTTCGCGTCCTCATCTGTGTACGGACAAGGCATCATCGTCGCTTTGAGCCCGTGACGGCGTGCAAGTGATTTGAGCATGTGTCGGCAGAAGACGACGCTATCAGCGATGGTTACTGGGTCGTCATACCGGATGTTCAGCTCGAATTGACCCGGCTGTGACTCTGCGTGAATACCGAGCGGCTCGTATCCTGCGGTCGTCAATGCTGTGTCCCATTCGTCGATTAACTCGGCTGCTTGGTCAAGCGCCTCTAAGTCGTACGAACTTCGGTTGTTATACGGAACCAGCGACTCACCTTCAGAGCATAAGAGCGAAAACTCTAGCTCAATACCGATACGGGGTGTGTAACCTGCTGTTTTGAATGTAGATACGACCTCTTGAAGCACACTTCGCGAACAGAGGTTGAACCGGTCACCCGTTGGTGTCTTTAGATTCGAGAAGACAATAGCCTCGTCTTCACGCCAGCTGAGCGGGGCAACTGAGTCCAGATCGGCTACCGTAACCATGTTTCCGTGTTCTGGCCCGTACCGAGCATCCGCCACGAAACTCGGTTCGAGTGTGAGCTCGCTTACGCCGCTCGCGAAGCCAACCCCTTCATCGATAGCGGTCTCGACCTGTGTAGCTGGGAGCAGAGTTCCCCGGGCAGTGCCGTGGAGGTCTGTCCAGACGAGGCGAAGAGACGAATGGTCAATATCATCAGAAGGGGTCATCGGTACCATCGTTGTCTATACCTATACAAAACTCTGTATTATTACTTTATCAGACATATGTCAGTGATAGACATCAATTGGGACCTTTAAGCCCAAAATTGTAGGCGGAAATGGAATCGGTTGAAACACGCCGGAACATGTCATGAGGGCAAGGAGGCTCTTAAACACCCGCAAATTGACGAAGCAAGTGTCATGCGATAACCGACGACACATCTGATGGAATGTTACCACGGCACAGTAGTTCACGAATGTGGACTCGAGGACGCACTGTTCGGTCCAACCGTCTAGAAGTTACCCTCAAGGGACGGTAAGAATGGCTACAGAAGAATCAGAACTGGACGACTCGGAGTTCAGTCATACGGTCAGTTGGTGGGGACCAGCGGTCATCGCTGTGGGTCTGGTTGTCTCTACCTCGACGTTCGCGGGTGGCTATATCCTCGTCGGGCAAGCCGGTCCCGCGTTTGCGATCGCCCTGTTGCTCGGGTTCGCAGTCAACCTCCTAGCCGCACTCGCATTCACGGAACTTACGACGATGTTTCCCAAGGCGGGGCAGATCTATGAATACACGAAACAAGCGTTCTCCGAGTCTAATCGGAAGAATTCGCTGACTCTCGCTGCGGGAATCGGTACGGGATACTGGCTCCTGTTCGGTCTCGTCTGGGCTGCAGAATCGACTGCAGGAGCGAGTGCGATGGTACAATCGCTCAACGTCGGATCTATTGTGATCTGGATTCTAATTCTCAATTTGCTCGCAATCGGTGTCAACATGCTCGGCATCGGCACGACGCTCATCATTGAGGTGATCCTCATAGTCGTGAACCTTGGGATTCGTGTCATCTTCGGCCTTCTTGCATTGTTTGGTTTCACAAACCAAGGCGCATCGAACCCCGCGGTTCTGACCGAGCAATTCATGCCATTCGGCTGGACGGGCGTTCTCATCGCAAGTACGCTTGGCGTCTGGGCGTTCATCGGCCTCGAATTTGCTACGCCGCTCGTTGAGGAGGTGAAAAACCCGGAGAAGAACATCCCGAGTGGAGTGTTCCTCGGTGCTGTAGTAATCCTTGTCGTCGGGTTAGTAATGGGCCTCGGTGTTGCGTCGGTTCTCGATCCGGCTACCCGCCAGGCGGTATTCCTCGGCAATGCCCCCCAAATCCAGATCGGCAACCTCCTCCTAGGTGACCTCGGTGTCGGGATGGCCGTGCTCGCATCCTTCGCTTCGACGATGGGGGCGCTAGTCGCTGCCTACGCAGCGATTCCGCGGATCATCTACGCGATGGCTCGAGAGGGATTATGGCCAAAGCAGTTCGCATGGCTGCACCCTCGGTTTGAATCCCCATGGCCGGCGATCGGTCTCACCGGCGGTATTGTGCTCATTCCGACGTTCTTCTCACAGACGGTCACGCTGCTTATCAGTGCCGCGACGGCCGCGTGGCTGCTCGCGTACCTCTGGGTATTCGGACTCGCTATCAAGCTCAAATGGTCTCATGCTGATGTTGATAGACCCTTCAGCATGCCGACCGCCGCATACGTCATTGGCATCGCTGCGACCGTGCTGGTTCTTGGGAGCTACGCCGCTTCGTACGGCATTGTGAACGGATCCGCACTGCTCGGCCTCGCGCTGTTGATCTTCGTCGTTGGGTATGCGTTCGCAAGATTCTGGATTTCGAGGCAGACACCAGAAACTATTACTCAAGCCTCCGCCGGCATGGCGGACGACTGAACAGTAACGGAAATAAACTGTTTCGAACCGAATGGCATCTAGTCAAACAAGCGTTGGGGAAGCATGCGGGCGAGCCTGCCAGCGGCGGGTTCGCCCGCTGGGTACACGTCGTTCTGCACTGTTTTCGGCTCGAAGACGGCCACAGCTACCGTGAAACGCTGAATCTGCTGAAGTACATGATCGAGATTCATCGCAACGACCAAAGACTGGAAGCGACGGAAGGAGCTTCGGGAGGCGGATCCGCCACGAGGGCGGATCCCCAAGTAGTACGGGTGAAAGAACACATGGAGCGGAAACTCCGGACGAAACAGGGTAGAGACATCTACCGCAAGCGCAGCCAGAGTGTAGAAGCAGTGTTCGGTCAGCATGCCACCCGCGGCTGCGACCGATTCCTGTTACGCGGGGAGGCAGGGGTACAAGCGGAGTGGTCGTTGTTCCCAGCGACGCACAACCTGCTGAAACTGTGGCGGTCCGGCCGAGGGCCGGATGGCCACGAAGTGGCGAACATGATTACCGGATAACTGAGTCCGGTCTCTTTTTGTCGACGCAGTTGTGTCAATTTACCGAATGTGCAGCGGTGTCTTCGGCCAATATCGTATGACTGGTGGTGTAGGATTCTTGGACAGGTTCTTTGGTTATTATTATCTTCTATTATGATAAATACTGTGCTGGTATGTGTCCATACATTTATCTCTATATTCAATCATCATGACACATATTACAAATATATTTAGTTAACATTGAGGTGTTCAGTCAATGAGGTGTGAAAGACAACTTAGACAAACCACTCGACAAGAGCCGACGCGAATTCATTCGAAAAGCAGTCACCACTACGACGATTGCCGGCATCGGCGCGTCCGGGACAGGAGTCGCTGCCGACAAGGGGAACAACGGACAGGGACCGGTAAAAAGCGATCCGTTCACCCTTGGTATTGCCTCTGGTGATCCCCTGCCGGATTCCGTCGTCCTCTGGACTCGCCTCGCACCCGAACCACTCACCGAAAACGGTGGAATGCCTGACCGCCAAGTCCCGGTACAGTGGGAAATAGCGACCGAGAAAGACATGAACGATACCGTTGGGAAGGGCAACGTGAAGGCGCGTCCTGAGTACGCCCACTCAGTTCATATCGACGTTCAGGGCTTGGATGCCAACACAGAATACTACTATCAGTTCAAAGTCAGCCCCGACCGAAGCCCGGTCGGGAGAACAAAAACGGCCCCTGCAGAGGGAACTGACGTGGACGAGATCAAGTTCGCATTCACCTCGTGTCAAAACTACCGCTACGGGTATTATACTGCTCACGACCACCTCGCCGACGAAGACCTTGATCTGGCTATTCAACTAGGTGACTACATTTACGAAGGCGGCGCACAGGGGGTCGGCTCATTAGATCGCGACCACGAACCGTCCCACGAAATCGAAAGCCTAAGTGACTATCGAATCCGCCTAGCGCAGTACAAGACGGATTCGAACCTCCAAGACGCCCATGCTGCATTCCCGTGGATCGTGACGTGGGACGACCATGAGGTCGACAACAACTATGCCGACGCAATCTCCCAAGATAACGACCCCACGCAGGAGTTCCTCGAACGCCGGGCGAACGCCTACCAAGCGTATTTCGAACATCAGCCGCTACGCCCTTCGCGAATTCCCGACGGCCCGAACTTGCCGCTCTATCGGCGGTTCACATTCGGTGACCTGGCCGAGTTCAACATCCTCGACACTCGACAATTCCGCGACGATCAAGTCTACACCTCTGAGGAAGCTGCCGACCTAGAGCGAACCATTCTTGGCGACGAGCAGGAAGACTGGTTGGTCGACGGTCTGAACGATTCCACATCTCGATGGAACGTCCTCGCCAATCAGGCACCATTCGCCGCGACCGATCAGAACCCGAATCCAGAAGTGCAGAATTTCGGTAGCGGTGACAAATGGGATGGGTACCGCGCCGACCGGGAGAGGCTGCTCGATGTTATGGCCGCTGACCCCGAGCTGAATCCAGTCGTGATCACTGGCGATGTTCATCGGAACTACGCTTACAACCTCAAGGCCGACTTTTCGGACCCCGACTCAGAGACGGTCGGCACCGAGTACGCCGGTACCTCAATCACCTCGGGAGGAGATGGGTCCGGGATAACTCAATACGGGCCATCACACAGTGAACCCTGGCAGCGGTTCTTCAATGATAACCGGGGCTACGTCCGCTGTACGATCACTACTGAGCAGTGGCAGACTGACTACCGGGTCGTCTCAACTGTTGAGGAGCCCGAAGCCTCAGCAAGCACTATCGCATCGTTCACGACCGACGCTGGAGATCCCGGTGCGAACCTGGCCTCCGAACCACACGCCCAACCTCAGCAGTCAGCCGTCGAGATCACTGAGATCAGACCAGATCAGGATGGAGATCTCAACAACGAGTACGCTGTGGCTCAAAATACTGGCGACACCGCTATCGACTTCTCAGAATTCATCATCAGCTTCGAAGGAGGGAGCCAGAATTACACGTTCGGTGACTTCACCCTCGGAGCAGGTGAGACGGTCACGGTCCGCAACGGGACCGGCGAGGACACTGAATCGACGCTCTATGCTGACTTTGGCGGCGCAGTCCTGAACAACAGCAACCCCGACACAGTGCTTGTCGCCAACGACAAAGGGATCGTCCTTGCGGAAGCGTCGTACGCGCCGGTCTAAGCTCGATCTCGATAGGTGATTGGACGTTCGTACATACTTTTTCATCGCGATCCAAGATCGACAACGCCCATTATGACGATGAGATAATGGTGTTCTTTGGGCCTTGTTAGGTCGGTCTGTCGGACTGACCTTCTCTATCGTCAGAGCGCGGTGTCAATCGGGGGAGCGTCCACCTCCAGACAGCGTGCGATATCATCGACGGACTTCATCTCGAAGACGAAGTATTCCGCCGGTACCGTCTCGACGATTTCCCGGTACGACGGCAGCGGATCGTGAGTATCGTTAGTTCCGTCGTTATCGTGGAGATGGCAGACGCGGATGCGCTCGCCGAAGAACTCGACGAACTCACGCCAATCATAACCGTTCACTTTCGCGTGGCCCACGTCGAGCGTGACGCCGAGATGGTCATCGTCGACCGGAACGTTCCGGAGCGTGGCGCCGAGGTCGGCCGGTGAGGTCGTGTACCGGCATTTCGACTCGTTTTGAGGTTGATTCTCCAGACAGAGTACTACGCCGACGTCCGCGGCGTACTCGGCACACTCGAGCAGTGACCGACGGGCGTTTCCGGCGGCTTTCTCGCGGACCCAGTCGGGATAGCGGTGGGGAACGGCACCGCCGTGGACGACGACGGCACTGGCTTCGGCGGTCGCCGCGTCGTCGAGGGTCCGCTTCACCTGTTCGACGCTCGCCCGCCGGACATCGTCATTAAAACTACCCATGTTCCAGTCGCGAAACGGCGCATGGTACGTGACCGAGACACTGTAGCGATCGGCCAGTTCACCGAGTTTGTCAGCCGTCGGTGCGTCGGGATGCCCCTCCAGGTACTCGCGCTTGAGCTCGAGGTGGTCCAGCCCGAGATCGGTGAGGAAGTCGAGAAACTCCGTAACCGACGCCCCGAAGCGGACGTCCATGGCCGCACCGAGTCGGCTCATGGCGATCCCTCTGCGCGATAGACGGGCGTCCCCGCGACGAACGCTCGTGTGACTGTCGGCGTCGGCTGTTCGTCGACAACGATTAGATCGGCCCGACAGCCGTCGACGATTCGTCCGCGCTCCGAGAGACCGACGGCGTCGGCTGGGTGCTTCGTGACGCGGGCAACCCGCTTAGGCAGAGGTTCGCCGGTATCGACGAACGGAGCGGCCAACAGGGAGGCAGGGTGATAGTCGGCCACCAGCGCGTTGACGATGCCGGCGTCGATGGCGTCCGCTGTGCGCAGGTTACCCCACTGGCTTCCGCCGCGGACGAGGTTCGGCGCACCCATCGTGACCGTCATCCCCAGATCGTGGGCACGTTCCGCGGCCTCGAGCGTGATCGGGTACTCACTGATATCTAGGCCGACGTCGTAGAGTCGCTCAACCTCCGCGATCTCCTCGTCGTCATGGGACGCCGTGGGAATCCCGTGAGCATGGGCTGCCTCCACGACGCGGTTTACTCGCTTGTGTATCGTGGTGAGCTCGAGATCGCCTCGCTCTTCGATCAGCTCGTGCGCCTCTTCGAGGGTGTGTTTCTGCGAGGTTCGATAGTACTCGAGGAAGGAGTCTCGATCGCGGAACTGTCCCTTTCCGGGGATGTGGCTCATCACCGAGACGAGCGCGGCATCACCGGCGGCGATGACCTCCTCAACGGCTTCGACGCAGCGTTCCTGTGTAACTTCACAGCGGGCATGGATGCGATGGTCGGCCATGAGATCGTCGGCGCGCTCGACGGCAGCGGTGATCTCTGTGCCCAGCTCCGGCGAACGGTTCTCCTCAGGATCGATCTCAAAGGAGATGGCGTGGAACTTCGTCGTGATGCCGGCGGCGACGTTCGCGCGGTCGGCGGAGGCAAGCGCCATGTGCGTGTCCACGCGCGCACCCGACCGCGGGTGGAGGTGCGACTCGATGTCGTCGCCGTGAAGATCGATCAGGCCCGGTAGCACGAGTCGGCCGCGCGCGTCGACGGTGTCGCAGCTATTCCGATTCACGTCGCCGACGCCGGTGATTCGGTCACCTTCGATACGTAGAGCTCCCTCCACGATCGCAGTCGGCGTGACGATACGGGCATTCTCGAGGACGATCACCGACGTCGCGAGCGGTCGATGACCGGTCACGCGGTCACCACCGACGTTTCGCTGACGAGGTTCGGTCACGCGAACACCTCCCCATTGTATTCTTCGATAGGAACGACTTGCCTGACCCGGCCGTCAGCGAGGACGACGACGCGATCAGCGACCGCTTCGATGACGTCGCGATTGTGAAAGACGCCGATGACGGTCGTCCCGTCCTCAAGGTACTCCTGAAGCAGATCGATGGCCGCGGCCCGCGTTTCCGGGTCAAGCGCACTGGTTGGCTCGTCCAGCAGGAGTAGCCGCGGCTTCGGGGCGATCGCTTGAGCGAGGTTGATCCGCTGGCGCTCGCCGCCGGAGAAGGTGGCGGGATATGCGTCCCACAGCTCCTCGGGCAGGTGGAGCCGCGAGAGTAGCGATTCGGCTGTTGTCCTTGCTTCGTCGTTCGGAACGCCCTGTTCGCACAGCGGCCGAGCGACGACGTCGACGGCGGGAACACGCGGAATCTCATCCAGGAACTGCGACGTGTAGCCGATGGCGTCATCGCGCAGGGCGATGATATCGCGTTCGGGGCAGGCCGCCAGATCGACATCGCCGCCAGTGTCGTGGTAGACCACACGGCCGGCTGTCGGCTGGTAGGTCCGATAGATGCACTTCAGCAGCGACGACTTGCCGCTGCCAGACTCGCCGACGATGGCAAGGAACTCCCCATCGTCGACCTCGAAGGAGACGTCGTCGAGTCCGACAACCTGTTTCTCTCCGAGGACGTGCATGTCGAAGGTCTTCGAGAGACCGTCAATGGTTAGTACCGTCATTTATATCACCGAGTTTATGAGAGTTTGCGTGTATTCGTGATGTGGATCTTCCATGACGCGGTCGGTCAGGCCGGATTCGATGACTCGGCCGTGGCGCATCACGAGGGTGCGGTCGGCCAGCAGTCGAACGACGCCAAGATCGTGAGAGACGACGATGGCAGCGACATCTTCTTCGCGCTGTATCCGCCGGAAAACGTCGAGAACGCGAGCCTGGACGCTCACGTCAAGCCCCGTCGTCGGCTCGTCGAGGATGATGAGTTCCGGATCATTTGCCAGTGCACGGGCAATCTGGACGCGTCGCTGCATCCCGCCGGAGTAGGTGTGGGCCGGATCGTCCATTCGACTGACTGGAATCTCCGTCTCGCGGAAGAGTTCGCGGACGCGCTCGCGAACGTCCTCGTAGTTGCGCCACCCCGACGAGAGCAGTTTCTCGGCGACGTTGCCGCCGCCGGTGAACTCGAGGGTCAGCCCGTCCCGGATGTGCTGATGGACGAGCCCGATCTCGCCGTTGCGGAGTTCGTGACGGGTCTGATAATCCGCGTCCAGCAGGTTCTCGTCGCATTCCGCAAGCTGTACCGCTCCGTCCTGGTTGCCGGCCGTCTCGGGTTCGAGCGCCAGCAACTCCGCCAGACTTGATTTGCCACTGCCGGACTCTCCGACGATACCGAGCACCTCGCCGGTCTCGAGATTGAGGTCGACGTTGGCGCAGGCGACGACGCTCCCGCAGACCGGACACTGGTTCGTGCCCGTCCGATCACCGGTTCGTTCCTGGCAGGCATCACAGCCCTCTCCATAGACCTTTTGCAGGCCGGTTGCCTCGAGTAGACTCACTCGTCGTCACCTCCGTCAGCGGCGTCGGGCGTTCCCGGCCCCCAGTTCACGCCGGACCGTTCGTGGTGGTGGTCCTTCGGGAGCGACGGATCGTCCTGGCGTTTCAGACAGAAGCTTGTATCGTTGCAGGCGTAGTGGCGCACGCCGTCGTCGGTCTCGACTTCGGTGAGGTAGGTGTCGGTCGAGCCGCAGGCGGCGCACGACTGGTCAGGGAAGCGTTCGACCTGAAAGGCGCGATCCTCGAACGCCAGCGGTTCGACGTCAGTGTGTGGCGGAACGGCGTAGATGCGCGCCTCGCGACCCGCGGCAAAGACGAAGAGATTGTCGGCATCGTCGAGTTTTGGCACGTCCCAGCGTGGGATCGGTGACGGGTCCATCAGGTAACGGCCGCCGACCATCGTCGGGTAGCGCGAGGCGATATTGATCTCGCCCCACTCGATGACGTTCTCGTAGAGGTGGACCCACATCTTCCCGTAGTTGCGGTGGGCGTGTCGCCGACGGTTCGCCGCATCCGACGAATCCACCTTGCGGAGCGCGTCGGTGATCGGTACTTGGAGGACGAGGATTTGATCGTCCGTCAGTACCTCCTCGGGAATCCGGTGGCGCGTCTGGACGATATCTGCCTCAGTGGTATCGGTGGTTGTCGCCACCTCGGCGGTGTCCTCGGCCAGCCGGCGGATATTGGCTGCGTTGACGGAGTCATCGGAACCCTGATCGATGACTTTAAACGTATCCTCGGGACCGAGCAGCGAGAGCGACGCCTGGATGCCGCCGGTCCCCCAGCCCCGTGCCAGCGGCATCGGTCGAGAGGCGTACGGCACCTGATGGCCCGGGATCGCGACCGCCTTCAGAATGGCACGTCTGACCTCTCGTTTCGTGTGTTCGTCGAGATAGGCGTAATTATACCCCTTAAGGCCGTCCTCCTCGAGCGAATCGAGAGCGGCTTCGACGGAGTCGGTCGGTACCGTCAGTTCCGCGTCTGTGTCGTGGGTTTCAGTCATCGTCACTCACCTCGATCGCGTCTCGGTCCTTCGACTCTGGTTCGTCCTCTGGCGGCCGATTCGCATCCGTCGGTCCATCCGTTTTCGCGGTTTCGCCCTCGCCCGTCATTCCCGTGTCCTTCCGCCGTCGAATCGCGCGGATTCGATCCAGAATCGACTGGAACGTTACGTAGTGGGGCAGTTTGAGGTGTTCGATGAACCCGAACGAGTCCATCCCATCGACCACGTCGAGAACGAACTCGGCATTCTCGGCGGGTTCGTCTTCGCTTTCGAGCTGGATGGACGCGTCGAGGATGGTCATCGCGATGGCCTTCCGCTCGTTGCGGCCAAACGTCAGCCCGTAGCCGAAGGCGAACTGTGGATCGTCGCGCTTCGCGTACACTGGGACGACTGCTTCGCTCTCGCTGACCTCGATGTCGGCGACGGTCACGTCGTCACCCGTGTAGGGGTGTTCGATAGTCAGCGGGAGTTTTCCGACCCGGACTTCCGCCAGCGTCGGATGAACTTGCCCATATCCCCTCAAGGCGGAGTAGCCCAACGCGGTTACTGCACCCGTCTCCCCGCGTGCGAGTTCCTGAAGTACGGCGTCACGCTCGATCGGTGATGTGACCGGTTCTCGCGTTGTATCGGTCGGCGCGTCGCCGGCTGGCTCGTCAGGTTGGTGGATCAGCCCCTCCTCACGGAGGACATCCACGACGTTGGTGAGCGTCGTCGGCTCCGCGTCCTCGAGATCCCACTCGGCAGTCGGATCAGCGGGATCGTTTTCGTCTTTGAGTTCGAAGTCGAGCAGCCGCTGGGTGTAGTCTTTCGTCGGTCCGAGGATCTGTCCTCCGGGAACGTCCTTGAACGCCGGCGAAACGCGACGAGTTGCAAACATCTCCGACGGTTCGACGGGCACCGACTCGTCCCACCGTTCCAGCGTGGAGCGGTACGCGCGCAGGAGGAAGGCGGCCTCGACAGTGTCGCCCTGCGCCTGCTTGACCGCGAGCGCGGCGAGCCGCGGCGCGTAGAGTCCGCCCTCACTCATCGCCTGGGCGGTGAGCCGCCCGAGTTGTCCCTCGAGCTGGTCGACAGTGAGGGCCGCATCGTCGCCGGCGAGGCGCTGTTTCTCGAACAGGTCCTCGGCCCGCTGGATGAGTTCCTCGCCGGCCTTGACTGCGACGTACCCCATTCAGTGATCGCCCCCGTTTTCGGGCACATACTCGCCGTCTGCGACGCGTAGCGACACCGACCGCGGGAGCGCGGCAACGCGGTCCGCGCTCGTAAAGATGGCGTCTATGCCGCGCGGATAGTCCGACTGTACGTCCGCGAGCGCGTCCAGCTCCGCCGCGGGGAGGCCGACGCCGAACGTCGTCGTTCCGTCGACGCCCGGACCAGAGACGGTGACGGCCGTCAGATCCTTTTCGGGGGTCGCCGCCAGTTCGTTTACGCGGTAGATGACAGTGGCACCCGCGCTCGGTTCGACAAGAGAGCCACGATTGAGGTCGCGAACGTCCCACGACGGCGACCGACCCGCGTGGACGACGTCCGCCTCGCTCGGATCAGCCGCCTCAAGCCGTCCCTGTCCCGCCAGCGCGGCAGTCAGTTCTTCGTCACTGGAGTGAAACGTCACCTCGTGGTCGACCAGCGTTGCGGTGACAGCGTAGTCGGCGGGCACGGTCGGCGTCTGATGGACGGTCCCGGGACGGCTCATTGCATCGCACAGCGCCCGGAATGTCCGTCTCGTCCCATGGATGGGATCGACATCGAGCGCTCTCACAGCTCATCCTCCATCGTTTCGAACTCGACAGCCGTGTGCTTGCTCTCCGCCCACGAGTGGGCGCGGTCCGATCGGCGGTTTTCGGCGACGTCGCGAAGCCGCGTCACGATATCGTCGGTGAGTCGATGTCCGCCAGCGATGGCTGCGTCGACGATGGCTCCGGAAAACGCGGCCTGCTCGTTTTTTCCGGGGATCATCGCGAACCCGCGGTCGTCACCGAGCACCACCTCGGCGGGGGTAACGACGACCTCACCGAGGTTGAACGGCCGCCGTTCGACGGGTTCGACGACCTGATGCATCACGAGCTGTGGTGTCGGTTCTTGTAGGACGGACAGCGGCGGGTCGTCCGCCAGTACCTTGTTCGCCAGACGGGTAAGCACGTCGCCGTCACACACGGCGATGAGCTCGAACCGATCCGAACGGTCGTGTGGATTCTCCATGCAATCGATTGAGGAGAATCACAACACCAGTGTAAGACTTCGCTGGGTACTCTCTATTCCTCGACGCCACTGTCGGACGTCACCCGCGATCAAATCCGGTAGTACAGACTAGTACATATATCAGCGGCTCGACTGAGGACGTAGTTTCGCATGGTCACCGCCGCATTGGTCCATACGGACTTTACTCAGCCAAGGGTTATTCTATCCATTTGCCAGTCTTGAGATGATGGCAGACGAAATCAGGACCACCACATCTAACGATCAGACAGAGAGTAAGGGTACTGTTACCGAACGGCTAAGCCGCCGGCGGTTTGCGATCGGCGTCGCGACGGGCACTGCGGCCCTGACCGGACTGGCGGGCTGTTCGAGCGTTATCTCTAGGGACGACGGCGACACCGTGACAATGCTGCTGACGCCAGATACGCCCTCGGATGTCCGTCCGCAATACGAGCCGGTCCATAACATGCTTGAGGGTGAGATCGACGGTCTCACCCTCGAGATGGAGGTGCCCCAAGACTACTCGGCCGTCCGGACGGCCTTGGAAAGCGAACAGGGCGAGATCGGGATGGACGACGTAACGCTCATCTCGAAACCGGACATGATGGATCTCTTTGGGACGGCGGTAACCGGTGGTACAGCCTTCTACTTCTCAATGATGCTCACTAAACCAGACTCTGATATCGACAAACGTACCGATCTGAAAGGGAAAAACGTCGCATTTGCCGATCGCCTCTCCACGAGCGGGTCTATCTTCGCTGTCTACGCCCTGAAAGAAGCCGGTCTTGACGTGGGAGACGCGCCCGACGGTGATCCCGTTGATTTCGATGGGAACTGGTCGAACCACGAAAATGCCGTCAATCAGCTGATAAACGACGAGGTCGACGCGTGCTGTACGTGGACCGGCAACGGAATGGCGTACCTCGCCGAGGACCAAGAACTCCCTGAAGAGGTCGAAGAGGGAGACTCATTCATCGATAATCGCGGACAGGAAAACGAGACGCTCCGCCCGTTCTGGTGGTCATTCCCCATCCCGAAACAGCCGATCTACGCGAGAAGTTCATGGGACTCGCCGATGAAAGAAGAGATCCGTGAGGCGCTGCTCGCGTCCGACGAGGAGTTGATCCGTGAGTACATGCCCGACGATTACAACGAGAACGATCTCCCGTTCACGACGCTCGAGGAAACGGGAATGGACAACTACGAACCGGTTATCACGCGGCTCAACGACCTCAACATCGATCTTGGGTAACGATCGACCGCACCTACTTTCTCACAATGAGCACACTCACCGTGGAGAATTTGACGAAGGAGTACGGAGACGTGACTGCACTAGACGACGTTTCCTTCGAGATCGAGGATGAATTCGTTGTCCTCCTCGGGGAATCCGGCGCCGGAAAGTCGACGATGTTGCGGTGCATCAACGGCCTCACCGAACCGACCAGCGGCGGCATCTACCTCGACGGAGAGCCCCTCGACGAGTCCCAGCCGTCGATCGGGATGATCTTCCAGCAGCACAACCTCGTTGACGGCGTCTCGGCGTACCTTAACGCGCTCACCGGCTCGTTGGAACGAACAGGACTTCTATCCAGCATCTTCCAGTGGCAGGATCGGTCCGACAAGCTAAGAGCGCTCGAGGCCCTCGAGACCGTCGGCCTCTTAGACGAGGCACACCAGCGTGTCTCTCAGATGAGCGGCGGCCAGCAGCAGCGCGTCGGCATCGCGCGGGCGCTCGTGCAGGACCCCGCCCTGCTGCTCGCCGACGAACCGGTTGCAAGTCTCGATCCCGCGAGTGCCGAGACCGTGATGGGGTACCTGCGGAAGGCCGCGGGCGTCCACGAGGTCACGGCGCTTGTGAGCCTCCATCAGGTCAACATCGCCGCACACTTCGGCGATCGATTCATCGGACTACGGGACGGCCAGCTCCTTTTCGACGTTGAGCGGGGAGAACTGACGCCGTCGCTGATCGACGATCTGTACGGGAGCGTCGAGACGGTTGGACTTGCCGATCAGAACGCGAGGAACGGTTCTCCCGACCGGATGGATTTGTCCGCCGACGCCGAGTGGAGGGTCGAAGCGTGAGCTCCGGCTCGTCGTCCGACAACCGGGGCCTGCGAAAGTACTTCGGGTTCGCCGACGCCGCCGAGTCGGCCGCCGATCGGAAGCTGATCGAGCTGAAGCGGCGGAAGACGATCCGACGGATCTGGACTGTCCTCGGCGTTATCGCCGGCGGTGTCGTGTTTTACCAGAGCCTCCTGCTGACCGAGTTCACCCTCGGTCAACTGGTCACGCAGTTCCCGTTTTTCATCGACGCACTCTCCGAGTACTTCCCGCCGACTACCTACTACGGCGTCCCGTTCATCGATGTCGGACAGTACTGGGACTTCATGGTAGAAGCAGAACTGTTCCGCGCGTCGGGCGTGACCATGGCGATTGCGTTCGCAGGGACCGTTCTCGGTCTCCCGGGTGCGCTGCTGTTCGGCGTGCTGGCCAGCGAACGGGTCGTCCCGTACCCCTTCAACTTCTTCTTTCGCGCGACGATGAGCTTCATCCGCGCGATCCCGGCACTCGTTTGGGCGCTCATCTTCATCCCGCTTGGCGGCGTCTCACCGTTCACGGGGGTACTCGCGATTACGGTCGACACAACAGGGTATCTCGGACGACTGTTTACCGACGAACTTGAGGAGATTGCCGACGGGCCGATCGAGGGCGTCGAGAGCACGGGCGCGAGCAAACCTCAGATCATCTCGTTCGGGATGTTGAGCCAGGTATTTCGGCAGTTCATCGCTTGGATCGCGTTCGACCTCGAACACAACGTCCGGGTAGCGATCACTCTCGGACTGATCGGCGCCGGCGGGCTCGGTCTCGAGCTTGACATCCAGCGCAAGACGTTCAACTATACCGAAATGATGGCCTGCATCATCCTCATCCTCGTGTTAGCCGGGTCTGTTGAACTCATGAGTCAGCGCATCCGTTCGTACCTGCGTGACGACGACGAGGCCGAACGGACAGGGGTTCTGGAGGCATTCTGGACGGCCCCTAGGAAGATCCTCGAGTCGACGGCAGGGCGGCGGTGAGCGGATGGTCGAACCGACTTTCGAATGGGACGGCGATCGGTACGCGATCGACTCCCACGGCGACCCCCGGGTCCGCGAGCTCTCTCCCGAACCGACGATTCACGAACCAGTGACAATCACCGACAGCACGCTGGGAAAGTGGACCGAGATTCGGCCGCACGCGCGAGTCACTGCCTCCGACGTGAACGACTACACATACCTCATGGAGCGCGTTCAGCTCGATAACACGATGATCGGTAAGTTCGGCAACGTTGCATCCGACGTCCGCCTCGGGCCGACGAACCACCCCATCGAGAGGCCGACGGCCCACCATTTCACCTACCGGGCGGAGATGTACGGACTCGGCGAGGACGACAAGTCGATCTTCGAGTGGCGGGCCGACCAGCCGGTCGAAGTCGGTCACGACGTCTGGCTCGGTCACGGTGCGACGGTCCTTCCGGGGGCCACCGTGGGTAACGGTGCCGTCGTCGCTGCCGGCGCAGTCGTCACCGCCGATGTCTCGCCCTACACGATCGTCGGCGGCGTCCCTGCCGAGCCGATTCGCCGGCGCTTCCCCGAGGATGTCGCCGCGCGCCTCGACGCCACCGAGTGGTGGCACTGGGACCACGAGACGCTGGCCGAGCGTCTCGCGGACTTCCGCGATCTCGAGGCCTTCCTCTCAAAATATGCACCCACGACGACGGACCCACTCTAGTCCGACTGAGCACTGTCCCAGTAAACGTATGACCTGTTTTCGCTTGCTTACGGTTAGACGAACGATATAACAGAACCGTCGCCGAAATGTGACACGGTGCGTGGATGCCGACGGCGTCGACGTTATATCAAAACGTGATCGGGCTGAACGCCTGATTGAAGTTGGACGGTGATCTCGGCCGCGTGGACCCAGTAGTAGATCGCCCGCTCGAGCGCTCGCGTTACGGTCACCAGATAACCATATATTTCCGGATCGTATGCCGTGATCAACTCGAACAATTCGTCCAAGTCGCGGTGGACGGTTTCCTCCTTATTCACGAGGTCGTCGTGTGCCGCGAGATCACAGTCGAAGAGAATTGCCTTGAAGTAATCGTTGATCGTCTCACCTGCGTCGAAGATGTCACAGACACGCTCCTCGATGACGCCAGTCGTCGTCACCTCTTGCCTGTTGACGACATCGGCTACAAAACACGCGCGATCGCCGACGATCTCGAGGTTCGTGGCGATGGTTGCGAGATCGGATGCGACCCGGTTGCCCGGCCAGTCAGTGGTCAGCGTATATGACTTGAGTTCCGATAGAACAGCCGAGTACCGTTCGTTTGCCAACGACTCGAACGCATCCGCCGGGCGCTCAGGTTCGTCGCCGACGAACGATTTGCGGGCAGCCGTGTACTGTGCCGTGGTCACATCGTCGAGTCGGGCCAGCAAGTCTAGCACCGTCGTTCCTCGATCACCGGACTCCCTTGTCTCGGCTGTAGATGCATCCTGCTCGCGATCGTCGGTCTTGGTAGCGTCAGCCCTGCGGCCGGTGTGAAGCGGCGAAACGGTGTTCGCATTCGCGTACAACGCGGTATCGTCGACGACGTATGCCTTTCGGACGACGCCGTCTGTTTTCAACTCCTGAAGCAGTTCGGAGAGATACTGTTCGGAGATGCCGACGTCTGCCGCCAGTCGCTCCTTCGTCTCCGGTGCAGTGTAATCGATTGATTCGACGACTTGTGCGAGCGTCGCGTCACGCCCTTGTCGTATCGCGTCTCGTGGTCGGTGCCACATATCCCGGGACATAGCGGCGGAACTCGTCACATGAGGATAGCACTACGCAATAGACTGTCCAGACGCCTATATAGAAAATAGACGGATCTCATGTTCTCGAGTCAGCGTCCTGCCTGAATAAGGTCAGTACCGATATATAGTCACCTATATCGTATTTGTCCGTTCATATAAGCGATAAAGAGGGAGTCGACGAGTCCACTCGGTGTATGGAAACACGGAAAGTTCAGCTCTCTGGAGGGACGACGTACACCATCTCGTTACCAAAGTTCTGGGCAGAGGAACACGGGATCGAAGCCGGATCGGTGCTCTCATTACATCCGAATCAGGACGCTTCGTTACTTGTTGAAGCGATGGTCGGCCGCAATACCACTGAACGTACGACATCAATCGACGTCTCTACCGACAGCGACAACATGATCCGCCAGCGGATTCGTGCTGCTCATGCGGTCGGATACGATTCCGTAACGCTCATCGACACGGCGGGACATCCGCCGGACCGCCGGAAGTTGGTCGAGCGAACGTTGGCGGAGCTCTCGGGATTCGAATTACTAGAGGCGACCGACACTCGTATTCGACTGACAAATCTCATCGATGCCGAGAACGTGGATGTCAGGAAGAGTACGCTCCGGCTCCGACTTGTAATGCTCGCGATGCATCGGGACGCCGTGTCGGCCATCGTCGACGGGGACGAGGAACTGGCTCGACATGTTATCGAGAGAGATAATGAGGCTGACAAACTGTTCGCGATGATTACGCGCCACTTCCGACGTTCGCTAACGGACCTCCACGAGGTCGAGAAGTTGGAGTGGAGTCGGGACGACCTCTTCGAGTACTACTACGCTGCACGCCAGTTCGAACGCATCGCCGATCACGCCGAAAAGATCGCCGAGTTCGCTCTCAGGCTGGACGCATCGATACCACCGTCGTATGCCACGCGTCTCTCGGAACTTGGCACCGCCTCTCGACTGGTCGTCGACGATGCAGCCGACGTCATCCTCACAGATACCGGCATTGAGGCCGCCAATGATGCGCTCGCCAAACGCGACCAGTTGATGGACCAACTCGAGGAATTCGATCGCGATCTCTACGATCACGACATGCCAAACGAGGCTTACGTACTCGGGCTCTTGCTCGACAGCCTCCGCCGAACCACCGGCTACGGCGCGAACGTCGCCGAGATCGCCCTCCAGCAGGTCACTAGACAGACCACCGGAGCCTGACGGTCGTGAGACCGCTGGTCTCACGCTCCCCTCAAGGAGCGAACGGCGTCAGCCGTGAGCGAGTAGGGTGGGGAGGAAGTCACTGCTACTTGCCGGAACTCACATCGCGCCGCCCATCCCACCCATGCCGCCCATTCTTCCCATTCCGCCGCCCATCCCACCGCCGGGGCCACCAGCAGGAGGACCGCCCGCATCGTCGTCATCGTCAGGGTCAACCTGGCCACCCTTGAGATCGCCAGCTGCGATAACGTCGTCGATGCGCAGGAGCATGACGGCTGCCTCGGTTGCAGACTCAATCGCCTGGGTCTTACGTGACAAAATGGTCCGCTCGAGCGAGTTACCACTGCTCCGGTGGCACGATGGCGGTGATCTCCGTGGGACCGAGCAAGCAAAAATATCGAGTCACACTATCCTCCGAATAAGTGATTCTCTTCGACCGTAATCATTCATTTCTCACCTACTCAGAATATGTCATGTAAACTGTTCAGAGGCCGTTGTCTGACGTACGTCATTAGAGGAACGTCTGGTTTTATGTATTAGTTCCTGACATCGGAGGTTGTGCAACCCACTCAATCACTCAGTCTGAAGATTGTAGACAAAGTCGCCGAATGTGAAGGAGTTCACCCCGAAGAGCTCAACCCACCGATCCACAACGCGATCAACACGGACGCACTCGACGACACGTTACGGCGGAAATGGGAAGCACCAACGAACTGTACCGGGATTCCGGCGACCTATAGCCAGCTGGACGCGGGCTGAGACCGCCCGCGTCCAGCGGCAACCCTGTACGGAGCGACGGCCTCGCATCGTGTCTGGCGCGACGGCTCTCTCACTGTCGTGAGATCGCCGTCTGAGCGTGCCGCAGTGAGTCACTCGGTCTAATTTCTTTCAGTCCTTCTAAAAATCGAGTCAGCAATCAGGATCGATGGGAACTACCGACCGTCCCATATCTTCGGAGTTGGACCGCAGATCGTCTATCGCACTCTTCACCTCTTCCTGTGCTCCGACGGGAAGATCCGCAAACTGGCATCGAACACTGCTTTCGTCGATATTGTTCGTCAGTTCTGATACGGAGATCACGTGTGACGGGGAGCCATCGTCTGCTTCACTATTGTTGTTCGTAGAATCATTGTCATCGTTTGATTTTCGAGATGTACCGACGGGAGACAAAGTGAAGGAACTACATCCATCGACCGTATTCCAGTCACACAATGGGATACGAGTACACTGGCGACGCCCACCTCGAACTCGTCACAGCCTACGAAGCGGACGAATCACCGTTTCCGACTGACGACTCACGAGTGTATCCGTGCCGGGAGTTTCTGCGTGACGAACCCCTTCTACTCAAACAACTTCTGTTCCCCCGATGCTGGAACGGGGCGGACCTGGTCGACGATACGGCCGAAACGAGACGCCACTTGACGGCGCTCGGCACCTGCATTCGGAAGGGAATCACGGCGTATTCGAGTCGCGACGCGGACGACCTGACCGGCGTCGTTGATGGGGTACTTGACCGACTGCCGGAAATCCGGCGCACCCTCAAGAAAGACGTCGAGGCGGCGTACAAGGGCGACCCCGCGGCAAAAAGTTACTGTGAAATCATTCGGTCGTACCCCGGCTTTCACGCCATCCTCACCCACCGGGTTGCACACCGCCTCTACGAGGCGGACCACGTCAAGTACGCGCGCGAACTCGCCGAGTACTCGAAAGTCGAGACGGGCATCGACATCCACCCCGGCGCGACAATCGGCGACCACTTCTTCATCGACCACGGGACCGGCGTCGTCATCGGTGAGACGGCCACGGTCGGTGACTGGGTCCGAATCTACCAGAACGTGACGCTGGGGGCCCTCCACTTCGAGGAGGAGGAGGGCGAGGAACACATGCTGGCGAAAGATTACAAGCGCCATCCCGACATCGGCGACCACGTCGTCATCGGCGCCGGGAGCAACGTCCTCGGGCCGGTCGATATCGGCGACCACGTGAGTATCGGGGCGAACTCGTGGGTCACCGACGACGTGCCGAACGACACAAGCGTGTTCATCTCCGACCATCCCGAGCAAGAGCGGAAACCGAACAAGTAGCGCTGCACTAACGGTATGACTACCCCTCCGCAGGAACGTCCCCGAAAACGGCGAGGCCGTCGATGGGACTCGTGGCGAAAAAGATGGCACCCTCGACGAGTATGGGTGGAATTGTCATTTAGTGGAAATTATATATAGCGTAGTTCCAACGCACGTCACCCGTTTCGCGGTCGAACGCGGTAATCGTCTGCGGTAATCGTCTTTCTGGGGTCCCGTGTGGGTCAGGGTTCTGGCCCAGCTTCTCAACAAGTTAGATCACGTGTGAAGGTCGTGTCCCGGTCGAGAACTGCGTTATCAGAATGCTCCCCTTACTAGCAGTCGATTGTAATATTATGAATCGACCTGAGGGATCGCTTTCTCATCCCAATAGTGATAGTGCTGACCGGTACTGCGTCGAACCAGATGCTGTTTTTCAGGGGCGGAGAGGACCGAGCCCCTCTGTAGGCTCGTGATTCGATGACTCCACACGACGACCCGTTTCACGACTGCGAGTTAGATCCTGAGGCGATCCTCGAGACCCACACATTCGAAGATGTCCTGTTCACCGACGAGACGGAAATCCCGGTGAACATGCTCACCGGCGAGACACCAGCGCATTCACAAGCGACCGTCGAGGAGGCGAAGGAGTTTGCAGCGAGTATCGACTCCGACGCGCCACAGATCGCGCTTCCGGCGTCAGTTGAGACGCAAATCGAAACCCAGAGCAAGCCCTACACGTCTGCTGCGTTCTTCCACTTCAAGGCGACCGGTTCGCTCGAGCGTCACCGCGCCTACCATGCCGCCTACTACTCGGACGCGTTCACCGTCGACTTCGAAGCGGACTACGAGTCCGGGAATCTGACCATCACTGTCGACCGAGCGGACGAATCCTGAGAATCGACCGCCTGCGCAGGTTTTTCGAGCGCCGGCGATGGGTGCCGGCGCAGCAGGAGTGAGCATCGACTTCGGGTGCGTCGGCGTTTCGAGGTGTTCGAGATGCACATGGTGATTTACGCACTGGTAGAGGCATCGACCCACGACGACGCCCTGGCCACCGGAAAGACGGTGTTCGACCGCCTGGTCGGCACGGACCCACACGCCGGCGCCGTCTTTGATTACTACGTCTGTTTCGACGAGGAGGACACGTCCGTTGCGGGAAAGGCGCGATGGGGTGAACTCCCGACCGCGGCTCCTGTCGACTCCGACGACGGCCAAGACCTGCTCGAGCGTGGGTGCTCGCCCGCGAGATCGCCGCGAATCACGGCCTCGAAATTGAGAATGCGCTTCGGCAGCGGGATAGCGTGTGAAAAAAGGAACTCCGAACTACCGGCGAGCCAGCACCGTATTCGCCCGTTGCTTTTGCTTAAACTCCCGAATACGCTTCTGGAGTTGCGCTTTCCACCCGGGGTATTCCACGTCGATCGAACCGGCCTCGAGATCCTGGTCTTTCCGCGTATCGATCATGAACCGATCGGAGGGTGCAAGCGCTGACGCGGACACCCAACACTCGCTACGAGACTCGCCGTCGACGGCGGCTGCGGTTGCGAGATCGCTTTCGAAGTACACAGGTTCTCCGTCTTGTGGGAGCACGTGGATGTACAACACTTTGGATCGGTTCGAAGGATGGCCACGTGGTCGCCAGCTGACGGGGACTGGAGGTTCACGGTCTGGGGAACGGTCAACAGGCGCTCGTCGATTCGAACCGATTTGGCGTTTCCGAGTAGCTCAAGTTCGATTGTGTCGGTCATATCGAATCACGCTCTGGTCCCGTCGCCATTCATTTTGAATCCTGTTCCATGATCACCGGCACCGACGACTAACGACGGTACGTCCATTCAGACGCTGCAGTGATTGCGCTCCAGACGAAGGAAAACGCGCGAGTCCCGGGAGCGTCGCGATCGAGCCACTGACGATCGCCTCGGGTACGAACTCGACTGCCATGAGACAGAAAGAAGCGGTGAACCGCCCGATCGGAAGCCATCGGTCGCTATCGATGTTCGGTCGCTTGAATTGATTCTCTGAAACCGCGTGCGAAAAAAGATACTTCGCTCTCGGAGATCGCCTTGATCGACATCGTCCGGAGGGTCGTCGGGGAAAATTCCGTTCGATCTCGATCTCCCGCCAGTCCGACTGAGGACTCATGGTATGAAATATACTACCTGGACTATAGTAGACATTAGAAATAATCACTCATACTTGGCACAGAAATGTGCTATAGGCGGTATCGATCGCCGTTGGTAGCTCGCCAAGTAAGTCGAAAAACCGGTCGCTGAGAACCGGTTACAGCGGTCGATAGCACTTGTCGACCGGATGTAGTTCCGGCGAATACGCTGGTAATGTGACAAATACGAGGTAATGGCACTGTCTAGTTTAGCACCTCGGCTGGAGTCTGTCCGTTGAGTGATTGGTGCGGTCGTTGTGTA
>NZ_JAQIVI010000506.1 GCF_028618695.1 Natrinema soli | reverse complement strand
GGCGACGCCGAGCATCGACGCGGAGCGAGTGACCGCGGTCCGCGACGCGATCGGCGACGACGTCGACGCCGTCTACGCGGTCGCGACCAACCCCGTCGCTGGCATGCCCGACGCGACGCGCGTCCGCGAGAAACTCGAGGACGCGTTCCTCGTCGTGCAGGACGCGTTCCGGAGCGAAACGGTCGAGTACGCCGACGTCGTCCTGCCCGCGACGACGTGGGGCGAGTCCGAGGGGACGACGACCAACATGGAGCGGACCGTCTCCCGGGTCCGGGCCGCGACGGAGACCCCCTCGGGCGTCCGGACGGATCTCGCGTTGATCGGCGACATCGCCGGTCGAATCGACCCCGATCTGTTCGATCGGACACCGGAGCCCGAAGCGGTCTTCGACGAACTCGCCGCGCTGACCGCCGGCACCCCCGCCGATCTCTCCGGAATCAGCTACGAGCGCATCGAGGCCGAACGCGCGGTTCGCTGGCCGGCACCGGCACCGGACGTGTCGGCGGGGTACCGGTACTACGAAGCCGGGGATGGCGGCGACGACCGGACGAGTGACGATGTCGACGAGCGAACGACGAACGATGACGGCGAGCGAACGGC
>NZ_JAQIVI010000505.1 GCF_028618695.1 Natrinema soli | reverse complement strand
TCCGTGACGGTACCGACCGATCCCGATTCGGTGGCGGGTGCTGCGATCCGATCCGCGGAGCCGGTCGTCACGAACGCCGAGCGCGACGACCGACGCGGTGACCCGTCCGCTTCCGATCGACTCGACGGCCGCGACGACGCCGTCGAAATCGACGGCTCCGTTGGAATCGGTGTCTCGATCGGCTCGCTCGAGGAGCCGTGGGGAGTTCTCTGCGTCCACGCGCCGGCGGATCGTGCGTTCAGCGACCGGGAGATCGACTTCGCCGCGAGCGTCGCCGATCTCCTCGAAACGGCTATCGAGGACCTCACCGATCGCACCCGCCTCGAGAGCGAACTCGAGACGACCGTCGATCGCGTGACGGACGCGTTCGTCGGGCTGGACGCAGACTGGAACTTCGCATACGTCAACGAGCGAGCGCGGGAGCTGATCGATCCCGAGGGCGAGGGATTGCTCGGCGAGAACCTCTGGGAGCGGTTCCCCGCCGCGGTCGATTCGACGTTCGAAGCGGAGTACCGCCGGGCCATGGAGACGCAGGAGCCGACCAGCTTCGAAGCGCACTTTCCCCCGCTCGACTCGTGGTACGAGGTCCACGCCTACCCCTCGGAGACGGGGCTGTCGGTCTACTTCCGGGACGTCACTAAGAGCAAGGGGACCGAACGGGAGCTGGCGGAGACGAACCACACCTTACAGCGCCTCTACGCGATCACCGCCGACCGCGAGCTGCGTTTCGACGAGAAGGTCGACGACCTGCTCGCGCTCGGACGCGATCGCCTCGGGCTCGAGAGCGGCTTTCTGGCCCGTATCGACGAGGCCGACGACCGCTTCGAGGTGACTCACGCGAGCGGCTCCAACGAGCGGCTTCGTCCGGGCTCAGTCACACCGCTGTCGACCGCTTACTGCAAGCGGACCATCGAGTCCGACGGGCTGCTCGCGTTTACCGACTCGCCGCTCGAGCACGGCATCAGCGCGGACGCCTACGACGAGTGGGCGCTCGATTCGTACCTCGGCGGGCAGGTGATCGTCGACGGCGAGCCGTACGGAACCCTCTGTTTCGAGGACGAGTCGGCGCGTTCGGAACCGTTCACTCCGGCGGAGCGGTCCTTCGTCGAACTCGCGACCCAGTGGGTCAGTTACGAACTCGAGCAGCGAGCCCACCAGCGCGACCTCGCGGAGAGCGAACGGCGCTACCGAACCCTCGTCGAACACTTCCCGAACGGGCTCGTCGCGCTGTTCGACGAGAACATGGAATACACGCTCGCTGGCGGGCAGATCCTCGAGGAGATAGACGCCACCGTCCAGGAGTTCGTCGGACAGACGGTTCGACAGCGCTACGAGGGAGAGACGCGCGAGACCTTCGAAGCGAACTTCGACGCCGCCCTCGCGGGCGAGCACCGCTTCTTCGAGTTCGACCTGCACGACCGCGAGTGGTCGGCCCACGCGGTGCCGGTCGAAGATGACCGGGGCGAGGTGTTCGCCGGGATGCTCATGGTTCAGGACGTTACCGAGGCGAAGGCGAAACAGCGCCAGCTGCGCGAGCGTGAAACCCGCCTCGAGCGGTTCCGTGCGTACACCGACGACGTGCTCGACGCGGTCGACGACGTGTTCTACGTCCTCGACGAGACGGGGGATCTCACGCGGTGGAACGAGACGCTCACGGACGTGACGGGCTATACGGACGCCGAGGTCGAGTCGATGCACGCCCTCGAGTTCTTCGAGGGCGAGGACGCGACCGACGTCGCGACCGCGATCGCCAACGCCTTCGAGACGGGACACACGCGCGTCGAAGCGACGGTGCAGACGAAAGACGGAACCGAAATCCCCTACGAGTTCGTCGCCTCCAAGCTCGAGAATCCCGACGGCGAGCCGGTCGTCACCGGGATCGGGCGCGA
This sequence comes from Natrinema soli, assembly GCF_028618695.1. The sequence continues at coordinate 4,366 of NZ_JAQIVI010000505.1, read as the reverse complement.
CGTGACCGATCGGCGGGAGTACCAGCGCAAACTCGAGGGGTTGGTCGACGACCTCGAGGAGTCCAACGAGCGCCTCGAGCAGTTCGCCTACGCGGCATCCCACGACCTACAGGAGCCGTTACGGATGATCTCGAGTTACCTCACGCTCGTCGAGCAACGGTACGCCGACGAACTCGACGCCGACGGCGAGGAGTTCATCGAGTTCGCGGTCGACGGCGCCCAGCGCATGCAGCAGATGATCGACGGACTGCTCCAGTACTCCCGAGTCGACACGCAGGGCGATCCGTTTTGCCCCGTCGACTGCGAGGACGTCATCGCCGACGTGCTGGCAGATCTCGAGGTGCGGATCGACGAGACCGACGCCGAGATCAGCGTCGACTCGCTGCCGCGGGTCTACGGCGATCCCGGACAGCTCCGCCAGCTGTTCCAGAATCTGCTCGATAACGCGATTACCTATTCCGGCGATGGAACCCCACGTATATCCGTATTCGCCGAAAATAATGGGGAAACATGGAGTGTCTCAGTTCGCGATCGGGGGATCGGGATCGACTCGAGCGACACGGATCGCATCTTCCAGGTGTTCGATCGGCTCCACAGCCACGAGGAGTACGACGGCACCGGTATCGGACTCGCGCTCTGTCAGCGAATCGCCGAGCGCCACGGCGTCGAGATCAGCGTCGATTCCCAGCCCGGCGAGGGGTCGACGTTTACGATCGAGCTGCCGACGGTGCCCGTCGCGGACGAAGCGATGGAACGCGCGCCGGTCAGCGAGGCAGACACCGAGACCGATCCGACGACGGAACCAGTGACCGATGAGTAAGCCAGAGCGACCCCAGTCCGAGCCGGCACAGATCCTGTTGGTCGAGGACAATCCCGGCGACGTCCCTCTGACCAGGGAAGCGTTCAAACAGGGCCGGATCGAGAACGACCTCCACGTCGTCTCCGACGGCATCGAAGCGCTGGCGTTTCTCACCCAGCAGGGCGAGTACGCCGACGCACCGCGTCCGGACCTCATCCTGCTGGATCTCAATCTGCCCGGCAAGGACGGCGAAGAGGTTCTGGAGGAACTCAAGGACGATCCGGTGCTGCGATCGATCCCGGTGATCGTGTTGACGAGTTCCCGCGCGGAGGAGGACGTCGTCACGTCCTACGAACTCCACGCCAACGCCTACCTCACGAAGCCGGTCGATCCGGACGAGTTCATCGAGACGGTCCGCGCCTTCGAGAAGTTCTGGTTCTCGGTCGTCCGACTCCCGCCGGAGGTCGACAACTGATGAGCGAGACGAACACCCGGACCACCGATACGGAGGGCGCGGAGACCGAGGACGCGCTTCACATCCTCCTGATCGAGGACAACCCCGGTGACGCCCGTCTCATACAGGAGATGCTCCGCGGAACCGAGGAACTCGCCCAGCGGGTCAGCCCCACCGAGACGGCGAGTCAGACGCCCGATATCACCCGCGAAACCCGCCTCGAGGAGGGGCTCGAGACGATCGAATCGGAGCCGACCGATATTATCCTGCTCGACCTGAACCTCCCCGATAGCGAGGGGCTCAACACTCTCGAAACGGTCCACGAGGAGACCGGAGAGACGCCGATCGTCGTCCTGACCGGCGTCCGCGACCAGCAGGTCGGCGTCGAGGCGATCCAGCGCGGTGCCCAGGACTTCCTCGTCAAAGACGAGGTGACCAGTGAACTCCTGGTGCGAACGATCCACCACGCGATCGAGCGCGCCCGCCAGCAGCGCGAACGCCGCCAGCAGCGCGAGCAACTCGAGGCGCTCAACCGGCTCAACCGGATCGGCCACGACATCACCCACGCAGTGATCACGACCGAGACGCGCGCGGAACTCGAACAAGAGGTCTGTGACCGACTCGCCGAGTCCGACGCCTATCGGTTCGCGTGGATCGGCAGCGTCAATCCCGGCAGCGACCGCGTCGTCCCGAAGGCGGCGGCCGGCGTCGAGGAGGGGTATCTCGACGAGATCGACGTCACCGTCGACGAGGACGACGAGAGCGGACGGGGGCCGGCGGGCACGGCGATTCGGACCGGGCAGGTCCAGGTGATGAACGACGCCAGCTCGGCTCCCGAGTTCGAGCCGTGGCGGGAGGCGGCACGCGCCCGCGACTACCGGTCGTCGGTCGCGATTCCGATCACCCACGAGGACCTCGTCTACGGCGTGTTGAACGTTTACTCCTCGTCACCGCGATCGTTCGAGGGGCCCGAAACCGCCGTTCTCGGTCGGATCGGCGACATCGTCGCCCACGCGATCACCGCGATCGAGCGCCGGGACGCGCTCGTCAGCGACGCCGTCGTCGAACTCGAGTTCCGCGTCGAGGCGATGGCCGAGGAACTGGTCGAACTCTCGGCGACCGAGTCGTGTTCGATCGAGTTCGAGCAACTGGTCGGCAGCGACGAGACGCTCCTGGCCTACGGCTCGGCACACGGCGTCTCGCAGGAGACGTTCACCGAAACCGTCGACCGAACCGACGGCATCACTGACGTTCGGTTGCTCGCGGCCCGACGCGACGAGTTCGAGTTCGAACTCGTCGCACCCGCTGCCGTCTCCCTGTTCGAGACGATCGCGACCCACGGCGGCCGCGTCGCCTCGGCGACGATCGACGACGGGGAGTTCCGCTTCGTCGTCGAGCTCTCGCGCGGCCGGGACACACGCCAGATGATCGAACTCATCAGGACCCAGCGCGACGACGTCACCTACCTCGCACAGCGGACCACCGAACGCAGCGAGCGCAGCGACAGCGGCTCGTCGTCCGTCCTCGAGGACGAACTGACCGAGAAACAGCGGGCGGCCCTCGAGACGGCCTACTTCGCGGGCTACTTCGACTGGCCGCGGGGCAGCACCGGCGAGGAGATCGCCGAGCGCCTCGGTATCGCGCCCGCCACCTTCAACCAGCACCTCCGAACGGCAGAACGGAAGTTCTTCAGTTCGATGTTCGGCGAATAGGGGCCGTTTCCGGGTCGAACACGTCTGTCCCTCCTGTCCGAGATGGACTCGCTCTGTGAGGAGTTCGTGAGAGCGCAACACGCCGTCGTGATCGGCGATGATATTCCGGACGATCACGTCGTCGACGCCGACCCGGTCCGTCAGCTGCTCCGGATACTCCCGGTCACGTTTCAAACGGAAGGGCTCCCAGGAAATCGTCACTCTGGTAATCGAGGTGATCCAGTCGAGGGCCGAGCAGTTCACGGACGAGAACCACCAGGGGATTGGTCTTTCCGTCACCAATCATCGCGATCTCCGTTTTCGTCCCGTCCGCGTCTTCGTCCCAGAGACCGACGACGACCGTCTCTCGATCGGCGACGATCAGTCGACTCACCCTGGGGTGGCTCGACTGTTCATACATCCAGTCCATCTGTGGGTCCCATATCGTCGCGTCGGGAAGCCGATCCCGAAAGAATTCTCGGGCCTCTCGGCTTTTCGTTCCGGCGTATAACGCGACTCCTCGATCGATGGCATTCTCTGCATGTGGGAGACACTCCTCGTCGAGTAACTCGTCGGAGGCATAGATCAGAAATAGTTCATCCGTCGCTCTATCGGCCAAGTCCCGACAGTAGTCGTACACGGCTTCACGACCCTCAAGTCGTCCCACAGTGTTCTCGTCTGCTTTATGTCCCGTTCTACACTGTGAGAGCAGTTCGTCGAGCACGTCGACGTTCATCCATTCGGCATCGGCCTCCGAGTAGCTCCCCTCGGTGACGACGTTTTCGTCGCGATCATACTCGATCAATCCTACTTCGTCGAGTCGGGGGAGATAGTTGTGATGGAGCGAGATGACCGTCTGGTCGAGTCCCCCCGCATCCTCCGAAACGAGTCGTTCGGAAAGTTCGGTCACAGAGAGCCCATGAGAAGCGTTAGTGAGAACGGTTAAAATCGCTCGATTAGTGCTCTCCGTAAGCAGCCGAATAAGTCCTTCCTCCTGCAAATCCATTACCGATGAATACCCCCGCGGAGTAATAAATAGAATGTATCAGTCCAGACACACAGTTACCGAATTGTAATCTATTGCCTCCCGTTGAAGGTCGGTTCTTCTCACCGTTCACTTCGCGCACGGATACCTCGGGCGATCCACTGAAACTCGAGTGAAATGACCGTCCGAGTGCACCAGTCCGTTCGAACGGCTACAACGGATCACGCGCCGCGAGGTTCGGTCGCGGGCGGGCTCACGTCGTCCATCGGACGCCGAGCGGCCATCGCGACGGCCACCATCGAGAGCCCGGTTACGAGGAGGTTCGCGCCCACGAGCAGGCCGACGGCCCACGCCGCGGTGGCCGGGAAGCCGATCCAGAGGAATCCGGCCAGGACGAGCGCGATGACGCCGCTGACGGCGACCGATGTTCGACCGCG
>NZ_JAQIVI010000504.1 GCF_028618695.1 Natrinema soli | reverse complement strand
CCCAGATCGCCGAAGTCACCGACCTGCTGGCGGGCGAGCATCCCAACAGCGAGCACGTCGCCGACGCGACGACCGGCGTCGCGCACAACGCGGGTGGCACGGTCGCCAGTGCGACCGTTCACGTCCTGGAGGTGGTCGCATGAGCGAACGAAGTGAGCGAATGCGGGTAAGTCAGCGCTTCGCTCTGGAGGTGACGGAGCGATGAGCGATGCCGAATCCGTCGTCGACGCCGGCTTCGACGCGTGGCTCGACGCCGCCGAAGACGGCGACGCGTACTTCCTCGAGTGCGCCAACGGTCACGGCTCCCTGCCGCCGCGACGGGTTTGCCCCGACTGCGGCTCGACCGACCTCGAGGAGGTCACCCTGCCCGAGACCGGCGAGGTCCAGACGTTCACCGTCACGCACGTTCCGACGCCGGCCTTCGAGGAGGACGCCCCGTACGCGACGGCCATCGCCGACTTCGGCCCCGTGCGGATCACCGGGCAGGTCGTCGGCGTCGATCCCGCGACAGTCGAGACCGGGCTCGAGGTCGAACTCGAGATCGCGGTCTCCGAGACGACCGGCGAGCGAGTCATCGGATTCCGGCCGGCGTAGCCGGTTCCCGTTCGATCGTGGCCGTCGCGACGACCGTTTGACGCGCGGTTTCTTTCGGTCGCCAGAGGCTATTTTTCCTTCGGCGAGTACGACCTGCTATGACTCTCTCGTCGCGTATCAAGAGCAGTTTCGTCGCGGGGCTGATTCTGGTCGCGCCGCTCGCGGTCACGCTGTACATTCTTCGATTCCTCGTCAACTGGTCGTTACAGTTCGTCACGCCGGTCGTTCGCGCCGCGGGGCTGGCACAGTACACACGAAACGTCGAAGTCGTCGCCCAGCTGTTGGCCGTCGTCCTGATCGTCGCGGCGGTCGTCGTGCTGGGGTTTCTCGCTCAGCAGAGCGTCGGTCGGCACCTGTTCGGCAACATCGGCCGGCTCGTCAACGTGATACCGCTGGTCAGCACGATCTACGGGAGCGTGCGGCAGGTCGCGGACTCGCTGGTTGAGCGGAAGACGAGTTACGAGAGCGTCGTGCTGGTCGAGTATCCTCGCGAGGGCGTCTACATGATCGGTCTCGTCACGGGCGAAAGCCCGCGGGCGGTCGAGGACGTGGCCGGGCAGGACGCCTACAACGTCTTCCTGCCGAACAGTCCGAACCCGACCGCCGGCCGATTGGTGTTGCTTCCGGAAGAGCAGGTCCACGAGGTCGACATGAGCGTGCGTCGCGGGATGCGCCTCATCGTCACGACCGGCATGGGCGACGAACGAGAGGAAGCAGCCGTCTCACCGACGGCGATCGAGAACGTCCCGAAGTAAGCGATCGAAGCCGGCGGAGACGTCCGGCTACTCGTCGACGCCGATACCGGCTCGCGGGAGTTCCGCGCTCAGATATTCGACGAACTTGTCCGGGTGTTCGGCGTGTGGCAGTTGGGTCGCGTAATCGATGACGACCAGATCGAGGTCGGCGGCCTCGGCGAGATCGCGGCCCTCCCGGAGCGGGACGAGTTCCGCATCGCGGCCCCAGACGAGCGTGGTCGGCGTCTCGAGGGCGGCCAGTTCCGTCGCGAGGTCGAACTCGGGGTCGAGGGTGCCCGCGGCGAAGGAAGCAGGGGCGTAGCGCGCGCCGGGCTGGTGGGCGCTGTCCCAGGCGTACTGGACTTCGTCGGCGTCGATGCGGGCGGAATCGTAGTAGCCGTCGCGGTCGTAGAAGTAGCGGATCGACGGCTTGCTCGCGAGCAGGTTGTACAGCGTCGTCCCGACGATGGGCGTCCGCAGAAGGGTGCGGACCCACGGACGTGCGTCGCTCGTCTCCTCCGTGGGACAGATCAACATCAGCCGTTTGATATCGGTCTCGTCGGCGGCGTCGACGGCGAACGCGCCGGTCAGCGAGGATGCGACGACGATCGGCTCGTCGGTGACGTCGGCCGCGAAGTCGCGGATAAACTCGGCGTAGAGCGAGGCCGAGTAGACTAGCGGTGGCCGCTCCGATCTGGCGAAGCCAGGGAGGTCGACCGCGTAAACGTGGTAGTCCTCGGCCAACTGCTCCACGATCGGCGCGAACTCGTGGCTGCTCGCACCCGCGTAGATTCCGTGAAGCAAGAGCATATCGGTGTCGTTCGGATCGCCGGCGACGGTGTAGGTCGTCTCGATCCCCCGCCAGCGATAGGTGCGTTCGATGCCGGGAAGGGGGCTCTCGAGGTCGCCGGCGCGCCGTTTCAGGAGGCGGTTGCCGAGGATGGCCCCGCCGACGGTTCCGAGCGCTGCACCGAGGACTGTTCGGGCTTTCATGGGGGACCGTACGACGGCAACGGCCTTAGGCCTCGGGTTCGGGTTCAGAACGTGTTGGGAATGGGGGTACGAGCGAGCGCTCTATCGCGAGTTCACGTCCGCGTCGGTCTCGAGTTCCTCGAGACAGCCTTCGACGGGCGTCAGCAGATCGTCGGCGATAGTGTAGGGATCGGTCTCGCCGTTTCGGACGGCCTCGGCGAGGTCGTCGATCCCGCCGGCGGCGACGAGTTCGTCCTCGAGGACGGCGTGGAGGTCCTCGCGCAGCAGGGTACGGATCTCCTCGGCGTAGCGCGTGCGCACTTGCTCCGCGTGTTCGCCGGAATCGACGAGATAGGCGCGGTGGGCCGCGAGTTCGTCGATGAACTCGTCGACGCCGGTGCCGTGGATGGCGACGGTCTCGACGATCGGCGGCGTCCAGTCTTCGTCGGTCTCGTCGTCCTCGTCCGGCTCCCCGTCCCAGTCGTCGTGGGCGTCGATGACTTCCTGGCTGTGGTGGCCGCCGCCACCGGTGAGGTCGCTCCCGTCGCCGAGCTGGACCATCTCTCGCAGTTCCTGAACGGTCCGGTCGGCCCCGTCGCGGTCGGCCTTGTTGACCACGAAGATGTCGGCGATCTCGAGGATGCCGGCTTTCAGCGTCTGGATGTCGTCGCCCGAGCCCGGCGGGACGAGGACGGCGACGCTGTCGGCGGTCCGAACGATGTCGATCTCGTTCTGGCCGGCACCGACGGTCTCGATGATGATCTTGTCCTTGCCGAAGGCGTCCATCGCTTTGACCGCGTCCGCGGTCGCCGTCGAGAGCCCCCCGAGCGTGCCGCGGGCGCTCATCGATCGGACGAAAACGTCCATATCGCCCACCGTCGAGGCCATCCGGATCCGATCGCCCAGTACGGCCCCGCCGGTAAACGGCGAGGAGGGGTCGATCGCGATGATCCCGACGGTTTCACCCCGATCCCGGTAGGACTCTGCCAGCTTGTCGACCAGGGTGGACTTTCCCGCACCCGGCGAGCCGGTGATTCCGATCACATCGGCGTTGCCCGTGTGCGCGTACAGTTCCGAGACCAGATCGCGATAGCCGGGCGAACGGTTCTCGATCTTCGAAATGGTCCGGGCGAGCGCGCGGTGTTCCCCCGCCAGCAGCGCCTCGAGCAGCGTCCGGTCGTCGGGGTCCACGCTCATCGCTGGGACGCGTTCTCGCGGACGAACTCGATGGTCTCCTCGATCGAGGTTCCGGGGCCGAAGATCGCCGCGACGCCCGCTTCCTCGAGTCCCTCCCGATCCTCGTCGGGGATGACGCCGCCGGCGAGGACGAGCGTGTCGTCTTTGGCACCGTACTCTTCGAGGCCGTCCATGATCTTCGGAACGAGGGTGTCGTGCGCCCCCGAGAGGATGGAGATTCCGAGGACGTCGACGTCTTCCTGAACCGCGGCCTGGACGATTTCGTCGGGCGCTTTGTGCAGTCCGGAATAGATGACCTCGAAGCCGGCGTCTCGAAACGCGCGGGCGATGACGTGAGCCCCGCGGTCGTGGCCGTCGAGGCCGACTTTGGCGACGAGACACCGAGTCGACTCCGCTTCCTGGTCGCTGCTCATACTCACACCATCCCCAGCCGACCGTTTGACTTTAACGGAAAATAGTTCACGTCCGACGCGCAGCGATGGGATTTCGAGACGGGAGCGATTCGGGGAGTGCGGGGTCGGTCGACTGATAATTCGCGTCGTGACTGTCACGTCGACCCGAAACCGTTCCGAACCAAAGGCTAAAGAGCGAAACGACCGAACATTCCGGTAATGACTATCATTCGTCTGCTGCGGAGGGATCTATCGTGGGCGTTGAAATAAAAGAAACGCGAGTGACCGACGCCGAGTTCGAGGCGATGAAGGGATTCGTCTTCGAGTACCTCGCCGCGAGCGTCGAGAAAGAAGACGAGGGCGGTCGGATGCGCTGGTACCCCTGGCATTCCGCCGAATACCGGCACAACCACATCCTCAACGTGGTCGATCTCGCGGTCGAGATCGCCGAGGAAGAGGGCGCGGACACCGACGTCACCCGCGTCGCCGCCCTCTTTCACGACGTCGCCAAACTCGAGACAGACCAGGAACTCCACGCGGAGGCCGGCGCTCGCGTCGCCCGCGAGTACCTCGAGTCGCGCGGGGAGTATCCCGAGTCGTTCGTCCAGCAGGTGTGTCGCGCCATCGAACACCACTCCCATCAGGGCGATCTGACCGACCTCGCGCTGGAGACGCAGTGTCTCATCGAAGCCGACCTGCTCGACAAGGTCGGCGCGAACGGTACCGCCCTCATGTTGCTCCGGATGGGGTACGAGGCCCGCACGCACATGGAGTGCGACGAGATGATCGAGCGCGTGCTCGAGCGCGGCTACGACGCCGCCTCGCGGGTCGAGAGCGACACTGCCGAGAGCATCGCCCACCAGCGCCTGAAACGCGTCAAGTGGTTCAGCGAGTGGCTCGAGGACGAGATCGCCGCGCTGGGCGAGTAGCCCGTCGTTCAAACGAGCCGAAGCGCGCCCATCGCGAGAAAGAGCAGGCCGAACCCGACGAGGACGACCGCGCTCAGCCCGGCGACCGCGGGTGCGAAAGCGTCGACGCG
>NZ_JAQIVI010000503.1 GCF_028618695.1 Natrinema soli | reverse complement strand
GCTCGAGGCGATCGCCGTCGGCGTCGAGCTGACCGATCCAGGCGAACGAGAACCGGTCGGTGGCCGTGAGTCGATCGCAGACCGCCCGTTCGATCTCGGCACGGGTTTCCGCCTCGACCAGCGCCTGATCGAGTTCCCTGATGATCTCGTTGATCCGGTTGAGGCGGGTGAGCTGCCGGTTTCGGCGCTTGAGTTCGCGGTCCCGCTCGCGTAGCGTTCGCTCCCGTTCGACCCGGTCGAGCGCCGCTTCCGCGGTCGCCGCCAGCAGGTCGGTCAACTCCCGCGAGACGTCGTCGAACGCGTCCGACGCAGTCGACCCCACGGCGAAGACGCCGTGATCGCCGAGCGGGACGTACGCGGCGCTTCGCAGGTCGGTGCCGGGGTTCGAGAGCGACCCGGAGTCGTGAACGTCCGCGAAGAACCGACTCTCGCCGTCGATGAAGGCGCGACCCGGGATGCTGTCGTCCGTCGCCCGATGGTCACGAATCGGCCCGTGTAACCGCTCCATGCCCGGCGACGACGCGGCGGAGCGTAACACGTTCTCGTCCGTATCGAACAGGTACGCGGCGCTCGCCTCGAGATCGAGCACGTCCGTCGCGTCGTCGACGACGATGTCGGCGATCTCGCGGTCCGTTTCGGCGTACAGGAGTTCGCGAGCGGTCCGATGGAGCGCCGTCAGCGCCTCCTCCCGGCGCTTTCGCTTCGTGATGTCTCGGCAGCTGTAGAGCGTCGTCCCGCCCTGAATCGAGACCTCGCGGACGTTGACCAGCAAGGTGTGCTCGCGGCCCGCGCGGTCGGTCGCCGTACACTCGATGTTGGTCAACACGCTCGCGGACTCGAGCTCGTCGCGATCGAAGAGGTCCGGCTCGAGCAGCTCGTCGATCGTCCCCATCTCGCGGATCTCGTCGTCGGAGTAGCCGAAGATGAAGTGGACGTTCGGACAGACGTAGGTGAACGTCCCGTCGTCGTCGGTGATGAGGACGGTGTCGGTCATGTTGTTGAGCGTTACCCGGTGAAGTTCCTCCGACGCTCGCAACTCCCGCTCGAGTCGGGCCCGCTCGGTGACGTCGCTCGCCCGTGCGAGCAGCGAGACGACGTCACCGGACGCGTCGCGGACCGGCCGGACGGTCACCTCGAAGGTGGAACCGTCGGTCGGGTCGGCGGGCTCGTTCGCGGAGCCGCCCTCGTCACGTCCGGTCGCACCGGTATCATCTGCGCCCGCGCCATCGGTGCGGATCTGCGTCAGCTCTCGGTGTGCGATCTCTCCGCTCCGTGCTCGGTCGATCGCCTCCCGGAGCGCCGTTCTTCCGTCTGCGGTACACCGCCACCAGGGAAGCGCCGCGAACGGCCG
>NZ_JAQIVI010000502.1 GCF_028618695.1 Natrinema soli | reverse complement strand
CAGCGTTACGGTGAGTACTGGAGTGCGCGAGCCTCTGGGAAACTCGTTTCGCCGCCTCCACTCATACGCAGACTTTCTTCCCTACAGAGCGGCTGGGTCGGCAGTTGCTATGTAGGGTTTTCTGCAGTTATACACGCTAGCGATTGGTATACTGGACGAAAGCCGCCGAATCGATATCAAATCAGTACCAAATATGTTTGGGACGGGACTTATTCAGTAGTATCCGAAAGCGCAAGACATGGATACAGGGGTAGACGATGCGGATTTCGACGCGCTTTACGGGCTTCTGTCCGACTCATATCGTCGATACGTCCTGTATTACTTACTGGATAGTGAGTACGCAAACGTCGACGGGGTATCACTCCAGATCGCTGGGTGGGAGCAAGATATTCCGATCGAGAACGTTTCTGAAGACGCGCTGAACACGGTAACGCTGTCGTTAGTGCACAATCATCTTCCACGATTGGTTGATCATGGGTTGGTGAACTACGACCGCCGAAGTGGTGATATTATCGTGGGTGATCGATTCGATGCGATACGGTCGACAGTGGAACAGGCACGGGCGGTTGAAGAGCCCGATATAACCATCAACAACTCTACTGAGTCGTTTCTTTACAGCGAACTGTTAACTGAACGCGACGATCAGAGTCCAACGTAGCTACTTGCGTGCTGGACAGTCTCTCGTATCGATCGCTATTGGAGAGGGCCGAGTAACCGAGGATTACTGGGGAAGTCGTGACGTCGACGAACGAGAGCAACCGCTCTACGTAGTCAATGTGCGCCCGGAACACTAACGTCCAGCCTCATCCCGTGGCGGCGTGCCGCGTCGGCTGGCTAACCCTCGTGCCGGGCGGGAGAACTCGTGGGAGCTCTCCGGGTACTATTGTCGCGTGCCCGGGTTCGCCGTACTGTCATCGCACCCGAATGGGTCTGCTCGGACGGGGACTAAAGGCACGCACCTCATCTAGGAACGCGACCCGTTTAACTCTTGTAGACTCGAGTCCTCGCGGCGCGTCGTGTATATAGTACCAACTGCTACGATTGACACACCGATCGCACAGGCTGCGCTTCTTGCTCACGTCGGACGCTCACGGCTCGTTTCACTCACCGTTCACGCCCCGCGGTTCTCGCTCACTCTGTTCGCTCACGGCTCGCGTCGCTCCGAACCGCGCTCTCGTTGTTCGATCGGGTGTGACTGTCTGGCTACGATAGTTAGAAGCCAGAGGGGGAGCTCCGGTACACAGTTCGCCTCGAGTAACGACTGGGACTGCGAGCGATCATCCGGGTTCCGGTGCTGCGGTGACGTTACCCTCGTTCGTCTCGAGCCACCGGTCGTACGTTTCCGGTTCGACGACGACGATGTCGGCGTCCATTCGCGAGTGGCCGGCGCCGCAGAACTCGGTACAGACGGCGTCATACCGGCCGGGTTCGGAGACAGTGGTACGGGCGCGGGTGTAACGGCCGGGGAATGCATCCTGTTTGACGGCCAGATCGGACACGAACAGCGAGTGGATAACGTCGTCGCTCGTGAGCCAGAGCGTTACGTTCTCGTCGGCGGGTATCACGATTTCGTTTTCAGTCGTAACGTTTGCTCCGGGATAGGATGCTTGCCACTCCCACTGGTAACCGGTAACGTACACCTCCTCGTCGCCGGTCTCGGGGAGATCGTCGAACGATTCGAACCCTTCCTGACTGCGGTTGTCGCTGTCGAGTGCCTGTGATGGAGACACGTACGGGTTGACGAGGACGCTGTAACCGGAGAGACCGACGAACAACAGGATGAGCGCCGTTGCAACGGTCCAGGTGATCTCCAGGGCGGGATCCTCCGTGGTGGGTTCGGGATCGTCGTTGTCGTGGAACTTGACGGCCGCGTAGACCAGAATCACGAGGACGAACAGCGTCAGCGGCAGGGCTACGTAGAGCAACTGGTACTCGAGACCGTCGATGAGTTCTCGGTTTTCCGACTGTGCAGCGGCCGTTCCCGTCAGTGCGAGGAGACTCGAGAGCGCCGCGACGGTGAGTGCGACGATCGTGCGACGGCGGCTTCCCATTAGCGGTGATTCAATAACCGGCGTGAAATACGTCATTCACGAATTGATAAACTTTCACGATTACGAACTGGTTATAGGCGGTGAAAGACGGCCGACTAACTGTCTGTATCGAGGAAAGTAAGGAAATAGTTAGTTGATCTTTATGGGGGTCGATAATGAGTCCACCGCTATGCACGGCGATGAGCGGTGCGGTCGGGCCATCAGGGGTGACGGACGGTGAACCGTGCACTCGCTGAGGTCTCGTTGTTCGGAGCTGTCGTCGTTGGCTGTCTATTGGTCGTCCTCGTCGCACAACGGTTACGAGTCGAGCCGTCGCCGGACGGCGGTTATGTGACGGGTCGCCAGCGCCGGCTCGGACTCGGCGACGCGAAGGCGGCCGCCGTTCGGTGGACGACGACGACGAACCACCGCGAGATTGGACTGCTCTACATCGCGTTCGGCACCGTCGCGGCGATCTGGGGTGGGATCGATGCGATGATGATCCGGACGCATCTGTTGACCCCGGAGGCCAACCTCTGGACCGAACAGACGTACAACGAACTGTTCACGATGCACGGGCTGACGATGTTGATCTTCTTCGTCACTCCGGTGTTCTTCGGAATCGGGAACTACTTCCTGCCGCTGTTGATCGGCGCCGACGATATGGCGTTTCCGCGGCTCAACGCTATCGGATTCTGGCTGTTGCCGCCCTCACTGCTGCTCGCTCGGTTGGGGATCGTCGCCGAAGTAACGGGAGCGGTCCTGGCCGTCGTCGTCCCGACGGACTGGATCTCGGTCCTGTTAGCGTTTCAGGAGCCGGCGATCGGGTGGACGATGTATCCGCCCTTATCGCTGGCACCGAATCCGCAGACGAATTTCCTCCTCCTGGGGCTCCACTTGAGTGGCATCGCTACCACGATCGGTGCGATCAACTTCATCACGACGATCATCTACGAGCGCGACGAGTCGATCGGGTGGGCGAACCTCGACATCTTCTCCTGGAACATGCTCATCACGAGCGCGATCATCATCTTCGCGTTCCCGCTGCTCGGCACCGCGTTGCTCATGCTCCTGTTCGACCGCAATTTCGGGACGACGTTCTTCGCGGTCGAGGGAGGTGGCCCCATCCTCTGGCAGCACTTGCTCTGGTTCTGGGGCCATCCGGAGGTCTACATCATCTTCTTGCCAGCGACCGGGCTGATGAGCCTCATACTGCCGAAGTTCGTCGGACGGAAGCTGTTCGGATTCAAGTTCATCGTCTACTCGACGATCGCCATCGGCGTCCTCTCGTTCGGCGTCTGGGCCCATCACATGTTCGTGACGGGCGTCGACCCACGTGTCCGGGCGAGTTTTATGGCGACATCGATCGCCATCGCCGTTCCCAGCGCGATCAAGGTGTTTAACTGGATCACCACAATGTGGAACGGCGATGTCAAACTCGCTGCGCCGACGATCCTCTGTGTCGGCTCGATCGGCCTGTTCATCGTCGGTGGCGTCACCGGCATCTTCCTCGCGGTCATCCCGGTCGACGTCATCTATCACGGCACCTATTACGTGGTCGGCCACTTCCATCTCATCCTCATGGGGATAATTCCCCTCATGATGTTCGCCGCGAGCTACTACTGGTATCCGATGCTCACCGGCCGGATGTACGACCGCCGACTCGCGATCTTCCAGTCGTCGTTGCTGGTCGTCGGCTCCGCAGTCACGTTCATGACGCTGATGGCGCTCGGCTTCCTCGAGCTCCCACGCCGGTACGCGACCTACCCGGCGGGATACTCGGTGCTGCAGGTGGTCGCGACCGTCGGCGCGTTTCTCATCGGGATCAGCGTCCTCATGTGGCTCTACAACATGATCTGGTCGTACTTCCAGGGGACGCCGATCGAGACCGCTGACCCCTGGGAACTGAAGGCGACGGAGCAGTTCACACCCGAGTGGCAGTGGTTCGAGGATCGACTCGAGCGCGAGCGCGGGGTCCCGCCGAGCGAACCGGACAAAGTGCGTCCGTCCTACGTGCCCGCACAGGACGACCGGCCGCTGTCGCTGTACGGCCGTATCAAGCCGGTCGCCCGGACCGTCGCGAACGATGCGAGTACCGGTGCAGTCGGCGGCTTCGTCGGGACGATGCTCATGTCAGGTGTGCTCGCTATCGCTGTCCTTCTCGGTGCGTTCGATCTCGAGTCCTTCGCGACTCTCACGACGTTCGTCGGGTTGCCGTCGGATCTCGCTCTCGGCTACGGGCTCTTCCTCATCGCCGGAACGACGGTCTGGCCCCTGTTGTTCCTCTCGCTGGGCGAGTACCTGCCGGGCGAGCTCACCCTCGTCACCGGACTGTGGTATGCGACGGTCATCTCACCCGGGTTCGCGCTCGCCTTCTACACCGGACAGACCGGCCTCGAACTGGTGACGTTCCTCATCTTCGTCCCGCTCGCTCACTGGATCTACGGGCTCGGACTCGCGGGAACGATCACGTATCTCGGCGGTCGCCGACGCCGCCCGTCGACGGGGGAGGACGAGAACGAATGAGCGACAGTGACGGCACATCTCCCGGCACGGACGAACCTCCCGCTGCCGACGAACCTCCCACTACTGACGTACCGCCCGCCACGGACGAGACGGGACCGGTGGAACCGACCGCCTCCGCCGAGTCGCTGCTGTTGACGTACGCCGCGCCCTTTCTCGGTGTCGTCCTGATCGCCGTCGGGCTCCCCCTCGCGATCGTCGGCGGCTACGTCGTCGTCCAGGACGGCGTCGGCCTCTGTGGGGAACCCACCCTCACGGCGACGCCGGCCGACGAATACGAGGGAGCGTTGACGACCATCGAGACGTTGCCCGCCGAGGATCTCTCGGCGGCCGAACGGGAGGCCCTCGAGGAGGCGATCGACAGCCCGCTTCAGGAGGGCACGGTCGCTGGCGAACTGTCGAACCGGGAGACGCTGCTCGAGGGGGCGATCGTCGAATACGAAGGCGCTCGCTACTACGTTCAGATCGCGTCTCTGAACTCCTGCCTCGAGGTTGCCCCGTTGCTCTTCCCGATCGGTGCCATCGCGATCATCGTGGGGATCCTCGGCGTCCTGACGCCGCCGATCTATCGGAAGATGGCCGGTTTCGAGGAGCGCATGCGGAACGGTCGGACGGAGTGAGCACGCTGCCCGGTCACGTCCGGGAAATCCGTGGTGGCGCTGTCCGTGTTCGGCGCTCGGAACGAGAGAGGACGATGACAGCCAGCCGTGGACGGCGAATTCGAGCGAAATCAGCGGGTCGGATGGCTGGTGGCCAGAGCGGGCGGCCGACAGGCCGCGTCGATTCGATTCTATTCGCTCGAGTCGGACGATTCGTTCGTCCTGTTCGGCGTGTCGTTCGTCATCGGGCTGGGTTGGGGAGCGATCACTTCGCCGTCACCCGGCTGTTCGGCGGCGTAGGAGAACTGCCCCTTGCCGTCCGGGGCTTCGCCCTGGGTCCAGGGGTACTCGGGATTCGGTTGTTCTTCCCGTCTGGTCGACATGAACGTGTAGTTGAACTCCTGGTTCTCCTGTTCCTGCGGGAAGCTTGCGGGAACCGGAACCGGATCGTCGAGCGTCTCGAGGGCCTGTAGCCACTGGTTTTGGTGCATAGTGTCCCGTGCGATCAGATAGGAGAGCATGTCCTTCATGCCGGGGTCGTCGGTGTACTCCCAGAGCCGCGTTGCGAGGGTCCGACCGGTCGATTCAGCCATCACGTTCGCGTAGAGGTCGCCGGCGAGGTTCCCCGACGCGACGATATAGTTGCCGGTGAACGGGGCACCGTTACTGTCGACGGGCATGGCCGATTCGCCCGCAGAGAGGAACTGACGCGGGTTCTGTCCGGTCATCGCTGCAGCAGTGGCCGCGGTCTCCTGGGCGTCCTCGCTCATCTGCTGGGACGAGCCCCGGAGATTCTTCGTGACGGCCGACGCGAGCATCTCGATGTGGCCGAGTTCCTCGGTGGCGGTCTCCATCAACAGGTTCCGATACTCCTCGTACCCCTCGGGGAGGGCCCAGGCCTGGAACATGTACTGCATGGCAACGCGCATTTCGCCTTCCTGGCCGCCGATCGCTTGCTGGAGGAGCTTCGCGAAGTGCGGGTCCGGTTCTTCGACGGTAACCTCGTACTGGAGCTCCGGTTCATGGAAGAACATCCACTCATCCCTGCCCACATCCAGTGGGATAAACAACTGTTATGACTCGTAGTGATATTTTGATAAACTGGCGATTATCCGGCATCGATTACTCGGATCCTGCGGGAGAAATGCGCTCCGGGACGATATCGCTCCACACGGCAAACACGCCGATCGTTGTGTCATCATGGCAAACAGTTATACCGACCCCGGTGGTCGGGAATCAGCGCATGACTGAGGATAGATGGTCAACGTCACGACGCGCGTTCGTCAAGTACGGCGCAGTGACGACGGGAACGCTGTTGGGGGCCTCCGGAGCATCTGCCGAAACGGGATCGAAACCCACCGACTCCATCGGTGAAACGACCGATTACGGCATGATGCTCCCCTATCAATTCACCCCGGGCAGTCAGTTCACAGTCGTCGAGTCCGATCTCGACTGGTATCCCGGCCGGTTCGAAGACACCTATCAGGCTAACGTGATCGCCTACGATCACGCGCCGTCGTATCGCGCCTTCCTTCTTACCGAGTCCGAGGCGACCCTCGAGCCGGATAGATCCTTCGAGCTGGGAGCCGTCCGGGAACCACCGGGAGCCGCCAGTCAGCGGTTCGTCACCGTCGGCCTCGAGTAACGCGGCGCTCGGTTACGTCGCGGGCCGGTTCGCGCCGGCCGTGGTCCGTCGTTGCTCGACTGGCCACGGGGTTTTTCCCCGTTCGCTGTCGTACGAAGCCGACACATGAGGTGACCCTGGTGGGTAACAACGATGAGAAACAACGAGCGGCGGCGAAATGCGAACAGTGCGACGAGATCGGGATCGTCCAGATCTGGCCCGACGGTAGCCTCCAGCCGCTCGGTCAGTCGAATTTCTGTGACTGTGCGTCTCCCGCGCTCGAGGTCCTCGAGACCGATCTCGATCACGACGAAATACCATAACCCGTCCCGACGGATGCTCGGTCGTCCGGTCTCCTCACACCGACGCGCCGACGTAGAGGACGACGACGAGGAAGAGCCAGACGACGTCGACGAAGTGCCAGTACAGCGAGACGGTCGCGACGGACGTATCCCGTTCCGGGCCGTAGTGGCCCCGAAGCGCCCGCCAGCAGAGCACGGCGATGCCGCCGACGCCCAGCGTGACGTGGAGCCCGTGGAGCCCGGTCAGTCCGAAGAACGCGCTCCCGAAGATGCCACTCGCGAGCGAAAACCCCTCGTGAGCCACGAACTCGTAGTACTCGTAGACCTGCCCGGCGAGGAAAACGAGGCCGAGTCCGAGCGTCGCTCCGAGCAGCCCGAGGAATCGTCGCCGGTTGTCCTCCTCGAGCGCCTGATGTGCGTAGTGGAAGGTGATACTGCTAGCAACGAGGATCGTGGTGTTGACGACGATGAGCGAGCCCAACAGGGGCGGTAACTCCTCGGGCGGCCAGGATCCGATCCTGACGAAGAAGTAGTAGATAAAGAGCGCGCCGAACGTCGAGACGTCGGTCGCGAGAAAGAGCAGCGTCGTCGAGACGTACGATTCGCGCGATTTGAGGGGGCCCTGCGCGTCTCGAGCCGGTGACAGAAACGCCTGTTCGACCCAGCCCGCGATGCCGGCCAGGAGGACGATCGTCCCAGCCACGGCCAGACCGATGCCAGCTAGGGGCGGGAGGAGGCCGGTTTCGTTCCCGAGGATGGTGATCGCAACCCCGCCGTAGAGTCCAGCGGCTCCGGCGGCGGCGACGAGCGGCCAGCGACTCCGGTGTTCGTGCTCGTCGTGGTCACCGTGGCCGCGATGGTCGCCGTACTCCTCGGGTGCCTGCCCCTCGGGAACGCGATGTCCAGAGCCGTCGGCTCGAGGGGGGGCTTCATCGGACGTATTGGTGCGTCCACCAGAGTCCATATTCCCGCTTCCACGTCGGCCCCGAAAAAGGCTCACCGCGTACAAGCAATTATGGATTTGTTAGAGTCAGCTGCGATTTCGGACTCCCACACGATCGGTTCGTCGGCACTCGAGTCCACTGGCTCGATCCCGAACCACTGGAACCGGCCGACTCAGTAGAAGTAGTCGTCTTCCGAAAGCTGGACGTAGCGACCGTCGCGGTACTTGAACTTCTGGCGCTTGTACGCGGTGATGATCTTCGCGGCGTCGATTCCGGCGGTGTAGCGCTTGTTGATCAGGGCGTTGTCCGACCCGTTGCCCTGCATATCGTTGACGGTGTCGAAGGCCCAGTCCCAGTCGTCGGGCCCGTAGTCCGCGACGATGTCCGCGAAGGCGACATTCCGCAGGATCTCGTCGCCGATCGCGCGCTTCCAGATGTCGTTATAGTTCTCGATCGAGTCCGTCGCGGCGAGTCGGCCGGCGATCTTGCCGGTGCGGACGGCGACGTGGTAGCCGCCCTCGTGGAACGCCGAGGTCGTGCCCATCGCGCCGCCGGCGACGGCGATGTTCGCGCCGACGGGCGACTCGATCGGGCGCGTCGAGGAGATCGGATAGGTTTCCGTCCCCTTCGACTTCCCGCGGTCTTCGACTCGCGGAATGTCCGTCTCGATATCGTACTCGTCGCCGTACTCCTGCTCGAGGAGGCGGCTGATGTACTCGGCACCCGATGGGATCCGGTCGTCGTCCGGTCGCAGGAGCTTGTAGGAGCCGGGATTCTCGACGTCGGCGAGGTCCATCCCGATGGGCATCGTCAGGCCGACGCGGGCGACCGTGCCGTCGTTCGGGAAGATCCACGGGTAGGCGGTCTCGCCGGGCATGTACCCCCACCAGAATTTGAGTCGGTCCTCGAACTCCGCGAACAGTTCGGGGGGAAACTCTCGATACTCCTGATAGGCGATGTGATTCGCTTTCGGCGGCGAGAGGTGATCGGAGACGCTCCGGCCGGGCGCCGTGAACTGGTCGAGCGCCTCGAGCGTGACCCGGCGTTGCGGGCCGTCCGCGAGGACGACGTACTGGGCCTCGAGTTCGTCGCCGCTCGAGAGCGTCAGCGTGTGGGTCGGTCCCTGCGGACCGGACGCTCGCAGATCGGTCTCGAGGTCCGTGACGCCCGCCCCGACGCGAAGATCGGCACCCGCGTCGGTCGCTCGCTCGTAGAGCCAGTCGTCCATGCGCGTGCGGTGGAAGGTGTACCCGAATTTGGGGTAGCTGGCCTCCATCCCGGTCGTCCGCAACTCGACGCTGCTGTTCGGGCCGACGAACTCCGTGGCCTCGAGCTCCCGGTGAATGACCTCGTCGGGAATCTCCCGGTAGTCGAACTCCATGATGTCGATCCAATAGTCGAGCATCCCGGCGGCGTCGGTCGAATCCGGCCCCGGCCCGTCCCGGTCCTCTCGGGGCACCCCCTGCTCGAAGAGAACCGTCTCGGCACCGTGCGCAGCAGCCTGCTCGGCCGCGGACGCACCAGCGGGACCGCCGCCGACGATCGCGACGTCTACGCGTTCCATACGCCGTGGGGACTCAGCGAGCCATTATAAAAACTGCGAGGTGAATGTCTGCGCAGTGGACCGATCTCCGAATCGGTCCGTCCGACGGTACGCTCTCGCTTGGATGGCTGCGATAGTAACCACTGAACGTCACTGCACCCGATCAAACGACGGGAGCGCGGTTCGGAGATGCGCGGTTCGGAGCGATGCGCGGTTCGGAGCGAACAGAGTGAGCGAGAACCGCGAAATGCGAACGGTGAGCGAAGCGAGCCGTGAGCGTTCGAAGGGAGCGCGAACCGCAGACTGTGCGATCGGTTCGTCGACGTTAAAAGAATCCCCTGAGAAGCACCAGCAAGACTCCGGAGAGGACGACGAAACCGAGGAAACCGATGAAGATGATCGTCGCCTGCCGTCCGGTAAGCGTTTCGCCATCGAGGAACTCGTCTGAAGGCATTGCAATCGACTTCGCATCTCCCCCGCTTAAACATGATGATCTGATCACTCGGTTCGCGGTCGGAGACTGGCTTGAAGGGGCGTAGACCCTGTTCAGACGGACTCCGTTTTTACGGGGGCTGCCGTCCGTCTCTCACATCGAGCACCGTGCCGCGAGACGAACGTTTTTGATCGCACTGGACGAGTCCCCGGACATGAGTGATACTACCGCGCCGGACGTGCTCGTCCTCCGGAAGGGGACTCACGGTATTCCGATCGAAGCGTACGCCGACGCGATCCGCGACCGACTGCCGGACCACACCGTCGCGCTCGCGCGCACGCCGGCTGAGGAGCGCGAGGCCATTCGGAACGCGACGTTCGTCACCGGCATGACCCTCGAGGAGGACCTGCTCGACGCGGCCGAGAACCTCGAGGTCTTCGCCTGCGCGTACGCGGGAACCGGTCACCTCCCCCTCGAGGAACTCGAGGAGCGCGGCGTCGCGGTGACGAACGCCTCGGGGGTCCACGGGCCGAACATCGGCGAGCACGTGCTGGGGGCGATCTTGCATTTCACCCGGCGGTTCCACGTCGGTGCGCGCCGCCAGCGGCGCCGCGAGTGGCGACATTACAGGGCCCACGAACTGCAGGGATCGACGGTCACCGTCGTCGGACTGGGCGCGATCGGACGGGCGGTCTGTGACCGGCTCGAGCCGTTCGGCGTCGACCACCTCGGTGTGCGCTACACGCCCGAGAAGGGCGGGCCGACCGACGAGGTGATCGGATTCGAGAGCGCGGCGTTCGACGACGCGCTCGCGCGCACGGACTACCTCGTGCTAGCCTGTCCGCTGACGGAGACGACCCGCGGCCTGCTCGACCGCGAGGCGTTCGTGACGATCGATCCCGAGGCGGTGCTGGTCAACGTCGCCCGCGGACCGGTCGTCGAGACGGACGCGCTGGTCGAGGCCCTGCGGTCGAACTGGATCCGCGGCGCCGCCCTGGACGTCACCGACCCCGAACCGCTGCCCGAGGAGCACCCGCTCTGGACCTTCGAAAACGTCCAGATCACGCCCCACAACGCGGGTCACACGCCGCAGTACTACGAGCGGTTGGCCGACATCGTCGCCGAAAACGTCGCGCGGATCGACGACGACGGGGACGATGCCGGTCTCGAGAATCAGGTATCGCCCTGACGACACCGTCCGATCGGATCGACACCGACCTCACCTGACCGCCGCTCGAGCCGTTCGACTCACCTTTTTGATCCCGTCCCACGAATCGTGAGTATGGACCTGTCATTGGTCGATGGAACCGAGCGAGCGAGGCACACCGTACGAGCGGACGAAACGGGTGGTATCCCGTGCCGCTGACGTTCGACGGGACGATTCTCGTCCCCGCAGCCGATCCCGACGACGGGGAGCGGACCGCGGCGGCGCTCGCGCCGTATCTCTCTCCCTCGAGTCGGGTGATCGTCGTCAACGTGATCGAGAAGGCCGGCGGCGCGCCCGACAAGGCGTCGGTGGAACAGCGCGAGGAGTACGCCAAAGAGATTTTCGAGCGCGCTCGCGCCCCGCTCGAGGAGCGGGCAGGGTCGGTCGAGACGGCGGTCCTCTTCGGGACCGACGTCGTCGAGACGATCTTCGATGCCGCAGTGGAGCGCGACGTCGACGCCGTCGTCTTCGAGCCTCGCGAGAGCAATCGGTTCGTGGAACTGCTCACCGGCGACGTGGCTCACCGGCTGGTGAAGGAGGCCTCGGTCCCGGTGGTTGCACTGCCGCGAAACGAGGGATAGAGGGGAGTAGACCGAATATAGCTCGCAGCCGGATTTCCATCCGCCGACGTCCGTCTTAGTTCCTGTTTGACCGTCCGAAACTACCGTTACTGCTGCTCTACGAGTTCGATGCGTCCCGTCTGGTCGACCGTGACTCGATAGGCGGCGTACTCGAACGTGACGGAACCGACGGACCGTCCGTTCTCCCCAGCCGACTGAAACAGCGAATCGAGCGCGGTCGGATCGACCACGTCGTACAGCGGCCCGAACTCGTCCGCGAGCTCGAGCGCGTCCAGCCCAGATTCCGACGCGACCGCAGCGAGGACCGCTTCGCTGAGGGGTTTGTTCGACTCGAACTGATACGCCCCGCTCTCGTTGCGCAGTTGTCGCTCGCCAGTTGGTGACTCAGTTTCCATACCTCGCGTACTGGTCCAACGCGGGAAGTGACTACGATTGGATGGTCAACCCATTAAGAGGGGGTCCGTTCGCTCACCGTATTCTGGAGCAGATTGGCCTGCCCTCGTCGAAGACGAGCGGACAGCGCTTGAGCCGAGATATCCAACTGCTCGGCGACCGCCGATAACGTCGTTCCCCGCGGGACGTCGAAGTAGCCCTCCTCGAGAGCGACCAGCAACGCTTCTCGCTGGCTGTCGGTGATCCCGTATCGATCGCTGGACGGGTTCGATTCCCGGAAGAGTCGCTGAATCCGAAACGGAATATCCTTTTCGCGACAGACGTCACGATACGCGAACAGCGCCTCCCGCGTCGGGACCCGCGCGCGAATCTTCGTCACCGCCATGACGGTAATCTCGTGAAAGCCGATATCGTACTCCGCCGCCGTGGGATAGGTCAAGTGTTTCTGCCCCTGCTCCGATAGCGTCACGCTGTAGAGACGACGGCCGTCCGCTTCCTCGAGGAGCGAGTACTCGCGAATCGTCTCGTCGTCGTCCAGCGCTACGTCAACGTCCTCGAGGCTGTCGCCGTAGGCCCAACAGATGAGCTTCGTTTCTCCCGTCTCGGATCGATAAATCTCTTCGACGTCGATCCTCGAGACGGCGTCGACCGTTCGCCGGAGAATCGGCGTCTCGATCTCGTACTCGACAATAAGGACCATAACAGTCTCTCCCTCTCGACGTCCGTCCCGAGCCCTTGTTATACTGTCTCACTTTCCGGTCGGCGCCGCCGGGAAGCGGCGCCCGTTTCGCGGGCTGCTCACGATCGCATCGGTATCCGTCCGACCCGCTCGATGCAGGCGAAACTATCGGTCGCGTCGATAGGAAGTAACCGCTCGAGCCGTCGTCTCTATATGTAGCCGTTCTCGAGCAACAGTTCGCCGTTGAGGACGCTCGCGCCGGCGGCACCGCGAATCGTGTTGTGTGCGAGACAGTTGTACTGGAGGCCGAACGGGGACTCCTGTAGGCCGCCCGCGGCGACTGCCATCCCGCCGCCGAGCGTGCGGTCCATCCGCGGCTGCGGTCGATCCGGCTCCTCGAAGACGTGGATGAGCGGGTCGGGCGAGGAGCGCAGGTCGAGCGAGGGGTACTCCCGCATGGCCTCGGCGGCCGCCTCGGGGGTGAGTTCGTCTTCGGTCTCGACCCAGACGTTCTCGAGGTGGCCGTCGATCGTCGGGATACGATTACACGACGCCGAGACTGCCATGTCGTTGTGGCTGAGCGACGCGCCGTCGAAGTCGCCGAGCAGTTTGCGCGACTCGGTCTCGAGTTTGTCCTCCTCGCTGCCGATGTAGGGGATGGCGTTGTCGATGATCTCCATCGAAGAGACGCCGTCGTAGCCCGCGCCGGAGACGGCCTGCAGCGTCGAGACGTGAACCGTCTCGAGGCCGAAGTCGGTCAGGGCCGCGAGCGTGGGGACGAAGGTGATCGTCGAGCAGTTGGGGTTCTTGACCATCGCGCCGTCCCAGCCGCGCTCGTCGCGCTGGACCTCGAGCAAGTCGAGGTGCTCGGCGTTGACCTCCGGGATGACGAGTGGGATGTCGTCGGCCATGCGGCCGTTCGAGGAGTTCGAGGAGACGACGTAGCCGTCCTCACAGAAGCCGGGCTCGACTTCCGCGCCGACGCTCGAGGGGAGCGACGAGAACAGGAGATCGATATCGTCGGGGACCTCGCCGGGGTTGGTTGCCGTAACGGTTGTGTCGGCCACGTCCGCCGGGATGGGACTGTCGACGCGCCACTTCGCGGCCTGTCGATACGTCTTGCCGGCGCTCGCGTCGCTCGCGGTCAACGCTGCGATCTCGAACTCCGGGTGGGGGTCGAGAAGTTGGATGAGTCGCTGTCCGACGGCGCCGGTCGCACCGAGTACGCCTACTCGTACTGCCATTTTCCGCCACTCCGGGTCGTGTCCGCAAAACCGTTTGGGTTTTCGGTAGCGCGTGTCAACCGACGGAGTTGCCGTGAGGGGAACGTTTCGCCGACCGCTCCGAGCGAACTGCCCCCGTCCGACGGTTCCGACGTGTCTCGACAGCGGGTCGCGACGGTCGGATAGAAGATATTAAGAAACGGGAGCGGCTCCTAGCGACCGATGCACTACCGACAGGATCGACTCAAGGCCGCCGGCCAGAGGTGGTCCCGATGACGAGTTCGACCACGAGTACGAGCGATCGGGGACTGCTCGAGACGCGGTTCAGCATGGGTGCGGCGGCCCTTGCGGCCGTCGCGGCACTGTTGGCCCTCGCGTTCGGCTATCTCGGGTTCATCGACGGCGTGTTGCCGGGAATCGGCTACCAGCTCTCCATTTTGACGGGTCTCGTCGGGCTCCTGTTCGGGCTCGGTATCGCCCTCGTGGCGCTCGTCGCCGCGGTCTACATGGAACCCGGTCTCGACGAATAACTCGGTTTTCGGCCGCGGTACGACCGGCTCTCGATCGTCGACGCTTCCTCACCTGTTCAGTGACGACGGCCAACCCATAAACCGCTCTTCGGCGGTGCCGCGCTGACTGTCGGTCGACGGCTTTCGAGCGAGCCGGACGAGTCCCGCGGCTCGCTGTCATCGGATATACGTACTGTTCGCGGCGAGAATACCGACTTACGCGGGGACTTCCGCGCCTTTCTTTCGAGTCACGTAGCCCGCGATGCGGTTGCGGACGCCCTTGGACTCGACGTTCGTGAGCTTCGTGACGCTCTCTTTGTTCTGCTCGAAATCGGTCGTGAACGCCTCCGGATACCGCTCCAGGAGGAGGGTCCCGGTCTTCTTGACGTAGGCCGGTTTGATTGCCATGTGGAGTGGTTCCGTCCAGAGGCTCTTAATCCCTTTCTCTTCGCCGCTCCGGAATATCGATCGAGTCACACCTCCGTCGAGGCTACCAGCTCGAGTGCTCCCGCACTCGCTCGAGCGCCTCGCGCTCGCGCGGTCCCCCGGCCCGATCGACGACCGAGGCACAGTGGGCGAGCCGATCGCTGAGTTCGGCTTCGTCGTAGCCTGCGACCGAGAGCCGCGAGGCGGCGACAGTCGCCTCGACGACGGCTCCGAATCCGCGGTCGATCGTCGGGACCCGTTCGTTCACGGTCCTCGACTCGAGCGGGGTGAGCGTCCACGCCTCCCAGTCGGTGCCGCCGTCGGTTCCGGACTCGACGCGCTCGACGCTCACGCGCGCCCATGCGCTCGCGGACTCGAGGATCGGCTCCTCGCGTTCGACGATCGAGAGGGCGGCATCGGCGAAGTCGACGGGGTCGTCGACGAACTGCACGTGGGCCTCGCCCCGTCGGTGGAAGTTCCGGCGAGTACGGGTGTTCCCCCAGGTCCGTGCGGTGACGGGATCGCCGGCCCGAAGGCCGAGCGCGAG
>NZ_JAQIVI010000501.1 GCF_028618695.1 Natrinema soli | reverse complement strand
GTCCGGGGAAGGCGTCGAGGAGGCCCTGCGTCGCCCGAAAGACGCCGCCGTCGACGCCGACGTCCTGGCCGTAGACGAGCACGTCGTCGTCGCGCTCGAGTTCGGCGTGCAGCGTCTCCCGAATAGCTTCGACCATGTTCAGTCGGTCGGTGTCCTCGAGATCCGCCTCAGTGGCTTCCGCCGTCTCGCTAGCACTGCTCCCGTCACTAGCGCCCGCGTCCGCCGCCGATGACCCTCCGTCACCTCGCTGGCTCCCCTCGGCTGGCGCGACCGTGTGCCCGTCGTTCGCGACGAACGCCTCGCGCTGGCGCTCGAGATACGGTGGTCGTTCCGCGTGCGCGTAATCGAACATGTCCACCGGCTCGGCGGTCGCTTCCGTCTCCCGGGCCGCCTCGAGCGACTCCTCGAGATCCGTTTCGATCTCGGACTCGATCGAGTCGATTGTGTCGTCGTCGAGAACTCCGCGTTCTCGGAGGTAGCGTTCGAACCGCAGAATCGGGTCGAGCGGCTCCCACGACTCCTCTTCCTCGGTGGTCCGGTAGACGGAGGGATCGTCCGCCGTCGTGTGCATCTCGCGCCGGTAGGTCGTCGCCTCGATCAGCGTCGGCACGCCGCGCCGAGCGCGCTCGAGCGCTTCCTTCGTAACCGCGTAGACGCCCAAGATATCGTTGCCGTCGACCTGAATCGGCTCGATTCCCGCGGCGACGGCCTTCTGGGCGAGGGTCGCGGCCCGCGTCTGTTTCGACAGCGGCGTCGAGATCGCGTACTGGTTGTTCTGGCAGAAGAAGACGGTCTGGGCATCGTAGACGCCGGCCAGATTCATCGCCTCGTACACCTCGCCCTCGCTGGTCGCACCGTCCCCGAAGTAGGTGAGCGCGACCGACTCCGTCTCGTTCATCGACTCCGCCCAGCCGATTCCGGCTGCGTGGAGCGGCTGAGTCCCCACGGCGATCGACGGCGGCATCATCGGTACGTCCTCGGGCGGCTCCCCGCCCTCCTCGAGCCCCATCCCGTACTCGATAATTTCCTGAGCCGACCCGCCGCGGGCCAGCGCCGACGGATGTTCGCGGAACGCGGGCACCGTCCAGTCGGTCTCGTCGAGCGCCGCGGTGCTTCCGACCTGGGCGGCCTCCTGTCCCGTCGCGGGCGCGAACGTCCCAAGTTCGCCACGTCGTTGGAGGGCGATCACCCGCCGGTCGAGTCGCCGCGATCGCTTCATCGTCCGGTACCACTCGAGCAGGCGCTCGTCGTCGATTTCGGGCTCGAGGGACTCGTCGACCCGCCCCTCCTGATCGAGCACCTGGACGCGATCGATCGAGAACGCGGCGACCTGAGAGCGCGGCATATCGCTGGTACGACGGTGGGCCACTTAGTGCCCGTCTCGGCCATCGCGTGGCCGGCGCTCGGCGCTGCTGTGGGGTCGTTGGGAAGGTGACTGCACGCTCGGCACGATCGCTCTCGACTCGAGTCGCAGAAAAATCGACGTGAAATCGGCTGCGTTGACTGTCCGCGTTACTTCGCGCGGCCTTTACCGCCGTTGTTGGACGGACGGACCTTCTCTGCGCCTTTGCCGCGGTTGTTGAGGCCGCGGTTCGACTTGCCGGCGTTGGTGAGTCCGCGGAACGCGCGGTTCGTGTGGTTGTCGTCGCAGATCCAGTTGAGATCGTCGTCGTTCTCGATCGCGGGGTGGTTCGGATCCACGAGGATCATCTCGAACCACTTCTGCGAGCCGTCTTCCCCGACCCAGTAACTGTTGAGCACGCGCAGGTTGGGGTACTTCCGGGAGACGCGCTCCTCGCCGATGCGCTGGATGTTCTTGCGCCGCCCGATGCGGTTGACACCCTGGCGCTTGGAGCGCCGACCGGCCTTGTGTCGCTGTTTCCGGGCGGTCCCTTTGCGGACCGAGACCCGGGTCACGATGATGCCCTGTTTCGCCTTGTAGCCGAGTTCGCGCGCCTTATCGAGTCGCGTCGGGCGATCGATCCGTTCGATCGCGCCCTGCTCGCGCCACTCCTGCTTGCGCTGCCACTGTAGCTCCCCGAGCTTGCCGTCGTCGGGGTCCTTCCATGCGTCCTTGATGTGGGAATAGAAGCTTTGTGCCATTGTATTCACCCGCGGGCGTTGCGTGGTTCAATCCCGACCGGGGCGCGTGCCCCGCGGATCACATCCCGACCTGTGACACCGCGTCGTACAGGTGCCCGCTGATGCCCGCGCGAACCAGCGAGTCTACCGAACCTACCCAACTCTCGAGTATAAGGGCTTCGAACTCCGATGCGGAACGGTGCCGGCGAGACGGGTGAGCGCCCGCCTATCGCGTCGACCTATCGCACCGCGACGCGCTCGCGCACGCCGCCGGGCGTAATTCCGTTGACCGTCGCGAAGACGGCTCCCAGGACCAGCCCGTAGACGAGATGACCGAGGCCGAACACCAGCGCGCTGAAGAGCTCCGCCGTGGCTCCCGAAACGGGGAGGAACGGCAGCGGCAATGCCGCGACGCCGGCCCGTTCCATCGCCAGCGGAAACACGACGCCGCCGGCGAAGAGCCCGATGACCGCACCGAAGGCCAGTCCGATGATGACGTAATCGCCGAACGAGGTGACCAGCTGCTGGACGAGCGACCTCGAGGCGATCACGGCGAACAGTAGCCCGAACGCGATGCTAATCATCAGGTGAATCGTCCAGCCGACGCCGGCTGCCGTCCCGGGATCCGTCGCGAGCCCGCCGAGCAACTCGATCTGGTTCCCGCCGAGGTGGAGAACCAGTCCCATGGCGATCCCGGCGACCAGTCCGCCCGTGATGCCACCTCCCCATACGCCGACCCTGTCGAGGGTTTGTTTGCTATTTTCACTCATGGGTTGTAGTACGGATGCGTGCGTGTTTAATGCTCACATTATCCGTCTTTCGAGAAATTGGATCGGATCGATAGTTTCATCGTCGAGACCGATTCCCACCGGTTCGCTCCCACTCAGCAGGTCAGTGAATCGGAAGCAGAATATGAGGGTCACGGATCAATCCACTGTTATGACTATCACAATATTTTTCAACTGATTCGTGGAGGACAGTCTCGGATCAAGAGACGATGCAACCATTAGTAACGATGATTGCCGAGACCAGCAGGATTTGCCCGCCTCCGGCTTCGTCGCTGCCTCGAGCAGCAGCCGAGACGAACCACAGCCGTCCGGTCAGCCGTTCGCCCGCGCCGCGCAGGCGCCACACTGGCTCACCGATGACAGGGACGAACCCGTTCGCGGTGACGACGGATGACTGACGACGATCCCACGACCCGGCCGACTCGTCGAACGGTCCTCGAGGCGTTCGGAACCGGCGTCGCCGGTACCGTCGCGTTCTCCGGAACCGCTGCTGGGCTCGAAGGGACTCTCGTCGGCGACGCGCTCGAGGGAGTGGTGACCGTCGGCGACACGCTCGTCGACGACGACCTCGACCTCGAGAGCGACGTCCTTCAGGAGGTGCTGATCGTCTTCGAGTCGACCGCGGACCTCGTCCGACTCGAGGCACTCGATGTCGCGGTTGCGGTCGGCTTCGACGTCCTTCCGATCGGCTACGCCGAACTCCCGGGATCGCTCATCGAGACCGTCGCCGGCTGGGACGCGGTGCGGTACGTCTCGTCGAACTACGACCTCGAGTACCACAACGACGACGCCCGGGAAGACGCGAACGCCGACGCCGTACAGGCCGGCGAGGGTCTCGAGACGCCCTACACCGGCGATAACGTTCACGTCGCCCTCATCGATTCAGGGATCGACGGGTCCCACCCCGATCTGCAGGCGAACGTCGCGGCGAACTACCAGTACGTTGGAGTCCCCGTCGTTCAGGACGACCCGCTCTGGTGGCAGGACGTCGGCGGTGTCGACACGGACGCGAGCGGTCACGGGACCCACTGTGCGGGCAGCGTCGGCGGGACCGGCGTCCGGATCGACGGCGAGTACGCCGGCGGGGCTCCGGACGCCGATCTGACGATGTACGCGACGGGGCTGGGGCTGTCGATCGTGTTCATCGTCGCCGCGTACGACGATCTGCTCCGCCGACAGCGCGAGGGAGAGCACGACGTTCAGGTGGTCTCGAACTCGTACGGACCGGCACAGGACGACCGTTCGTTCGTCCCCGACGATCCCGTCAACGTCGCGACGTGGCACGCCCACGAGGCGGGGCTCCTCCCGGTCTTCTCGGCGGGCAACGACGGCCCCGATGCGGGAACGCTGAACCAGTACGCGACGGCCCCGCACGTTCTGGGCGTCGCGGCCACCGATGACGAGGGTGCCGTCGCGGATTTCTCCTCGCGTGGCCGTCCGCAGGACGGCTCGTACGACGCCGATAATTATGACCGCGGAGCGGCCTACGAAAACCTCACCGCGTTCCACGAGGGATCCCCCGAAGAAGAGATCGACGGGCCGCTGGGCGTCTACCGGAACGGCGTTGCCGCCAAAGGCGAAGACGTAACGAGCACGCTCGATCCCTACGACGCGTTGAACCTCACCACACCCGACGAAGCGCTCTACTACGGCCCCATGTCCGGCACCAGCATGTCCTGTCCCGTCACCGCCGGCTGCGCCGCGTTAGTCTACGACGCCGCTCTCGAGGGACAAACCGACGACGCGCCCGACCCGATTGACGTGCTCGTGACGCTCGAGGCGACCGCCGACGAACGACGGCTCGAGTCCTACACTGCGGAATCCGTCGGCGCGGGATACGTCGACGCCCACGCTGCGGTTG
Organism: Natrinema soli; assembly: GCF_028618695.1. Next base: position 5,219 of record NZ_JAQIVI010000501.1, on the reverse strand, counting down.
TCCGCGCCGAGACGGGCGACTTCGCGACGTTCGACGAAATCGAGATCGCGCCGAGCAGTAGCGAATAGCACCGGACGCGACTCGGCGGCGCGACGAACGCCGCACTGCGAGTCACGTTTGCATCGCCGGCTCGCTCCCGGGACATCCATCTTTTACTCGAGTGCTAATTTAGTCTACAAGAACGACTGTTCAGATATGTCGTTTAGATCGTTCACGGCCCTGTAAATGTCTGTTTCCCAGATATATGTAATGATTACTATATGTACTTCGACCGCATACTACACCTATGGTCTTTCACATCATCGACGCGATGACCGACGGGTTCTCCCGCACTACCGAGCGAAACGGACTCGTCTTCGTCGCCGTATTTGCCGTCCTCGCGCTGTTGAACGCGTCCGTCGCCCCGGTCGAAACCGAGACTGCCATCGGCGTAACGCTGACCACGGGTCTCGTTGGGCTCCTCACCGGACTGCTCTCGTTCGCGATCGGGCTCGCGACGATCGCTGTCGCCATCGTTGCGCTCCGGACGTTTGCCTCCGACGAAACCGAGACGATCCCCCGCGAGTTCCGCCGCCGGAAGATCGCCACCGCCACGCTCAACGCCTTCGTCGGGACGATCGTCTTCGTCTCACTCGTCGCCGCCGGCAGCGTCTTCTTGCTCGTGCCGGGACTGTTCCTCCTCGTCACCCTCTACTACTGGAGCGCGTTCGTCGCGGTCGAGGATCAGAACTTCGTCCGGGCGTTCCGCAGCAGCTGGGCGCTGACCCGTGGAAGTCGCCTTCGCCTGTTCGGCCTCGGGATCGCCGTCGTCGTCCTCGGCCTCGCCGTCAACGCGACCGTCGCGATTCCGACGTTCCTGCTCGGCGGTGCTGCGGGACTCGTCCTCACGCAGGTCGTCGCCGCGGTCGTCACGGTGTACATTATCGCGACCACGGCCCGCGCGTACGACCAGCTTCGGGGCCTCGAGCACCCCTCTGAGCCGGAGCCGCGACAAGGATCCGCCGGGATGGCCGCCTGAGTCGCTCTTCGGGTGCTTCGAACGGTCGCTCCTCGAGCGGGCTATCATCACGCCTCTCTGAATTTCATATATCAGTATATAATTTATTGATCCGAACGGGGGGCCGTATTCCGCTAATACGCTTGCAGACCGATCGGTTTCGAGAACGTTGCTCGAGGCCGTCTGGTAGGCGAGCCGCATACTGAACGGGGAGGTGAGCGTTTTTCACGGTGAACGTCATCGTTCACTGGCGTTTCCGGGAGTCTCGTCTGATACCCTGCACTCCGTCACCCGTAGACGGAGTCGAGACGCGCGGCTCCGACATCGGGGAGAACCAGCTCGACCCCTCAGAAAATCAGGGGTCTCAGACGAAGTCGGCGACCGTCTCGAACGAATCGTCGGCGATCGCCTCGGCGAGATCGTCGCTCGCGAGGGCGTCGGGGACGTGCTGGGGGTACTTGCGCCGGAAGTAGCCGACGATGTTCGTCAGATCGCGCCGGAGGAACTCGTCGGCGTTCTCGTGGTCCGTCGGGACGGCCTGAGGCCAGTCGAAGACCGTCACGCCCTCCTCGTTGACGAAGACGTTGTACTCGCTCATGTCGGCGTGGACGTACCCCTTCGCGTACGCGCGCGAGACTTCCGAGAGCAGGAGATCGAGGACCCCGAGCACCTGCTCGTCCTCGAGCCGGGTCTGGGAGAGTTCGACGCCGTCCATTTTCTCCATCACGATGGCGTGGCGGTTCTGGCCGATCGGCTGTGGCACCGCGACGTCGGGATAGAGTTCCTCGAGGATGCCGTGTTCGCGCTCGGCGGCCTTTCGGGCGGTGTACATCCAGGAGACGTGATCGTTCTCAGACGTGTAATCGCGCTCCTTGTGGACTTTCCGGAAGTTCGTATAGCCCTCGCGGTGATACTTCAGCGCCAGCGGCTTGTACGACTTGACCTCGTAGACGTCGCTCTCCTTGCCGACGCCCAGCGGCGAGCCGAACTCGGAAATGGTATCCTGTTCGACGAGCGCCCGCAGTGCCAGGGTATCGTAGCCTTCGAACTGGAGGGTGTAGCCCTCGTACTGGATCGTTTTCTTCTCGACCAGTCCGCGCTCGAGACAGCGCCCGAGCCGATACTCGACCTCCTCCTCGCTCAGATCGGAGAACTTCGGGAGCTTCTCCCGCTGGACCCACTCGGAGAACCGCATCCCCTGTTCGACCCCCGAGAGGAGATAGAAGTCCTCCGCCTCGAGTTCCGGGAGTAACCCGGCGACGTTGCGCACCATACGGGTGGCTAGCCGCCGGGTACGTAAAAACGGCGTGACGAGCGCTCGTACTCGGGGACGATCAGCGGTATCGGCGTTCGTACTTGGACCGATCGGCGGCATCGGCTTCGTACCGCGGTCGGGAGCGTGTCGATGCTCGCTCGAGGTGACGTGAACTGACTCGAGGTACCCGTTCGAAGACGGTCGAAACCGCGTTTCGGCCCCGAATAAACCTTTCAGTGCTATACGAAATGCCGGTGCCGTCGGAATCACTTTCCACCTCGTCCGCGTGGAGTCGGACATGACGGCACTGTCCGATCGGGACTGGCGACTGATCCGCGACGAGCCCCGTGACGGGGCGACGCAGATGGCCCTCGAGGAGATCGCTGCGCGAACGGCGCTCGAGGACGACGTTCGAACCGTCCGCACGTACTCGTGGGAGCCGAGCACGCTCTCGCTTGGGTACCGGCAGGACGCCGACACGGTCGACTGGGAGTTCTGCGAGCGCGAGGGGATCGACGTCACCCGCCGACAGACCGGCGGCGGCGGCATCTACCACGACCGACACGCCGATATTTCGTACACGATCGTGGCTCCCGCCGACGAGGTTCCGGGGAACCTGATGGACTGTTACGAACTGTTCTGCGAACCCGTTCTCGAGGCCTTCGATCGGATGGGCGTCGGCGCGGCCTTCGCGTCGGCCGAACAGGATGCGATCTACCAGCCCTCGTGCTATCTGCGGGACATCAACCCGGCACACGACATCGTCGCGCCTGCGGATGCGAGCGCGCAAGCAGAGAAGATCAGCGGCAACGCTCAGTACCGCCAGCGCGACGTCGTCATCCAGCACGGGTCGATCAGTTACGCCCTCGAGCCCCGGAAACACGTGGGGGTATTCGAGGCCGATCTCGCGGAATCGACGTTCACCGATCGGGTGACGAGTATCCGTGACGAGAGGGGGATCGGCCGCGAGGAAGCCGTCGACGCGATCGCGGGGGCACTCGGAGACTGGTGTGACGCCGCGGAGTCGACCTGGCGAGATGGCGAACTCGAGGCCGCTCGCGACCTCGCCGACCGGAAGTTCGGCAGTGACGCGTGGGTTCGGAATCGGGAGGTGCTCGAGGCGGACAACCAGTGACCGTCGGCGATCGACCGGCGTCTCGTAGACGGGCTCGAACGATTGCTGCGGTGGCGCGTGCTGTCCTGCGATGAACGACCAGTGAATCGCAGGAGAACACCGCGCGAGGGATGAGCGAACGTAGTGAGCGAATCGGCTGGGGAGGACGTGGTATTCCTAGTTGCCAGAAGCAGGTGACAGCTATTTACTCCGGTATGATATAAGCTATCTGTTCAAAATCGGTCACCGGTTCTCATACTGGCATTTAGGGATTTCCACACCCTCCCCAGCCGATTCGCTCGGTCATACTTCCCTCGCTCATCCCTCGCGCGGATTCGAGCGACGGTTTGCCAGTGGCGAACCGTAGCGCGGCACGCGCCACCGCACGTCTATCGGCCGGTATGGAGACATTGCCCGAACTCGAGGCGCTCCGTTATACCTATCACGACCCGGTACTGACGGGAATCCATGACGATGAAGGTCGGCGCACACGTTTCGATCTCCGGTTCGCGCGTCTCGTCCGACGAGGAAACACCGCCGTACGACGATCTCCGAAACGCGGTTCACCGCCAGACCGCGTTCGGCGGCAACTGTGGGCAGGTGTTTACCACCTCGCCGCAGGTCTGGGCACAGCCCGAGATCAGCGACGAGGCGGCCGCGGGCTTCCGCGAAGCGAGCGACGACCGACTCGAGGGCCCGTGGGTCATCCACTCGGCCTACCTCGTCAATCTCTGCACGCCGAAAGACGACCTCCGCAGGAAGTCCATGGAGAGCATGCAGGCGGAACTCGACGCCGCCGAACGGCTCGGGATTCCGTACGTCAACGTCCACCTCGGCGCCCACACCGGCGCGGGCGTCGAGGGCGGGCTCGACAACGCCGCGAGCGTCATCGACGATCTCGAGGTGCCCGACGGCGTTCGGATCCTCATCGAGTCCGACGCGGGCAGCGGAACCAAGCTGGGCGGCGAGTTCGAGCACCTCGCGGGGATCATCGACCGCACCGAGACCGATATCGGCATCTGCATCGACACCGCCCACACGCTCGTCGCGGGTAACGACCTGACGACGCCCGAAGCCGTCGACGAGACCGTCGGCCGCTTCGACGACGTGGTCGGACTCGAGCACCTCGAGTACATCCACCTCAACGACTCGAAACACGACGTGGGCACGCACAAGGACGAGCACGCCCACATCGGCGAGGGCTACATCGGCGAGGACGGCATGCGCGCGATCGTGAACCACCCGGAACTGCGGGATCTGCCGTTCGCGCTCGAGACGCCGACGGAGGACGGCCGCGGCTTCGCGTGGAACATTCAGCGGGTCAAAGAGCTTCGCGACGAGTAGCTGCCGTCACAGCCCTGTAGCGGATCCGAGAAATCGACCCGTTTTTACTCGAGACGCTCGAAGCGCCGTCCGTGCGCGAGTTCTCCGAATCCTATCTCAGTCGGACCCGCGAGGGGATGTGGGCCGATTCCCGCGACGCGCTCGAGCCGCTCGCCCTCGACTCTCGCGACCGGGTTCTGGATGCGGGCTGTGGGACCGGCGAGTTGAGCCACGTCCTCGCGGCGGAGTCGCCGGGCGAGGTGATCGGTTGCGACGCGGATTCCGACCTGCTCGCGATCGCGGACGAACACGTTCCGGTCGTAACCGGCGACGCCGTTCGGCTTCCGTTTCCCGACGACACCTTCGACCTGGTGGTCTGTCAGGCGCTCCTGATCAATCTCCCCGATCCCGCGGCCGCGCTCGAGGAGTTCGCCCGCGTCTCGACGGACCTCGTCGCGACCGTCGAACCCGACAACGCCGCGGTCGAGGTCGACTCGAGCGTCGACGCGGAGGACCGACTCGAGCGACGG
>NZ_JAQIVI010000500.1 GCF_028618695.1 Natrinema soli | reverse complement strand
ACGAGATCAGCACCGGCGAGCCGCTGATGATGACCGTCGGCACGGCGACGACCGTCGGGGCCGTCACCAGCGCCCGAAGCGGCGAGTGCGAGGTCAATCTCAAGCGACCCGTCGCCGCCGATCCGGGGACGAAAATCGCGATCAACCGCCGCATCGGCGCGCGCTGGCGGCTGATCGGGCTGGGAACGCTCACGGACTAAGGCGATGAGCACGCGGACGCGGGTCGCCCTCGACACGAGCGCGCTCATGATGCCGGTCGAACTCGACGTGCGGCTGTTCGAGGAACTCGAACGATTGCTCGATTCATTCGAGCCGACGATTCCACAGGCCGTCGTGGAGGAATTACGGCGGCTGTCCGAGAAGGGCGGCCAGGAGGGGACGGCCGCGACCGTCGGCCACGATCTGGCGACCGAGCGCTGTCTCGTCGTCGACACGGAGGCGTCGTACGCGGACGACGCTCTGGTCGAACTCGCTCGCGAGGGAACCGTCGACTACGTCGTGACGAACGACCGCCCGCTGCGCGACCGGGTGCTCGAGGCGAGCAGACCGGTAATTGCATTACGCGGGAGAAACAAGTTAGCGATCACTCAACCATAGATGTACAAACGGGTTAGGCTGAAGGACACGGTAGAAGTACCGCCGGAAGAACTCGGCGACGTTTCGCCGAATCGAGTCAAACGACTGCTCCAGGACAAACTCGAGGGGCGCATGGACGAGGAGGTGGGGAGCATCGTCTCCGTCACCGACGTCCGCGATATCGGAGAGGGGACGGTGTTGCCGAATCGGCCGGGCGTCTACTACGAGGCCGAGTTCGACGCAGTGACGTTCGATCCACAGATGCAGGAAGTCGTCGACGGCACCGTCGTCGAAGTCGTCGAGTTCGGTGCCTTCGTCGGCATCGGTCCCGTCGACGGCCTGCTGCACGTCTCCCAGATCAGTGACGAGTATCTCGCCTTCGACGGCGAGAACCAGCGGCTCGCTTCGAACGAGTCCGCCCGCTCGCTCGGCGTCGACGACGCCGTCCGGGCCCGCATCGTCACCAAGAGCATCGACGAGCGCAACCCGCGCGACTCGAAGATCGGCCTCACCGCGAAACAGCCGGGTCTGGGCAAACACGGCTGGCTCGAGGAAGAACGCGAGAAACGCGAAGCGACCGCAGGTGAATAACCATGGCATCCGACCGCCTCGTCTGTCGCGAGTGTCACCGGGTCAACGAACCGGACAACGAAACCTGTGACGCCTGCAACTCCTCGTCGCTGACCGAGGACTGGGCGGGCTACGTCATCATCGCCCATCCCGAGAAAAGCGAGATCGCGACGGAGATGCAGATCACCGAATCGGGCGCGTACGCCCTGAAGGTTCGTTGATTGGCGTGACCCGCGACGACGAACACGATCCGGAGCCCGCCGACGAGCAGCTACTGGTTTTACCCGACGAGCTCCGCCGCGAGCTCAAGGAGCCGATGGGGCCGATCGAGACCGACGCGGATCGACTCCTCGAGGCCGTCGACGGCCCCC
>NZ_JAQIVI010000050.1 GCF_028618695.1 Natrinema soli | reverse complement strand
GAACGCGTTCGGCTGGGGTCCCTCCACGAGGGAATCGCGCGCGAACGTTCTACAGGCGGCGAGGACACCGAGGTCGTCTTCGCCGCCGAGCCCTGGAAACACATCCACACCGCCTTCGGCGGCTGGATCGACGGCGTGGTCAGCGCCGCGGTCGTCGCGGCGCTCGTCGCCAACGCCGGCGATACCGATCGGCTCAGAGAGCCGGTCACCGAACGCCCCTACCGAAAGGTCAGCATCGAGTGCCCGGACGCGGCCAAAGCCGACGTAATGGCTGCGCTCGAGACCGAGCTGCCTGCGGCGTTTCCGGAGGCCTCCGTCGAGACGGAGTACGGCATCCGGCTCGAGTTCGCGGACGCGTCGTGGCTGCTCGTTCGACCGAGCGGGACGGAGCCGTACGTTCGCCTGTACGCCGAGAGCGACGACATCGACGCCCTCGTCGCGGACGCACGGGCCGTCCTCGAGTCGACAGTATCGGACGCGACGCCCGATAGCTGACGTAGAAACGCAACCAAACGGGACGATCGGATATTTAGTGAGTTTTTCCCCGGATCGAAACGAACTCTCCGACGGATATTTAGCAGATAGTTACTGTACGATAGTGCATGTCACGAGAGAGACGCAGCGTTCTTAAAGGACTGAGTGCAGTCGGCCTCGCAGGGGTCGCCGGCTGTATTGGTGGGTTCGGTGGGGAGAGTGACGCAGAGTATCAGGTCGGAATGGTGTACGCAACCGGCGGACTCGGTGACGACTCGTTCAACGACATGGCCAAACAGGGAGTCGTGGACGCACGGGACGAATTCGACCTCGCGTTCGACGAACGGGAACCGGGGAGAGAAGGCGAGTTCCCCAGTGCACAGCGCGACTTCGCGGAGTCCGGTGACTACGATCTGATCAGCTGTATCGGCTATGCGCAGGCCGAGGCACTCGGGGAAAACGCCCCCGACTATCCGGACCAGAACTTCATTATCGTCGACGCAGTGGTTGAGGAAGACAACGTCCGGAGCTACGGGTTCGAGGAACCCGACGGATCGTTCCAAGTCGGCCACCTGGCCGGACTGCTGACCGATCGGGAGTTCGCCGCCGGTGCCGGCGAGACGAACCCCGACGCCAGCACCGTCGGTTTCGTCGGTGGCACCGAAACGCCGCTGATCCAGTCGTTCGAGGCCGGCTTCCGAGCCGGCGTCGAGCACGCGAACGACGACGTCGACGTCGTCTCGTCGTACGCCGGTAGCTTCAACGATACCGCCCAGGGACAATCTACCGCTCGATCGATGTATCAGAACGACGGCGCGGACATTATCTTCCACGCGTCCGGCCGAACCGGTATCGGTGTCTTCCAGGCGGCCCAGGACGAAGGTCGGTTCGCGATCGGCGTCGACAGCGACCAGTCGCTCTCCAACGAGGACTTCGCGGACGTCATCCTCGCGAGCATGGTCAAGCGCGTTGACACCGCCGTCTACAACGCCATCGAATCCGTCGTCAACGACGAGTTCGAGGGCGGTGCAGACGAAACCCTCGGCCTCGAGCAAGATGGCGTCAGCGCCGTCTACGGGGACGCGATCGGCGGCGAGATCCCTCAGGAGATCAAAGACGATCTCGAGGAGTCCCGGCAAGCGATCATCGACGGCGAGATCGACGTCCCAAGCGAACTGTAACCGTATGAGCGAGCCCGGAATGGGGACGACTGACGGGATAGGACCAACCACAGAGGTGGGGGAGCACACTGCCGATACGAAGAGCACAGGCAGCGACCTCGCCGTCCACCTCGACGGCATCACCAAGCGGTTCCCAGGAGTCGTAGCGAACGACGACGTGGATCTCCGCGTCGAACGAGGGACCGTCCACGCCTTGCTCGGGGAGAACGGTGCCGGGAAAACGACGCTGATGAACGTCCTCTATGGACTCTACGAGCCCGAGGAGGGTCGGGTCGTCGTCGACGGTGAGGAACGGACCTTCGACTCGCCGCGGGATGCCATCAACGCCGGCATCGGGATGATCCACCAGCACTTCATGCTGGTCGATCCGATGACGATCGCCGAAAACATCGCATTGGGGAACGAACCCACGAAGTGGTTCGGCATGGCGGTCGATCGCGATCGCATCGACCGCGACATTCGCGACCTCTGTGATCGATACGGCTTCGACGTCGATCCGGGGGCCACCGTCGAAGACGTGGGCGTCGGCGTCCAGCAACGCGTCGAGATTCTCAAGGCGCTGTTCCGCGGTGCGGATATCCTCATCCTCGACGAGCCGACCGCCGTTCTCACGCCCCAGGAAGTCGAGGGCCTCTACGACGTCCTCGAGGAGCTCACCGCCCAGGGAAAGACGATCATCTTCATCACGCACAAACTCGACGAAGCGACTCATGCCGCCGACGCGATCACCGTCCTCCGAGACGGGAAGTCCGTCGGGACGGTCCGTCCCGAGCGCACGAGCCGGGAGGACCTGGCCGAGCGGATGGTGGGCCGGGAAGTGCTCCTCGAGGCCGAATCGGAGCCGGTCGAGACGGGCGACGTCGTCCTCTCGACGCAGGACGTCGTCGTCGAGGACGCCCGCGGCGTCGAGCTCGTCTCGGGGATCGATCTTGACGTGCGCGCCGGCGAAATCGTCGGTATCGCGGGCGTCGACGGCAACGGACAGGCCGAACTGGTCGAGGCGATCACCGGCCTCAGGACGCCCGATGAGGGGACGATCGCCTACGAGGGTGCGGATATCACGGAGTGGTCTCGACGTCGACGGATCGAGAGCGGGATGGCCTACATCCCCGAAGATCGCCACGAGAGGGGACTCGTCATGCCGTTCGACCTCGTCGAGAACGGCGTCCTCGGAAGCCAGCGGTCGGCCCGATTCTCCGACGGCGGTCGCATCGACTGGACCGGCGTCCGCGACCACACCGAGGAGCTCATCGAGACCTACGACGTTCGACCGCCGAACGCCGACGCCGACGCGCAGTCCTTCTCGGGTGGCAACCAGCAGAAGTTCATCGTCGGCCGCGAGTTCGAGCGCGATCCCTCGCTCGTCGTCGCGACCCACCCCACCCGCGGCGTCGACATCGGCTCGACCGAGTTCATTCACGACCGTCTGCTCGAGCTTCGCCGCGAGGGGGTCGCGGTCCTGCTCGTTTCCTCGAAGCTCGACGAGGTGCAGTCGCTATCGGATCGGTTGGCGGTCATCTACGAGGGCGAGTTCATCGACGTCACCGATCCGGACACCATCACCGAGGAAGAACTCGGCTTGCGCATGGCTGGTCACCGGCCGGGAACGGACGCGGTCGACGGGCCGAACGCGGGTGAGTCCCGATGAGGGAGCGACTCGAGGTGCTTCTCGAGCGCCTCGTCCGGGCATCGATCTTCGATCGCATCGTTATCAGCGTCGCGGCACTGTTCGCCGCCGTCCTCATCGGCGGCATCCTCGTCTTCGTCTCCGGCGGATTCGCCTCCTGTCGGGCCGGTCTCGACGTAGCCGGCATGACGTTCTGTTACAACCCGATGCAGGTCTACTACGAGCTGTTCTTCGGGGCCCTGGGCCACCCGCTCGAGGGCGGCTGGCAGTTCACTAATGGAAGCCTCGCGACGACGCTCCAGCAGACGACGCTGCTGATCTTCGCGGGGCTATCGGTCGCGGTCGCGTTCCGCGCCGGCCTTCTCAACATCGGCACGCAGGGACAGCTGGTCGTCGGCGGGCTCGCGACGGCAGTCACCGTCGTCTACGCGGCGTCGGTCGTTCCCGACGGGTTAGTCGGAACCGTCGTGCTCATCCCGCTCGGGGTCCTCGCCGGTGCGCTCGTCGGCGGGTTCTACGGTGCGATTCCGGGCGCGCTCAAAGCCTACGCCGATGCCAACGAGGTCATCACGACTATCATGCTCAACTTTATCGCGGTCGGCATCACCTCGACGCTGCTCTCCTCGCGGTTTCAGGATCCGAACAGTAACAATCCACAGACGGCACCGGTTCCCGAGTACGCCGAGATACCGACCGTTCCGGTGATCGGCTTCGCCGGTCGAGTAGACTTCTCGCTGCTCGCGCTGGCCTTCGCCGTTGCGCTCATGATCGCCATCGCGTGGCTGTTCGCTCGAACGTCGTTCGGCTACGAGCTGCGCATGAGCGGTACGCAGCCGGAAGCGGCCGCTTACGGCGGCGTCGACGAGAAGAAGATGACCGTCGCCAGCATGACTCTCTCGGGCGCGCTCGGTGGCATCGCCGGGGCGTTCTGGGTGCTCATGGTGCACGGCCGCTGGCTCGAGAACGTTCCGTCGATCGGGTTCGACGGGATCGCCGTCTCGGTGCTGGCCGGCAACGGTCCGATCGGTGTCGGCGCGGCGGCCTTCCTGTTCGGCGTCCTCGAGAGCGGCTCGAGCAGGATCGGGACAGCAACGGATGTCCCGCCGGAACTGGTCGTCATCCTGACCGGCCTCATCGTCCTCTTCGTCGCCATGCCGGAGTTCTTCCGGATGGTGGGTCGACGGTACGTCGACGTCGGTTCGGCGGAGCCCGTTCGGGCAGACGGCGGTGGCTCGGGAGCCGACGACGGAGGTGAGAACGATGCGTAAGCGATTCCGCCGAACGCGCGAAACCCTCGCCCGATATCCGCTCGCGACGGCTCTCGGCGGCCTCGTCGTCTGCCTGCTCTTCCTCTGGCTGACGCCGGCGAGCTGGCAGACGTCGACGCTTCGGCTCGCCGTCCCGATCGCGCTCGCGGCGATCGGCGGTATCTTCGCCGAGAAGAGCGGCGTCATCAACATCGGCATCGAGGGGCTGTTGATCGTCTCGTCGTTCAGCGCGATCATCGCCGTCTACTGGCTCGGCAGTGGCACGACGCTGGGTCTGTCGAACCTCTGGTGGGGCCTGCTGATCGGCGTACTCGTCAGCGTCGTCTTCGCGCTGATCTTCGCGATCGTCTGTATCGAGTTCGAAGCCGACCAGATCATCGCCGGACTCGCGATCTGGCTCATCTCGCTGGGACTGGCGCCGTTCGCCTCGCGGATCGTCTTCGGGAGCCCGAACACCGCGAACGTCGCTCTCTTCGACAACGTGACGGTCCCGATGCTGTCGGAGATTCCGATCTTCGGCTATCTGCTGTTCGACACCGAGCCGCAGGTGTACATCATGCTCGCGGGTGCCCTCGCGGGCTGGTACCTGCTCGCTCGGACGAACTTCGGGCGGTGGGTGGTCGCCAGCGGCGAGAACCCGAAGGCGCTGGATACGGCCGGCGTCGACGTCCGCAAGATCCGCTACGCCGCGGTGCTCCTCTCGGGCGTCTTCGCCGGGCTCGGCGGCGCGGGCTTCGCCCTCGGTACCCTCGGCACGTTCACCGGCACCGGCGACACCGTGATCAACGGTCGGGGATTCATCGCGATCGCGACCTACCTGCTCGCGAACTACCACCCGCTCGGTGCCCTCGTCGGATCGTTCCTCTTCGCGGGACTCAATTCGATGCAGGACACGCTTCAAACGGCGGGATACGGCCTTCCGACGGAGCTCATTCGGACGATTCCGCACATGACGGTCATCCTCGTCCTCGTGCTCGTCGGGCGCACCCGCCTGCCGGACGCCGCCGGCGACCACTACGAGTCCGGCGAGGACTGATCACCGTCGGCCGTCTCGGCCGTCGAAACCCAACCGGTCGATGCCTTCTTGCACCCGCTCGAGCTACCACTCGTCGTGACCGAACACGAGCTTATCACCGCCGCTCGCGACGTCCAAGATCGGGCGCACGTTCCCTACTCCGAGTACCGGGTCGGTGCCGCCCTCGAGACGACCGACGGCGAGGTCTTCGTGGGCTGTAACCTCGAGAACGCGAACTTCAGCAACAGCCTCCACGCGGAGGAGGTCGCGATCGCGGAGGCGGTCAAGAACGGCCACCGGGAGTTCGCCCGGCTGGCCGTGAGTTCGGGCCGCCGCGACGGCGTCACGCCCTGCGGGATGTGCCGGCAGACGCTCGCTGAGTTCTGCGACGACGACCTCGTCGTCTACTGCGATGAGGGCGAGGGGGAGGAGCCGACCGAGTACGCGCTCGGCGAACTGCTTCCGAATACGATCACGCAGGAAACGCTCGAGTAACTCACGAAGCGCAGTTCTCAGAACTGCCGCTCGAACGGCAGCGGATCGGAGACGGTGTAGTACGGCCCGCCGAGCCGCCCGACGGTATCGAGATCGCGCATATCGATCTGGCCGTCGGTCAGGAGTTCATCGTCGACGTGGACGTACTGGACGTCGCCGAGGATCATCAGCTTGTCGTGGACCTCGATCGAATCGTGGAGCGTACACTCCATCGAGACGGTCGCGTCCGCGACGCGCGGCGCTGAAACCGTTCGCGACTCGCCGCGTTCGATGTCGACGAGATCGAACTCGCTCTCGTCGTCCGGGAGGGCCGCGGAGGTGTGGTCCATCCGCTCGATATCGGCTTCCGTGACGATATTGACGACGAACTCACCGCTCTCGAGCGCGTTTCGGGCCGTATCCTTCAGCTCGCTGCGGGGTCCGTTGGGCGTGTTGAACAGCACAGTGGGCTCCGTCAGTGAGACGTAGTTGTACGAGCTGAACGGCGCGAGGTTGTCGACGCCCGCGTCGCTCACCGTACTGATCCAAGCGATCGGTCGCGGGGTGACGACGGTTTTGACCAGGCGCGAGATTTCGCGTTCCGTTCGGTCCGAGGGAGCGAATTCGTGCATCACCTCGTCGATATACGGCCCCGCTACTCAAGTCTGCGTCTCGAGGAATTCCTTGAGAACCGTCCGGTGACACCGCTTCTTCTCGGTGTTCTCGTAGCAGACCAGCGCCAGCGACTCGCCGGCTGACAGTCGATCGTCCAGTGCAGCGACCGCCGCCTGCGCCTCGTCAGCGTTCTCGAGGTACTCGCGATACGCCTCGCCGAACCCGACCTGGTCCCACGCGGCGTTGTGGGCTCCCTCCTCACAGAGGCCCTGCATTTTCATGTCCTCCTCCGCGTCGCGCATGGACTCGAGCAGGTCGGCCGGCGGGCCGAGTTCGGGTCGGTTCTCGTCGACGGCCGCGTGAAACCACGACGTCGGCCGTCGAACGACGCCCACGCGCGTCGCGTCCGGCGGCAGCTCGACCAGCTCGTGCTGAATCGCAGCGACGTAGGTGTCCGCGAGCGTTCCTCGAACCATACCGGGACGGTACGCGCGCCCCGCATTTATATACAGCGTCGGATCGAATCGACGCTATTCAATGTCTCACGACAGCGAAGACCCGAACGCCGACGTTCAGTACCATCTCGAGGTCGCTCCCGACGACGTAGCCGAGACCGTGCTCCTCCCCGGAAACCCCGAGCGCCTCGAGAAGATCGTCGCGTTCTGGGACGAGTACGAGATTCGGGCCCACCACCGCGAGTACCGAACGGCGACGGGCGAGGCCGACGGGACGCCTATCTCGGTCACCTCGACCGGCATCGGCAGCCCCTCCGCCGCGATCGCGGTCGAGGAACTCGCTCGAGTCGGCGTCGAGACGTTCATCCGGGTCGGCTCCTGCGGTGCGATCCAGCCCGAGATGGCCGTCGGCGACCTGGTGATCACGACCGGCGCGGTCCGTCAGGAGGGAACCAGCGACGAGTACGTCCGCGAGGACTATCCGGCCGCCGCGGATTACGAGGTAGTCTCCGCTCTCGTCGCCGCCGCCGAACGGCTGGGCTACGAGTATCACACCGGCGTGACGATGAGCGCGGACTCGTTCTACGCCGGCCAGGGCCGGCCGGGATTCGACGGCTTCGAAGCCGCCGGCGCCGACGATCTGGTCGACGAACTCAAAGCGGCGAACGTCACCAACATCGAGATGGAGGCCAGCGCCATCCTCACGCTCGCGAGTCTGTACGGGCTCCGGGCCGGCGCCGTCTGTACTGTCTACGCCAACCGCGAAACCGGCGAGTTCCGGACCGAAGGAGAGTCCCGCGCCGCCGAAACCGCGACGCTCGCGACCCATCTGCTGGCGAAAATGGACGCCGTCAAACGAGCGGCGGGCGTCGACCGCTGGCACGCTGGCCTCTCGCTCGAGTAGCGCTCTGGAATCGAATAGCCGTCCGGAATCGACGAGTTCCCCGTCTCAGTCTCGCATCCGGATGACGCCGTTCTCGAAGACCTTGCGGTTCGGGACGATGTACTCTTCCGAGTCGTCTTCGATCTTGGTGACGAACAGGTCGACCTCCTGGACGATGCCCGTCTGGTCGCCGATTCGGACCTCGTCGCCGATCCCGTAGGGCTGGTTGAGGAGCAGGTAAATACCGGCGGCGCTCGAGGCGAGGAAGTCCTTGAAGGCGACGGTGCCGACGATGATGATTCCGATGGCATAGACCGTCAGCAGGATCAACAGCGCCAGCACGTGGACGCCGATCTGGCCGAGCGCGATGATGAACGTGACGTACAGCACGGAGTACTTGACCAGTTTCGGGATGACCGACACCTCGGGAAGCTTGACGCCCCGCAGATACTCGCTGACGATCAGTTCCGACTTGTCCGCGACGATGAACCCCAGAATGAGTACGAGCACGGCGATGAACAGCTGCGGGATGAACTCGGTAACACGGAGCCAGAACGCGTCAGTGTCCAGCAACTGCGCGATGTGGATCGCGGTGAGCACCGCGATCCCGTAGATGAACCAGGAACTCAGCCGGGCGACGATCTCGACCGTCGAGGTCCCGATCGACTGGGCCGTCCGCTCGAACGGCGTTCCCTCGACGGCTTCCGGGACGCCCGAGGCCGAGAGTAACTCCTCGTTGAGCCTGCCGACGAGATAGCCGACGACGAGCCCGAGCGCGAGCACCGCCGCGGCGATGACGGCCGGCTCGTTGACGAACGTCTGCCAATCCACCATATCAGTACGCCTCCGGATCGACCTCCAGAATGAGTTCACCGCCCTTGAACGCCCGGACGAGCCCGTCGCTCTCCGAGAGCACGATCGCGATCGCGTTGGTATCCCGCGTGATCGCGCCGCCGGCCATGTGTCGCGCGCCCAGCCCCTTCGGAATGTCGACCCCCTCCGCCGAGGGCTCGAGGTAGCGGTACGCGGAGACGATCTTCCCCGCGTCAGAGATGATAAACGCGCCGTCGAGCCGCGAGAACTCCTTTAGCATGACGTTCACGATCGGGTCGCCGACGTGGACGTGGGATTTCTCGAAGGGATTGTAGGAGAGCGGGCGGGACTTGTTCATCACCTTCCCCGCGTCGCCGACGACGAACAGCGCGCCGACGGGTTTGCCCTTCTGTCCCTTCTGTCCCAGTTCGATCGCCAACTCGAGGACCGCCTTGACCACTTCGGGGTCCGCACGGGATTTGGCAAAGATGTCGTAGATCCCGGTGTGGTTTTCCGCGTCAGCGCGGACGCGAGACACCGTATCGATTCCGTCCCCGAAGACGCTCGTCGCACAGGCGAGTTCGTCACCGTCTTCGATCACGCCCTGTTCGAGCGCGCCCTCGAGCCCGAATCGGATCCGCTCGGAGATGTCCTCGAACTCGAGGGGGAGTTCGACGAACGTCTCCGCGCCCACGGCGTTTTCGGTGCCGACGACGACCACATCGAGGTCTTCGACGGCCACGAACCGCTCGTAGTACGAACCGCTCGGTGAAAAGAGTACGACGGCATCGACACTCGCGAAGAGATCCCCGAACACGTCGTCTATCCCGGCCATTGATACTACAACTCGGTCCTGCTCGAATAAGCGTTATGGGGCGTCTGACGCGCGTCTGCCGATTCTATCCGAATTCCGCCGCGTTCAAAATTACTGTCATTATTTCGCTATTCGATTCGGGACATCGCACGGGGAAGCGACCGATCGCTACCCGTCGCCGTCCTCGACCCGGTTCTCGGTTCGCGGGAGGAGTTTCGATCGATATCAGCGTCGGCTTACCTTGCCGAATACGGACTCGAGCGACGGTATCAACCGACATGGTATCCGTGTTCCCATTCCGCTCTACGATCTGTTCAGTGCTCACGGTTCGCTTCGCTCACCGTCCGCGAACTCGAGACGATCATCCCCCTCGTGTCTCGCAGTGCGCGGGACCGAATTCGAACCACGGTCGCAACGAAGCTTCTCCCTGATTCGAATCCTCGTCGCGGTGCTTCTTCTCGCGGAATTGCTCGGAGAAGCATGCGCGGGGCCGGATTCGAACCGGCCTATGGGACAGCGTCCGAAGCGCTGCTTTACTCGTGGGGTTCCCGCGGTCAAGTAGTGCGTTCGCGCGGTGGGTGTAACCACGGATACGCATCGCCTGCATGCGCCGGTCTCGCGGGCGTCTGGCGGACCCTTAGTGCTTCACGGCGGATTCTCCGCGTCGTTGATGCCCTCGAACGTATCCTGATTGTGGGCATACCGCCATCGTTGGAGAACCGCTCGTGTGACGAGGGAGGCCTCGGGGACGGTGATGCATGATGCTTCCACAGGGCGGCTTGGGGCGTCCGGCGGCGGATGAAAGTGCCGTCTCGGCGCGTCGGGTTTCGGGTGGCAGTCGAACCGGAAGTTCCGGTCACGGTCGTCCGTATAGTGAACGGCGTAGTTGCCAGTCAGACTCCACCGCACGTCCATCCGAGCAGTCGATGCATCCCCGACACCGTCTGAAAGTTCAACCGAAAGCATCTGCGGGTCCAATGGATCGTCTAGTGACGCCGTCTCGACCAACGGCTCCATCTCCGCAAACAGCTCTCGAATCTCGCGTAACGCCCCGGCGTCGATAGGGCCGAACACCTCGGACTGTTCGCTCGGTTGGCTCTGTTGAGAGACCCCCTCGCTGTCTTCGGTCATACAATGACGGACGTGCCACCGTCGCCATCGTTGTCGGTGTCTGTTCCGGTGAGGTGACCAGAGCGACGAGCCTCACCGATAGCGAGTGCCGCTTGCGCGAGCGCGAGGTTCCGTCGGGTCGTTTGCCATTCGGTGAGTGCCGCGCCGTAGTCGCTGTCGGCATCGTCTACGTCCAACTCACGGGCGAACTCCTCAGGAGAATCGACGCCGTACTCTTCACGCCATTCATGTATTTTAGATTTCATATTGGCGATTCCGGACGCGATTTCCGCTGGAGTCCGTTCCGCGAGGAGCGACTGTGCATGTTCGGTAACGATAGCCGTCTCCGACCGCCGATACTGCGTCGTTTGTCCGTCCTGGGATGTCGTCACCTCGCCGGCGTCCACAAGCGTTCGCAGGTGTTTGCGCGCCGTGGTCGGCGATACGTGGGCGCGGTCAGCGATTTGCGTCGCGGATTCAGAGTCGTAAGTCCGGCGGATGATCTCGTGCACCCGTTCGAACGGGGTCGTCTCATCGACCCACTCTTCCACGACGACGGCGTTTACATCACGGTGTTCGGTACCGCCATCCTGCGATGAGTGTTCGGGAGGGGGCGTATCATCGGACATCGTACCATAGGCTACGGGAGGAGAGTATAATAATGTGAGGAACACCATACTAATCTGGAACGGGTTTTCGGCTGCACTCGAGATGTCCTCGGGGCTTGACCTCGAGGCGGTTCATTCCAAACTACCTTTTAACAGCGAGAGAGTCCCGCCGTTCACGGTGGGCGTGAATCGCGTGCACTCCATTGCCGTCCTATCTCGTTACTGTCAGTCCGAGTCTCGCACCCATATCACCACGTTCACTTTCACCTCGGATTGGTCATCTTTACAACAGTTGAGTGCATCTGTTGGAATGAGCGATGAAGCGGACCAACACGTTCGCCGTGCG